>NZ_JACAPM010000032.1:0-352547 GCF_013385695.1 Pseudomonas sp. D8002
GCCTTACTAACTCCTTCTGGGCCTCGATGATCTGAAGCAACTCGTTGTCGAAACCTACATAACTCATTGTTTACCAAGGAGTTTTCCGTTTCGACTGCGCCGGAAGTGGGGCGAATTATAGACTTCCAGAATCTGCCGTCAACCCTTAATTCAGCTTTTCTATCAAATAGGCATTTCTGGCTAAAAACCGACCAACTTCCCTCCATATAGAGAGCCTCAACAACCCTCTATATAGAAGAGAAGCTTCAGATGACCCCGGCCTCCCTCAAAGCCGACACATTCGCTGGCGTCAAACCCAGCACTTGCTGCAGCACCTGATGGGTATGCTCACCCAACAGCGGAGGTGCGCTGCGGTATTCAACAGGCGTCTTGGACAGGCGCATAGGACTTGCCACCTGGGGCACAGTACCAGCCAACGCATGAGGCAACTGCATCGCCAACCCGCGCGCTTTTACCTGAGGATCGGCAAACACCTGCGCCAGGTCATTGATCGGGCCGCAAGGCACACCTACTCGCTCCAGCTGAACTACCCATTCAGCCGTGCTCTTGAACACGGTAGCCTGACGGATCAACGGAATCAGCACCGCCCTGTTAGCCACTCGCAGCTTATTAGTAGCAAACCTAGGATCATCCGCCCACTGGGGCTGCCCAGCCACTTCGGCAAATTTGCGGAACTGCCCATCATTACCCACAGTAAGAATGAAGTCGCCATCCGCCGTAGGAAAATCCTGATAGGGAACGATATTCGGATGAGCGTTACCCAGGCGCTTTGGAGAGACGCCCGTCGTCAGGTAGTTCATCGCCTGATTAGCCAGACAAGCCACCTGCACATCCAGCAACGCCATATCGATATGCTGGCCGCCACCATCATGATCCCGGTGAGCCATGGCCGCCAGGATCGCAACTGTCGAGTAAAGCCCCGTAAGAATATCCGTCAGCGCCACTCCAACCTTAACCGGCCCGGCGCCGTCTTCACCCTCCGGGCGGCCAGTCAGGCTCATCAGCCCGCCAAGCCCCTGGATCATGAAGTCGTAGCCCGCCCGCGTCGCATAGGGCCCGGTCTGACCAAACCCGGTAATCGAGCAGTAGATCAACTCCGGATTGATCTCCTTGAGCGACTCATAGTCCAACCCATAGGCCGCCAAGCCGCCTACCTTGAAGTTCTCGATCAGAATGTCGGACTTCGCCGCCAGGTCACGCACCAGCTTCTGGCCCTCCGGCCGCGTGAAGTCGATCGTCACCGATTCCTTGTTGCGATTGGCAGACAGGTAATACGCCGCCTCAGTGGTGTTTTCCCCATACGCATCCTTGAGGAAGGGTGGCCCCCAGGCACGAGTGTCGTCGCCATTCCCGGGCCGCTCGACCTTGATCACTTCAGCGCCAAGGTCTGCAAGTATCTGCCCGGCCCAAGGGCCCGCCAGCACTCGCGACAAATCCAGTACCCGCAGGTGCGAAAGCGCGCCCATGGTCGTTCTCCTATTAATAGAACGCTTGAATACCGGTTTGCGCTCGCCCCAGGATCAATGCATGCACGTCGTGAGTACCCTCATAGGTATTCACCACTTCAAGGTTGACCAGGTGGCGGGCAATGCCGAACTCATCCGAGATGCCGTTACCACCGAGCATGTCACGCGCCATCCGGGCAATGTCGAGCGACTTGCCACACGAGTTACGCTTCATGATCGAGGTGATTTCCACAGCCGCAGTGCCCTCATCCTTCATACGACCCAACCGCAGGCATCCTTGCAGCGCCAGGGTGATTTCAGTCTGCATGTCTGCGAGCTTCTTCTGGATCAGTTGAGTAGCCGCCAAAGGCCGCCCGAACTGCTGGCGATCAAGGGTGTACTGACGCGCGGTATGCCAGCAGAACTCCGCGGCCCCCAAGGCACCCCACGAGATCCCGTAGCGTGCCGAGTTAAGGCAAGTGAACGGTCCTTTCAGGCCACGCACATCCGGGAAGATGTTCTCTTCAGGAACAAACACGTTATCCATGACGATTTCACCGGTGATCGAGGCGCGCAATCCGACCTTGCCGTGGATCGCCGGAGCACTCAGGCCTTTCCAACCCTTTTCCAGCACGAAGCCGCGAATGTCGCCCGCATCGTCCTTGCCCCACACCACGAACACATCCGCAATCGGGCTGTTGGTAATCCACATCTTGCTGCCAGTGAGGCTGTAGCCGCCATCCACTTTGCGCGCGCGGGTAATCATCGCGCCCGGGTCGGAACCATGGTTAGGCTCGGTCAGGCCAAAGCAGCCAATCCATTCACCAGAGGCCAGCTTCGGCAGGTATTTCTGCTTTTGCGCTTCGGTACCGAATTCATTGATAGGCACCATCACCAGTGAGGACTGCACACTCATCATCGAACGGTAGCCAGAGTCCACACGCTCTACTTCACGAGCGATCAGGCCATAGCTGACGTAGTTCAATCCACTGCCACCGTACTGCTCTGGAATCATCGCCCCCAGCAGGCCGGTCTCACCCATTTCGCGGAAGATCGCAGGGTCAGTCTTTTCATGGCGGAAGGCTTCGAGAACACGGGGCGCCAGCTTGTCCTGGGCGAACTGTTCGGCACTGTCGCGCACCATGCGTTCTTCTTCGGTGAGCTGTGAATCCAGCAGCAGTGGATCGATCCAGTTGAAGCTTGCCTTACCGCCCATGAGTGAGTCCTCGCGAAGTAAATCAAAAGTCGTGCATGGAGCCTAGGCCGGGCAGGCGAGGAGGGCAAACGAGGATTTTGCATAGCCTTGTGCTAATTTCTCACTCCGTAACATTCAAAAGCGGCATAGATGCTCTTTACTTGTGAGGTCACGGTACATGCGCAGAAAAATTCCCAGCACCACGGCGCTGGTCAGTTTCGAGGCTGCAGCCCGCCACGAGAGCTTTACCAAGGCGGCACAGGAGCTTTCGATCACCCAGGGCGCAATCTGCCGACAAATCGCCAGTCTTGAGGAGTTTTTAAGTGTCGAGCTGTTTCGACGCTCGCGCCGGGGCGTGAAACTGACAGAAGCAGGGCTTTCCTACAGTCGCCGGGTGGCTACGCAACTTGACGCCGTGGAACGCGACACCCTTTCGATCATGGGACAGCAGGGCACCAACGTTATTGAACTGGCGGTGGTCCCGACCTTCGGCACCCAATGGCTGATCCCGCGCCTCAAGGACTTTCAGCACCAGCATCCCGAAGTCACCGTCAACCTGACCAACCGCACACGGCCTTTCCTGTTCGCCGATACCGAATTCGACGCGGCAATCTACTTTGGCGATGCCGACTGGTCCGGTACCGAATCCCACAAACTGATGGGAGAAAACCCGCTCCCGGTATGCAGCCCGCGCTTGCTGGGCGATCGCACGCACTTCACTGCACACGAAATCGCCGAACTGCCCCTGCTGCAACAAACCACTCGACCCTATGCCTGGCGCCAGTGGTTCAACGCGCAACAGCTGGACATACCCCGCGACATGACAGGCCCGCGTTACGAGCTATTCTCCATGTTGTCCCAGGCAGCCATGCACGATATGGGCATTGCACTGATACCGCCGTTCCTTATTCAAAGGGAACTGAGCGATGGGCACTTGGTGATTGCCAGCCCTCAGGTACTGGCGAGCTCAAAGGCTTACTACCTGATGATTCCCGAGAGAAAGGTCGAATCAGCTTCTCTGCATGCGTTCAGAGACTGGCTGATTGATCAGTCGCATCGTTACAACCCCAATATCTAAAGGGTCTTCGTCAATTTATTAACTTTGTAGTCAACAAAATAAAATACCTACATATGTATATATATGTCGCAATTTAGAAGACCGCATCTTTTGACCCTGAAATGGCCTTTAAGCCATGTAGGTATTGGCCTGTAGCCATAAAATTGCAGCGATGCCCAAGCATTCACGTCGGCGATGGAGAAGCGCTGATATTTCGGTAAAAACTCTTTAATCTCCTGTATTTAAACGAATTTAATCTATCCATTGCGACAATCGGTCACGGGGTGACTTGTAGTTAATTTTTCGTCACCCGTCATAATCTCTTGAAGGCCGTAAAGTTCGCCTGCAAAATGCCGCGCCCCGCTGTATTTCAGCGGGATCGTGCTGATCGGCCGCCCAGATTCGCCTGTCGTGGCGCACTGGCCTTTTACAAAAATCAAAGCAAAAAGATCATGCAGGAGATTTGACGTGCACATTGGTGTTCCTCTCGAAACCCAGACCGGTGAAACGCGGGTGGCTGCCACCCCGGAAACCATCAAGAAGCTGATCGGCCAGGGCCACAAGGTCACTGTGCAAAGCGGGGCAGGCATCAATGCCAGTGTCGTCGACAGTGCCTATGAAGCAGCGGGCGCAACCATTGGCAGCGCCAGTGATGCATTCGGCGCCGAGCTGATCCTCAAGGTGGTCGCCCCCACTGACAGCGAACTGACGCTGATCAAAAGCGGCGCAGTGCTGGTGGGCATGCTCAATCCGTTCAGCAACGAAACCATCACTCGACTGGCCGAGCATGGCATCACGGCCTTTGCCCTTGAGGCCGCGCCGCGCACCTCCCGCGCGCAGAGCCTGGATGTGCTTTCTTCCCAGGCAAACATTGCCGGCTACAAGGCTGTACTGCTCGCCGCCCATCACTACCCACGCTTCATGCCAATGCTGATGACCGCCGCCGGTACGGTGAAAGCCGCTCGCGTGCTGATTCTTGGAGCTGGTGTAGCAGGGCTGCAGGCGATCGCTACCGCGAAACGCCTGGGTGCGGTCATCGAAGCGTCCGACGTGCGTCCGGCGGTAAAGGAACAGATCGAATCCCTGGGCGCCAAGTTCGTCGACGTGCCATACGAAACTGATGAAGAACGTGAATGCGCGGTTGGCGTGGGCGGTTACGCGCGCCCAATGCCAACAAGCTGGATGCAGCGCCAGGCCCTGGCCGTGCATGAACGTGCCAAGCAAGCCGACATCGTCATCACCACCGCACTGATTCCGGGCCGCAAGGCACCGACCCTGCTCAGCGCCGAGACCGTCGCTCAGATGAAGCCAGGCTCGGTGGTCATCGACCTCGCCGCAGCCCAGGGCGGCAACTGCCCGCTGACCGTGGCAGACCAGGTGGTCGTGGAAAACGGTGTGACCATCTGCGGCCCGACCAACCTGGCCGGCGCCGTCGCCGCCGATGCCTCGGCGCTGTACGCACGCAACCTGCTGGACTTCCTGAAGCTGGTCTTCACCAAGGAAGGGCAGTTTGAAATCAACCTCGAAGACGACATCGTCGCCGCGTGCCTGATGTGCCGCGACGGCCAAGTCATCCGCAAAAACGCCTAAGCAGGGATTCAGACGATGGAAGAGCTTATTTCCCCCGGTATCTACAACCTGATCATCTTCGTGCTGGCGATTTATGTCGGTTATCACGTGGTCTGGAACGTCACCCCGGCCCTGCACACCCCGCTGATGGCCGTGACCAACGCAATTTCGGCGATCGTGATCGTCGGCGCCATGCTGGCAGCCGCACTCACCGTGACACCACTGGGCAAGACCATGGGCACCCTGGCCGTAGCCCTCGCGGCGGTCAACGTGTTCGGTGGCTTCCTGGTTACCCGCAGGATGCTTGAGATGTTCAAGAAGAAAGCCCCGAAAGCAAAAGAAGAGGCGCCATCGTCATGAGCATGAATCTGGTCACGACGCTCTACCTGATCGCGTCGATCTGCTTTATCCAGGCCCTTAAAGGCCTGTCACACCCGACGACGTCCCGGCGCGGCAACCTGTTCGGCATGCTCGGCATGGCGCTGGCAGTGCTCACCACCGTGGGCCTCATCTATAAGCTCGGCGCCGAGCTGGCCACTGCCGGAATTGGCTACGTCATCGTTGGCCTGCTGGTCGGCGGCACCGCCGGCTCGATCATGGCCAAGCGCGTGGAAATGACCAAGATGCCGGAGCTGGTGGCGTTCATGCACAGCATGATCGGCCTGGCTGCAGTGTTTATCGCCATCGCCGCAGTCGTGGAACCACAGTCGCTGGGTATCGTGAAACACCTGGGGGATTCGATCCCCGCCGGTAACCGCCTGGAGTTGTTCCTCGGTGCAGCCATCGGTGCAATTACGTTCTCCGGCTCGGTCATCGCCTTCGGCAAGCTGTCGGGTAAGTACAAGTTCCGCCTGTTTCAGGGCGCACCAGTACAGTTCGGCGGTCAGCACAAGCTGAACCTGGTGCTGGGGCTGTTGACGCTGGGCCTGGGCCTGGCCTTCATGTTCACCGGCAACCTCAGCGCCTTCGCATTGATGCTGGCCCTGGCGTTCGTGCTGGGCGTGCTGATCATTATCCCGATTGGCGGCGCCGACATGCCGGTGGTCGTCTCGATGCTCAACAGCTACTCCGGCTGGGCTGCGGCGGGGATCGGCTTCTCGCTGAACAACTCGATGCTGATCATCGCCGGTTCGCTGGTGGGTTCAAGCGGTGCGATCCTGTCGTACATCATGTGCAAGGCGATGAACCGCTCCTTCTTTAATGTACTGCTCGGCGGTTTCGGCAACACGGCAGACGCCGCCGGCCCGGCCGGCTCGAAAGAAGCGCGCCCGGTGAAATCCGGCTCGGCTGACGATGCAACCTTCCTGCTGACCAACGCCGATACCGTAATCATCGTACCGGGCTACGGCCTGGCGGTGGCACGGGCACAACATGCGCTGAAAGAGCTGACCGAGAAGCTGACCCACCGCGGCGTGACCGTGAAGTACGCGATCCACCCGGTTGCAGGCCGTATGCCTGGTCACATGAACGTATTGCTGGCCGAGGCAGAAGTGCCTTACGACCAGGTGTTCGAGATGGAAGACATCAACTCCGAGTTCGGCCAGGCCGACGTGGTGCTGGTGCTAGGCGCCAACGACGTGGTCAACCCGGCCGCCAAGAACGATCCCAAGTCGCCCATCGCGGGCATGCCGATCCTCGAAGCGTTCAAGGCCAAGACCATCATCGTCAACAAGCGCTCGATGGCCAGCGGCTATGCCGGCCTGGACAACGAACTGTTCTACCTGGACAAGACCATGATGGTCTTCGGCGACGCCAAGAAGGTCATCGAAGACATGGTCAAGGCCGTCGAATAAACACTGCGCCAGCGCAATACCCAAAACCCTGGCCTTTAGTAGGCTGGGGTTTTTTATTACCGGTAAAAACCGACAAAAGGCTCTAAATCGCTGCCTGGCATTCGACCATGGTAGCGGGACGAAATTTTTTGAAATCACTAGACTGCGCATCTTGCTTCCGTAGCCCGAGATAACAATCCATGTACCGTGATCGTATCCGCTTGCCTTCGTTGTTGAACAAGGTCATGAGCGCGGCTGACGCTGCCGCACTGATCCAGGACGGCATGACCGTCGGCATGAGCGGCTTCACCCGCGCCGGTGAAGCCAAGGCCGTGCCCCACGCCTTGGCCGAACGCGCCAAGACATCACCGCTGAAAATTACCCTGATGACCGGCGCCAGCCTGGGCAACGACCTGGACAAGCAACTGACCGAAGCCGGTGTACTGTCGCGACGCATGCCATTCCAGGTAGATAGCACCCTGCGCAAGGCGATCAACGCCGGCGAGGTGATGTTTATCGACCAGCATTTGTCGGAAACCGTCGAGCAGCTGCGCAACAATCAGCTCAAGCTACCGGACATCGCGGTGATCGAAGCCGTATCGATCACCGAGCAAGGCCACATTGTGCCAACCACTTCCGTGGGTAACTCCGCCAGTTTCGCGATTTTCGCCAAGCAGGTGATCGTCGAGATCAACATGGCGCATAACCCGAACCTGGAAGGCCTGCACGACATCTATATCCCGAGCTATCGCCCGACCCGCACGCCAATTCCGCTGGTGGCCGTGGACGACCGTATCGGCAGCACCGCGATTCCGATTCCGCCGGAAAAGATCGTCGCGATCGTCATCACCAATCAGGCGGATTCGGCCTCCACCGTGACGCCGCCCGACAGCGACACCCAGTCGATCGCCAATCACCTGATCAACTTCCTTAAAGAAGAAGTCGACGCCGGACGCATGACCAACAAGCTCGGCCCGCTGCAGGCAGGCATCGGCAACATTGCCAATGCGGTGATGTGCGGTTTGATCGAGTCGCCCTTCGAAGACCTGACGATGTATTCGGAAGTCCTCCAGGATTCCACATTCGACCTGATCGACGCAGGCAAGCTGAGCTTTGCCTCAGGCAGTTCGATCACATTGTCGGAACGGCGCAACGCCGACGTGTTCGGCAACCTGGAGCGCTACAAAGACAAATTGGTGCTGCGGCCCCAGGAAATCTCCAATCACCCGGAAGTGGTGCGGCGCCTGGGCATCATCGGCATTAACACCGCGCTGGAGTTCGACATCTATGGCAACGTCAACTCCACCCACGTCTGCGGCACCCGGATGATGAACGGAATTGGCGGCTCGGGCGACTTCGCGCGCAACGCGCACCTGGCGATCTTTGTCACCAAGTCGATTGCCAAGGCCGGCGCGATTTCCAGCGTGGTGCCAATGGTCAGCCATGTGGACCATACCGAGCATGACGTCGACATCCTCGTGACCGAGGTCGGCCTGGCGGACCTGCGGGGCCTGGCGCCGCGGGAGCGGGCTCGGGTCATCATCGACAACTGTGTGCACCCGGCGTACCGCGATGCCCTGAACACCTACTTCACCCAAGCCTGTGTGCTGGGCGGGCACACCCCGCATATCCTGCGAGAAGCACTGAGTTGGCACATCAACCTGGAAGAAACCGGGCATATGCTGAAGGCGTGATTGATACAGATTCGGGCTGATGCAAACACAGTTTCATCAGCCCGAGCTTCCGAGCCCAACTTTTATAAAAAACTGTACTGCTGTACCGGTCATTTCCTACTGAAATATCCTACCTCGAACTCCATAAACGCCTAAAACGCACCATAAAAGTGCCGACAGGTACAGTTGCCCCAATTTCGTACAGTACAGCCCCTATAAACAGTTAACTGGCCCCTCACAATACAGGTGAACTGTATCTAGAGAGTCTTGCCTGGGAGGAGGATCATTGGCACCAGTTAAACCACTACCTAATCCCGCCACAAGCGGAAGGATGTCATCATGGAACGTACACTCAGTTCCGATCTGTTCTTCGAAGAAAAAGCTGTAAACACCCAGGCTTCCCTGCCTCTGCGCGTTCTCGCCAACCTGATGTTGTGGCAGCGCCGCATCTCCAGCCGCCATCAACTGGCTCGTCTGGATTCGCGTCTGCTGGCTGACGCCGGTATCAGCGAAGCACAACGCTACGAAGAGCTGAGCAAGCCGTTCTGGCGCTAATTAGCGTCCGCTGGCCCTGACCCACCGGGTCCACCGCCAGCACTCCGAATTGTTAAAGCAGAACCCGCCCCGGGTAACCGGCGGCGGGTTCTGCTGTTTCTGGGATTTGGATTTTCAATGGCGGAAACAGTCGGCTTTCTACAGACCGATACAGTTTAAAAAATATAACAATTAAGCAGTACAATTTAACCCGCGTGTATCTGTACCGGTAGCACCCTCCAGCCCAAGATGGTGTTCCAGGACCTCATGAAAGGCGCGCGTCATGAATACCAAAAACCAGCAACACCCTCGGTTGATACAGCTACTCAAGCGCACCGCTGCAGCACTCGTCTGCTGGGGGCAATGGGCCCGCACACGCAGGCTGCTGGCTCAACCGGATCCGCGGGAATTGTCCGATGCGGGTATCAGTCACGGCGACCGGGCATCTGAGCTGGCCAAATCGTTCTGGCGCGAGTAATCACCGCAGGAAGCTATCCGAACAGATAAGCGGCGGCTAATATCCGGCTACCACGTGGCGAACCCTGTAGAACGGGCGTCTGATGCCCATGGTCTCGCTGCTCAAGCAGTAGCTTTGTGCCACCCTTTCGTTCATTTACAGGAGTCACCCCATGTCCCGTCTTCACCTGCTGAGCGCTGCAGCCCTGTTGGCCCTGGCTGCCAATGCCAACGCCTCCAGCCTGATCGTGACCACGGATTCGATCGTCGGCGCACTGAAAGCCACCTCAGACGCCACCTCCGATGCCACTTCCTCCCTGCGTGACAACAAGGTCGTACGTGCCGCCCGTGACGACGCCGCCAGCTTCGTTGCCAGCGAAGGCGCCATCCGTGGCGTAAAACTGGAAAGCGCCCTGGCCCAGATCCGCCAACAGGCTCCACAACTGAATACCGCGACTGACGCGCAGCTGGCCCAGGCGATCCTGGCCATCTGACCGCAGGTGGGATAAAGGGGGCGCCAGGCGCTCCCCGAACCCTCCGCGCTGGCTCTCGCCCGGGCATTGCGCTAGCCTTGGCGCTCGTTTTCAGTTGTCGAGTCCCATGGCTTTTTCATACCGCCTGTTGATCGCTCCCGTAGTGTTTTGCACCTGCTGGTCCACGCAAGCTCCGGCCTTTGACCTGTCCACCCAGAGCCTCGTTGTCAGTGCGTATGCCACCAGCAAAGTGACCTCCGCACCGTTCGACCATAAACTGATACTGGCCGCCCAGGATGACGCTGCCGCTTTCATTGCCACTGACGGCCAATGGCGGGGAGCCCGACTGGAATCAGCGCTGGATTATCTGCGCCATACCCAGCCAAAACTTAACGCCAGTGACCTTGAACTGGCGCAAGCAATTCTCGTCCAATAATCATCTTTGTATTTCGGAGTCATTCCATGCGTAGCCCGCTGATCGCCGCCGCTCTCGGCCTGCTGTTGTTGGCCGGTGTTGCCCAGGCACAAACCCTGAAGGCCACCAGTAACATCATCGTCCGAGCCTCGGCCCGTACCATCGATTTCACCTCGGACACCACCACGTCCATCCGCGACTCCAAAGTCGTACGCGAAGCCCACGACGATGCCGCCAGTTTCGTCGCCAGCAATGGCGAGATTCGTGGCGCTCAACTGGAAGCCGCCTTCGACACCCTGCGAACCCGCGTGCCGGAAGCCCGCGACGCCAGCGACCAGGTCCTCGCCGAAGCTATCCTCTCTCTGTGAGGCGCATTGCCGCCTGGCTACTGGCCGGCACCTTGCTGCTGGGCGCCAGCGCGGCTCAGGCCGCCCTGCAACTGCGGCTCAAGACCGATGGCTTGAGCCCGGCCCAGCAGCAGGCGAGCCAGGCATTGCTGGATGAAGCGATGCAGGCGTTGCCGCCGCGCTTCATCGAGCAACTGGACCGGACCATCGACGTCGGCTGGACCGACAAGATGCCCGAGAACGCCTACGGCCAGGCTTCGCTGGTGTCCGAACTGGACCTCAACAGCAACTTGCTGGAAAGCCTTACCGACGGCAGTGCCGCGACGCAAAAAACCAATCGCCCCCACGGCACCGTGCGCCGGGAAATGCTCGCCACCGTGCTGCATGAACTGACCCACATCTATGACCGTGCCCGCCTGTGGTCCAGCGCCGACCGCAAGCTGATCCAGCGTTGCAGCCGCCAGAACAACATCACCGGCCTGATCGGCCTGCCCGATCAATGCCGGGGCCAGAACGACCGCCGCTTTACCCTCAGCGATGACCCACGCCTGCTGGACCTCGCCGGGTGGCCGCAATACGTCGGCCGTCGCGGCGAACGTGAACAGAACAACCATCAGGTCGCCCGCAGCCCGGACATCTACGAAACCACCAGCCCGCTGGAATTCGTCGCCGTCAACATGGAGTACTTCCTCCTCGACCCGAGCTATGCCTGCCGCCGGCCTTCGCTGTACCGCTATTACAAGGAACACTTTGGCTGGGCGCCGCCCGCCAAGGACACCTGTGCCAAAACCTACGCCTTCCTCAACGCCGGCAACGACTTCGCCAAGACTCCACTGGGCCAGGTCGACCCCGAGCGGGTCTACGAAATCGACTACCTGCTGGCCGAAGCCAACCAGAACCTCGTGAGTCGCTGGGGCCACAGCATGCTGCGCCTGGTGATCTGCGCCCCCGGCCGGCCACGGGGCCCGGACTGCCGCCTGGACCTGGACCAGCACCTGGTGTTGTCCTACCGCGCGTTTGTCGGTGACGTGCAACTGTCGAGCTGGGACGGCCTGATCGGCAAATACCCGTCGCGGCTGTTCGTGCTGCCGCTGTCTCAGGTCATTGACGAGTACACCAAGACCGAGCTGCGCGGCCTGGCGTCGGTGCCGTTGAAGCTCACGCGCCAGGAGATCAACGATACCGTCGAACACGCCGCCGAAATGCACTGGAGCTACGACGGCAACTACTTCTTCATCTCCAACAACTGCGCAGTCGAGAGCCTGAAACTGTTACGCAGCGGCAGCGCCAACCCGCAGCTGACCGGCCTGGACAACATCACGCCCAATGGCCTGCTGGAAGTCCTCAAGGGCCGAGGCCTGGCCGATACCAGTGTACTGGACGACAAAAAACGCGCGCTGCGCCTCGGCTATCACTTCGACTCCTTCCGCGAGCGCTACCAGGCGATGTTCGAGGTGTTGAAAAAGCGCCTGCCGATCAAACAGGCTGAAGTGGAGGATTGGTTGTCACTGAGTGCCGAAGAGCGCCGCCCATGGTTCGCCGAAGCCGACCTGCGCGCCAGCGCCGCCTTGTTGCTGCTGGAACAGGCGAGCTTCCGCAAGCAGCTCATGCTGGCCCAGGATGAAGTCAAGCAACGCTACCTTGGCGCCCGCGAGCTGAAGAACGGCGGCATGGAAAAGGCCAACGCGACGTTGCAGCAGATCCTTGCCAACAGTGGCTTCCTCAGTCGCCCGGCAGAGCTTCTGGGCACCAGCGGTTACGGCTTGCCACAACCAACAGAATCCAAACGCCTGGAATCAGAGAGCGCCGCGCGCCAGAAGCAGTTGCAGTCGCTGACCGGCGATCTGGACAAAGAGGTGAGGGCGCTGCTGGAACCGGCACGCGCGGCGGAGATTGCCGCATGTGAAGCCAACCTCAAGCAGCTAGGCGAGCACTTGCGCGCACTGCACAAGGCCTCCGGCGGGTTCGAAC
Source organism: Pseudomonas sp. D8002 (assembly GCF_013385695.1). Taxonomy (NCBI): domain Bacteria; kingdom Pseudomonadati; phylum Pseudomonadota; class Gammaproteobacteria; order Pseudomonadales; family Pseudomonadaceae; genus Pseudomonas; species Pseudomonas sp. D8002. The sequence goes on from NZ_JACAPM010000032.1 coordinate 12,908, forward strand.
TGCCCTAGAGCGCTTCTCCGGCTTCTTCCGGTAGTTGCTCATCCAGGTGTAACCACGGCAATCGGCTCTCTACCCAGATGTGCCGATCTGCCGGGGCCAGCTCCGGGTGATCCAGGGTTGCGATGGTCACATCGATACTCTCGGTACTCAGTTGCGTTACCAGCGCCAAATGCGCCCCACAGTTAGAACAGAAATACCGCACGCATGTCGGCGAAGATTCGTACTGCGCCGGCGTTCCCGCCACCCAGGCGAACGCGGAACGGGGCAGGGTGATCCAGGTTGTCACCAAGCCGCCGCTGACCCGCCGGCAAATCGAACAGTGGCAGTGGGCAATATCCACCAACGCCCCGCTGAACTGATAACGCACCCGCCCGCAATGGCAGCCGCCTTGGTGTTGCTCATGCATGCTCTGTCTCCCACATCCTTATTTCATACAGGACCAGTCGTCCATTCAACGTAGCCCGTTTCTCAAGCGAAAGCTGGCTGAAAGCTTCCGGGACTAGGATCGCCCACCACTACCGGCAACAGACCGGTTGTTAACAACAACAATGGTGATTCCCGATGTCCGCCCGTACCCGCCTGTTTGCCCCGACTCCACCCGTACGCCTCGTGCCTTTCGTTCTGCGCTGACCCAACCGGTTCGCCATTCCCTAGCCGCGCTACGCCTGGAGTATTCCTATGCTGACTTTCCTTGGCTTTGCCATGGTCATCACGTTCATGTTCCTGATCATGACCAAGCGCCTGTCTGCGCTGATCGCCCTGATCATCGTACCGATCCTGTTCGCGCTGTTCGGCGGCTTTGCCCCGCAGATCGGCCCGATGATGCTCGCGGGCATCACCAAGCTTGCGCCGACCGGCGTAATGCTGATGTTTGCCATCCTCTATTTCGCCTTGATGATCGACTCCGGCCTGTTCGACCCGGCCGTGCGCAAGATCCTCAAGCTGGTCAAGGGCGACCCGCTGAAGGTCTCGGTCGGCACCGCCGTGCTGGCCCTGGTGGTATCACTGGACGGAGACGGCGCCACCACCTACATGATCTGCGTGGCCGCCATGCTGCCGCTGTACCAGCGCATTGGCATGAGCCCGCGGATCATGGCCGGCCTGATCATCCTCGCCGGTGGGGTGATGAACATGACCCCATGGGGTGGCCCGACCGCCCGCGCCGCCAGTGCATTGCACGTGGACCCATCGGATATTTTCGTACCGATGATTCCAGCCATGGCCGCCGGCGTCGTCGCCATCCTGGTGATTGCCTATATGTACGGCAAGCGCGAACGGGCACGCCTGGGCGAGTTGCACCTGCAAGGCGATGAAATCGACCACAGCGAAATCAGCGTCTCGCAATACCCGGACGCCCGCCGTCCGAAACTGATCTGGTTCAACGGCGCACTGACCTTCGCCCTGATGTGCACCTTGATCGCCGGCCTGTTGCCACTGCCAGTACTGTTCATGGTGGCCTTCAGTATCGCGATGATCGTCAACTACCCGTGCCTGCAGATGCAGAAAGACCGGATCGCCGCCCATGCCGGCAGCGTCCTGGCGGTCACCGGCCTGATCTTCGCCGCCGGTATCTTCACCGGCATCCTGTCCGGTACCGGCATGGTCGATGCCATGTCCAAGAGCCTGCTGGCCGTCATCCCTGACGCGCTGGGGCCTTATCTGGCCGTGATCACCGCGCTGGTGAGCATGCCGTTTACCTTCTTCATGTCCAACGATGCCTTCTACTACGGCGTTCTGCCGGTACTGGCCGAAGCCGCCAGCCACTACGGCATCACTGCCGTGGAAATGGCCCGCGCCTCGATCGTTGGCCAGCCTGTGCACTTGTTGAGCCCACTGGTTCCATCGACCTACTTGCTGGTAGCCCTGGCGGGTATCGAATTTGGCGATCACCAGCGCTTCACCCTCAAGTGGGCGGTGCTGGTGTGCCTGTGCATAATGGTCGCCGCTTTGCTGATGGGGATTTTTCCGCTGTTCAGCACTCTATAATCGTACAACTCACTGCGCCGGCTCTTAAGGCTGGCGCGGTCTAACACTCGCTCAAAGGAATACACATGGAATGGCTGACCAATCCGGAAATCTGGATTGCCTTCTTCACCCTGACGGCCCTCGAGATCGTCCTGGGCATCGATAACATCATCATGATTTCGATCCTGGTCAGCCGCATGCCCAAGCACATGCAGGCGCGTACCCGGATCTTCGGCCTGGCGCTGGCGATGGTCACGCGGATCCTGTTGCTGCTGTCGATCACTTGGGTCATGCGCCTCACCGACGATCTGTTCGTGGTGTTCGGCCAAGGCATTTCCGGCCGCGACCTGATCCTGTTCTTCGGTGGCCTGTTCCTGCTGTGGAAAAGCTCCCAGGAGATGTACCACGCCCTGGAAGGTGAAGACGAAACCCACGACGAGCCGAAGGGCGCCGGTGGCAAGTTCATCTACACCATCATCCAGATCGCGATCATCGACATCGTGTTCTCCCTCGACTCGGTGATTACCGCCGTTGGTATGGTTTCCCACGTACCGGTGATGGTGGCCGCGATCATCGTCGCCGTACTGGTGATGATGCTGGCCGCCGGCACCATCAGCGATTTCATCGACAAACACCCGTCGCTGAAGATGCTGGCGCTGTCGTTCCTGCTGGTGGTGGGTACCGTGCTGATCGCCGAAGCCTTCGACGTTCACGTGCCAAAAGGCTACGTTTACTTCGCCATGGCGTTCTCCCTGGCGGTTGAAGCGGTGAACATCAAGATGCGTACCGCCATCGCGAAAAAGAAGAAACAGCAGGACCCTGTGAAACTGCGCAAGGACATTCCGGGTCAATAACCTGGACCCGCTGCTGAAAAAGGGGCTTTAGAGCCCCTTTTTTTCATCTGCAAAAAGCTGATTTCATGACAGTTTTGTTTCAATCCCGACTTTAGCTATGCGATGCTGGCGCCGAGCCCATTCGCCAACTACAGCTTAAGTACAAGACGTAGAACGGCACGCGGCACTATTCACTTGCTCCGATTGGAGCACGACTCAACACAGGGGGCCCAGCATGCTGACCCTGCTCAATCTGCTTTCCGCGGTAACCCTGCTGATCTGGGGCACGCACATCGTCCGTACCGGCATCCTGCGGGTCTACGGCTCCAACTTGCGCCAGGTCATCGGGCAGAACATGTCCAAGCGCTGGCTGGCGTTTATCGCCGGCATCCTGGTGACGGCCATGGTGCAAAGCAGCAACGCCACGGCGATGCTGGTGACTTCGTTTGTCGGCCAGGGCCTGATGGGCCTGATGCCCGCCCTGGCGACCATGCTCGGTGCCGATGTCGGTACCGCGCTGATGGCCCGGGTGCTGACCTTTGACCTGTCGTGGCTGTCGCCGCTGTTGATTTTCCTCGGGGTGATTTTCTTCCTGTCGCGCAAACAGACACGCGCCGGGCAGATGGGCCGTGTCGGGATCGGCCTCGGGCTGATCATCCTTGCGCTGCAACTGATCGTCGAAGCCGCGGGCCCGATCACCCACGCGCAGGGCGTCAAGGTCCTGTTCGCCTCGCTGACCGGCGACATCTTGCTCGATGCCCTGGTCGGCGCACTGTTCGCGATGATTTCCTACTCCAGCCTGGCCGCCGTCCTGCTGACCGCGACCCTCGCCGGTGCCGGCGTGATCGGCCTGCACGTGGCCATCGGCCTGGTGATCGGCGCCAACATCGGCAGCGGCGTGCTGGCCTTCCTCAGCACCAGCATGCAGAACGCCGCCGGGCGCCAGGTGGCCCTGGGCAGCCTGCTGTACAAGCTGATCGGCTTGCTGCTGATCATCCCGGTACTCGACCCGCTGGTCGGCTGGATGGATAACCTGGACTACAGCGCCCAAGGCATGGTGATCACCTTCCACCTGCTCTATAACGTTACTCGCTGCCTGATCCTGCTGCCCACCATCGGCCCGATGTCCCGCTTGTGCGCCTGGTTGCTCCCGGAACGCGAAGAGGTCAACGGCCTGGCCAAGCCGCGCCACCTGGACCTGGCAGCACTCGCCACCCCAAGCCTGGCACTGGCCAACGCCGCCCGCGAAACCCTGCGTCTGGGCGACCTGATCGACAACATGCTGACCTCGATGCTGGAGGTGCTGCGCGGCAAGCAAACCGCCATCACCCAGGAAATGCGCAGCCTGAGCGACGATGTCGAGGCGCTCTACAGCGCGATCAAGCTCTACCTCGCGCAAATGCCCCGGGAAGACCTCAGCGAACAGGACAGCCGACGCTGGGCCGAGATCATCGAACTGTCGATCAACCTGAAACTGGCCGGCGACCTGATCGAACGCATGCTGCGCAAGGTCCAGCAGCAAAAGACCTCCCAGCGCCGCTCATTCTCCGAAGTCGGCCTGGAGGAACTCGCGGGCCTGCAAACCCAACTGATCGCCAACCTGCGCCTGGGGCTCTCGGTGTTCCTCAGTGCCGACCCGGAAAGCGCCCGGCAACTGCTGCGGGAAAAGCGCCGCTTCCGCGCCCAGGAGCGTCGCCTGGCCCACGCCCACGTCAGCCGCTTGCAACGTAAAATCGTACAGAGCCTGGAGACCAGTTCCTTGCACCTGGAGCTGATTGCCGACATGAAGCGTCTCAACTCGCTGTTCTGCAGCAGCGCTTATGTGGTGCTGGAAACCACCGACACCGGCGCCCTCTCGGCGGACGATATTGCCGACATCACCCATTCGCCCTGAACGTACGACGGCGAGTGAAGTCAGTTAACAACGGACCTCACTCGCCAGGAAGCCTGTTATGCGTCGCCTGCTATTCGCCTGCCTGCTCATGGGTTCGGCACACACCTTTGCCTTTGACCGCCTGCAAGTCGAGGGCTACACCCTGCCCAACGGCCTGCAATTGCTGCTCAAACCGGGCACCGAACGCGGCCACGTGGCAATTCGCCTGGTGGTGGGTGTGGGCCTGGATGACTTCAGTTGTGAAGACAAGGAACTGCCGCACCTGCTGGAGCATTTGCTGTTCAGCGGGATCGACGGTGGCGGCGAAGGTGAACTGGAAGAACGCATGCAAGCCCTCGGCGGCGACTGGAACGCCTACACCAGCAATGCCGACACCACTTTCGTCATCGAGGCTCCGGCGCAGAACCAGCGCAAGGTGCTCGACCTGCTGCTGGCCATCATCACCCGCACCCAACTGACCGACGCCAACATCAATGCCGCCAAACAGGTGGTGGAGCGCGAAGACGGCGGCCATTACTCACACCTGCAACGGCTGCTGGACCGCCAGGACCTCGGCCACAAGGCCAGCAGTCAGCTTGCCGTCGAACTGGGGCTCAAATGCGCCGAGCGGGCCGAAGTCGAGCACCTGACCCGCGACCAATTGGAAAAGCTGCGCAAGGCCTGGTACGCCCCCAACAACATGACCCTGATCATCGTCGGCGACCTCGACAAGCTGCTGCCGGCCTATCTCGAACGCACTTACGGCGCACTGGATCCGGTTGACCCCAGCGAACATCGCCCGTTGCCGGAGATTCAACACGCCGCCGCCGTCCGCCGCGACCTTATCCACGGCTGGGTCGGTGACAACGCCAAGCTGCACTGGTTATTCCCCGAGCCGGTACTGGACGACCAATACGATGAAACCTTCGACCTGCTCAAGGACTACCTGGATTGGGCGCTGTATCGTCAATTGCGCTTGCAGCACGGCTTGTCCTATGGCCCATGGAGCGAGCGCGAAGTGCTGGGCGGCGTCGGCTTCATGAGCCTCAACGCCGACCTTGAACGCGACAACCTGCCGGAAGCCGAGCACGTGCTGGAAACCCTCAGGGCCCAGTTGCTCAAGGACGGCCTCGACCCGGCCACCTTCGCCCGCCTGCAACAAGCCGCCATTGCCCGCCAGGCGTGGGCCGTTCAAGGCAACAGCGCGTTGGCCGACTATTACTGGAGTGCCTCGGGCGACTACGCCAAAGGGCATTTCAGCGACCCGGCCAAGCGCATCAAGGCTGTAAGCCTGGAGCAAGCCAACCAGGCCATGCGCGAGTTGTTCAAGCAGAACGGCTACTGGCGCATCGAGAAACCGTTGTTCAGCTACGATAGCCTCAACTGGATCGCCGCAGGCGCACTGGGGCTGATTGCGATTGTGTTACTAGGCGTGTGGCGTTATCGCAAAGGGATTGCGTAATCGGGCCCCGAGAAAACGGCTAAAACGTTATTCTGTCTGGGATTTTTCCTACAAAGACTGTGAACTGCCGAATGCCTATCCTGACCCACACCATCCAGCGCATCCTCGAGCTGATGAAGCGCTACCCAGGGGTGATTGCACTCGGCGGTTTCATCTCGGGTGTGGGCAGCTTCATCCTGGTGGATCGCCAGCAAGGCATGGCCAGCTGGATCGCGATCATCATGCTGGTGAGCTGGTTATGGCTGATGCTCGAAAACAGCCTCACCCAGCTGTTCAGCAAAGTCTTCAAACGGGAAATCCCCGAACCGCTGCTGCGCTACGCCACGCAGATGATCCATCAGGAAAGCCTGTTTTTTGTCCTGCCGTTCTTTTTTGTCACCACCACCTGGAACAGCGGCCAGTCGATCTTTACCGGCCTGCTGGGCGCGGCGGCACTGGTATCGATCACCGACCCGCTGTACTACAAGTGGCTGGCACCCAAGCGCTCGCTGTTTCTCGCACTGCACACCCTGACCCTGTTTGCGGCCCTGCTGACCGCGCTGCCGATCATCCTGCACCTGACCACCGCCGAGAGTTACAAACTGGCCCTCGGCGTGGCGATGGCGCTCTCTATCCCGAGCCTGGCCGTGAGCCTGCCGCTGCGTAGCATCAAGGGCTGGGCGATGCTGTTGGGGGTTACCGCGGCGATTGGTTGCGCCGGCTGGTTCCTGCGCACTTGGGTGCCGCCCGCTACGCTGTGGATGACCGAAGTGGCCATCAGCACCCAATTGCAGGACCGCACGCCCGGCGATGACCTGAAAGAAGTCAGCGCCGCCCAACTGCGCAGCAGCGGGCTGTATGCCTACACCGCGATCAACGCGCCGCGCGGCCTGGATGAGCGGATCTACCATGTGTGGAAATTCAACGGCAAGGAAGTCGACCGCATCGCCCTGGACATCCATGGTGGGCGCAAGGAAGGCTATCGGGCCTGGACCCACAAGCAGAACTTCCCCCCCGACTCGGTAGGACGCTGGCAGGTACGGGTGCTGACCGAAGATGGCCAAGTGATCGGCGTGTTGCGCTTCAAGGTGACTGACCCCGGTCAGGGCGCTACTACGCCAGACGCGCCAAAGTAGGCAGGATCGTGCTATTACGTAGGAATTCTGGAATAGCCAAACAAGCTCGGAGCTTATGACCAGTAGTACAACGGCCGGTGCAGCCCATCTGGACACGTCCACCCAGCCTCCATTGCTGAGGATTACAGGGGATTGGACGCTTGCCCACTATGCCAACCTGAAGAAGCTGTCGGAAAAGCTCGACGGCCAGTACGACGCTGGCGCACGTATCGACCTTAACGGCCTCGGCGCCCTGGACACGGCCGGCGCCTCGCTGCTGGTGGAATTGCTCGGCCCAGAGCGCATCGAACAGTCCGCCGAACAGACCGACTGCAGCCTCTCGACCGCCGACCGCGCGTTACTGAAAACCGTCTACCGCTCTCTGAACGACTTCTGTGTGCCGGTCAAGGAACCCGAAGAAGCCGCCGGCATCATGTTGCTGGCGCGCATCGGCGGCGCGGTCTACACCGTCTGGCAAGACGGCATGAAACTGCTGGGCTTTATCGGCCTGATCCTCGAAACCTTCGCCCGTGGCGTATTCCGGCCCAAGCGCTGGCGCGTGACGCCAATGGTTGCGCATATCGAACAAACCGGCCTCGATGCGGCCCCCATCGTGGCCTTGCTGACCTTCCTGGTGGGCGCAGTGGTGGCGTTTCTCGGTGCCACGGTGCTGGCCAGTTTTGGCGCGAGTATCTTCACCGTGGACCTGGTGGCGTTCTCCTTCCTGCGGGAGTTCGGCGTGTTGCTCACCGCGATCCTGATGGCGGGCCGCACTGCCAGTGCCTTCACCGCACAAATCGGCTCGATGAAGGCCAACGAAGAGATCGATGCGATCCGCACCCTGGGCCTCGACCCGATGGAGTTGCTGGTGCTGCCCCGCGTACTGGCCTTGCTGGTGGCGCTGCCGATGCTGACGTTCCTGGCAATGCTCTCGGGCATTATCGGCGGCGGTGTGGTGTGTGCCGTGGCCCTGGATATTTCGCCGGCAATGTTCCTGTCGCTGCTGCAATCGGACATTGGCGTGCAGCACTTCCTAGTCGGCATGGTCAAGGCGCCGATCTTCGCGTTCCTTATCGCGGCCATCGGCTGCCTCGAAGGTTTCAAGGTCAGCGGCAGCGCCGAGTCCGTCGGCGCCCACACCACCTCCAGTGTGGTGCAATCGATTTTCGTGGTGATCGTGCTGGATGCGGTCGCCGCACTGTTCTTCATGGAGATGGGCTGGTGAGTCGTTTACGCCGTGCGCCCACTGAGGCGGTGATCGAAGTCCGCGGGCTGTGCAACCGGTTTGGTTCGCAAAGCGTGCACGAGAACCTCGACCTGGACTTGTACAAGGGTGAAATCCTCGCCGTCGTCGGTGGCTCCGGCAGCGGCAAGTCGGTGCTGCTGCGCAGCATCATTGGGTTGCGCCAGCCCAGCGAAGGCCAGGTGCGGGTGTTCGGGCAGAACTTGCCGAGCCTGTCGGAACACGAGCGGTCGCTGGTGGAGCGGCGCTTCGGCGTGCTGTTCCAGAAGGGCGCGCTGTTTTCCTCGCTGACGGTCACCGAGAACGTTGCGTTGCCACTGATAGAGCATGCCGGCCTCAGCCGTCCCGATGCAGAGCACCTGGCGGCAGTGAAACTGGCGTTGGCCGGGCTGCCGCTGTCGGCCGCCGACAAATACCCCTCGTCACTCTCCGGCGGCATGATCAAGCGCGCGGCCCTGGCTCGTGCCCTGGCGCTGGACCCGGACATCCTGTTTCTCGACGAACCCACCGCCGGCCTCGACCCGATCGGCGCCGCCGCCTTCGATCAACTGATCCTGACCCTGCGCGATGCGCTGGGCCTGAGCGTGTTCCTGGTCACCCACGACCTCGACACGCTGTACACCATCACCGACCGCGTAGCGGTGCTGGCGCAGAAAAAGGTACTGGTGGCGGATGCCATCGATGTCGTCTCGGAAACCGACGACGCCTGGATTCACGAATACTTCCATGGCCCACGGGGCCGCGCGGCATTGGATGCCGCTCAACTGCTCAACGAGGTATGACATGGAAACCCGAGCCCATCATGTGATGATCGGTCTGTTCAGCGTGATCGTCGTGGTCGGCGCCATGCTGTTTGGCCTGTGGCTGGCCAAGTCCAGCGTCGACAGCGCATTCCAGGATTACGAAGTGGTGTTCAACGAGGCGGTCAGTGGGCTGTCCCAAGGCAGTGCCGTGCAGTACAGCGGGATCAAGGTGGGCGACGTCACCAGCCTGCGCCTCGACCCGAAAGACCCGCGCCGGGTGCTGGCGCGCATCCGCCTGGCCGGGCAGACGCCGATCAAGGAAGACACCCAGGCCAAACTGGCCCTGACCGGCATCACCGGCACCTCGATCATCCAGCTCAGCGGCGGTACACCCCAAAGCCCTGAGCTCAAGGGCAAGGACGGCAACCTGCCGGAAATCATTGCGTCGCCATCACCGATCGCGCGACTGCTGAACAACAGCAACGACCTGATGACCAGCATCAACTTGCTGCTGCACAACGCCAATCACATGTTCTCCCGGGAGAACGTCGACCGCCTCAGCAATACCCTGGACAACCTGCAACAGACCACCGGCGCGATTGCCGATCAGCGCGGCGACATCAAGGTGGTGATGCAGCAATTGATGCAGGTGAGCAAACAGGCCAGCTCCACCCTGGAGCAAACCACCGCGTTGATGCGCAACGCCAACGGTTTGCTCAACGACCAGGGCAAGCAGGTTTTCGGCAGTGCTGAAAAAGCCATGCAATCCCTTCAACAGAGCACGGCCACGATCGACACCTTGCTGACCAACAACAAGGATTCCCTGAACAGCGGCATGCAGGGTCTCAACGAACTGGCGCCAGCGGTGCGCGAGCTGCGCGAAACCCTGGGTTCGTTGCGCGCCATTTCCCGCCGCCTGGAAGCCAACCCCAGCGGTTACCTGCTGGGCAGCGACAAGAACAAGGAGTTCACGCCATGAAGCGTGCGTACCAAATGATCGCCCCCGTTGCGCTGGTATTGGTCAGTGCGTGTTCCATCCTGCCGAAGGCGGATCCCTCGGACGTGTACCGGTTGCCATCGGCGCAGGCCGCCACGCAGGCCAGCCCGGTGGCCTGGTCGCTGCGGGTGGCGAAGCCGCAGACCAGCGAATTCCTCGACAGCCCGCGGATTGCCGTGGTGCCTAACGGTGACTTGATCAGCAGCTATGCGAATTCCCGCTGGAGCGATCCAGCCCCCGTGCTGTTGCGTAATCGGTTGCTGGACGGGTTCCAGCGGGATGGGCGGGTGACGTTGCTCAGTACCGATGAGACCAATCTGCAGGCGGACTTTGAGTTGGGCGGGCAGTTGCAGGCGTTTCAGAGTGAGTATCGCGGCAGCGCAGTTGAAGTGGTGATACGGCTGGACGCACGGTTGGTGCGCGGGAGTGATCAACGGATTATTGCCAGCAAGCGGTTCGAGGTGAGGCAGCCGGTGGGGGATACCAAGGTGCCGGCGGTGGTGGCCGGGTTTGGTCAGGCTGGGGATGCGCTGAACAGGCAGGTGGTGGATTGGGCCGTCGGCCTGGGAAACCGCGCTTTTGTGGCGAGGGAGCTTGCTCCCGTTGGGCTGCGCAGCAGCCCCAAAACCAGTCAATGAGCTTTGACTGACACACCTGCGATAACTGACTGGGGCCGCTTCGCGGCCCAACGGGAGCAAGCTCCCTCGCCACAGGGATTCAGGTCTTAGCCGAAGAACCAGTAGCACACCGCAATCGCCGCCACCACACCAGCAAACTCCGCCAACAACGCACACCCCACCGCATGCCGTGCCCGCTGGATTCCCACCGAGCCAAAGTACACCGCCAACACATAAAACGTGGTCTCGGTGCTGCCCTGAATCGTCGCCGCCACCAGCGCCGGGAAGCTGTCCACGCCCTGGGTCTGCATGGTCTCAATCAACATCGCCCGCGCCGCACTGCCGGAGAACGGCTTGACCATCGCGGTCGGCAGCGCATCGACAAAGCGCGTGTCCATACCGGTCCAGGCCACCACGTGGCGAATGCCTTCCAGGCCGAAATCCAGCGCGCCGGACGCCCGCAACACGCCCACTGCACACAGCATCGCCACCAGGTACGGCAGCAGGTTCTTGGCAACGTCGAAGCCCTCTTTGGCACCTTCGACAAACGCCTCGTAGACCTTCACCTTGCGCAGCGCGCCGATCACCAGGAACAACATGATCAGCCCGAACAGCGTGAGGTTGCCGAGGATCGACGACAGGCCCGCCAGCGCAGTGGCTGAGAGCGTCGCCAGCAAGGCCATGAAGCCACCCAGTACCAGCGCACCCGGAATCAGATACGCCAGCACCACCGGGTCCCACAGCCGCAGGCGTTGCATCACCGCCACCGACAACAGGCCCACCAGGGTCGAGGCGCTGGTGGCCAGCAGGATCGGCAGGAACACCAGCGTCGGGTCCGCCGCACCTTGCTGGGCGCGGTACATGAAGATGGTGACCGGCAGCAGGGTCAGGGAAGACGCGTTGAGTACCAGGAACAGGATCTGCGCGTTGCTGGCGGTATTGGGGATAGGGTTGAGCTCTTGCAGCGCCTTCATGGCCTTGAGGCCGATGGGCGTAGCGGCGTTATCGAGGCCCAGGCCGTTGGCGGCGAAGTTGAGCGTGATCAAGCCGATGGCCGGATGACCGGCAGGCACTTCCGGCATCAGGCGCCGGAACAGCGGCCCCAGGGCCTTGGCCAGCCAGTCGACGATCCCGGCTTTCTCGGCGATACGCAGGAAGCCCAGCCACAAGGTCAGGGTGCCGAACAGCAACACCATCACCTCGACCGACAGCTTGGCCATGGCGAAAATGCTTTCCACCATGGCCGCAAAGATCCCGGCATTCCCGCCGATCAGCCATTGCGCCAGCGCAGACACCATCGCCACGATAAAGAAGCCAAGCCACAGGCCATTGAGCATCAGTTGAATCCCCCGAAAGATGGGGCGAATGATAGCGGGGCTGGCAGAAACGACAAACCCCGGATTTTCCGGGGTTTGTGTAGGAGCCAGTCCTGGCGGTCAGCCGCGAGTGGTCTCGCCGGCCGGCAGCACTTGCTTGGTGCGCCAGTGCGGCAGGGAGTTCCAGTAGCGCTCGCCCTTGGCATCGTCGTACATGCCTTCCCAACGGGAGATGACCAGTACGGCCAGGGCGTTACCGATCACGTTCAGTGCGGTACGGGCCATGTCCATGATGCGGTCGACACCGGCGATGAACGCCAGGCCTTCCAGCGGAATGCCCACGCTGCCCAGGGTCGCCAGCAGTACCACGAACGACACACCCGGCACGCCGGCGATGCCTTTGGAGGTGACCATCAGGGTCAGCACCAGCATCAGTTGCTGGCCAATCGACAGGTCGATGCCATACAGCTGGGCGATGAAGATCGCCGCGATGCTCTGATACAGGGTCGAACCGTCGAGGTTGAACGAGTAGCCGGTCGGCACCACGAAGCTGCAGATCGCCTTTGGCGCGCCGTAGGCTTCCATCTTCTCGATCACACGCGGCAGCACGGTTTCAGAACTGGCAGTGGAGTAGGCCAGCACCAGCTCATCCTTGAAGATGCGCATCAGCTTGATCACCGAGAAACCGAACAGGCGGGCGATCAGGCCCAGCACCACAAAAGCAAAGAACAGGATGGCGACGTAAACCAGGATCACCAGCTTGGCCAGCGGCAGCAGCGAGGCGAAGCCGAAGTTGGCGACGGTCACCGCGATCAGGGCAAATACACCGATCGGGGCGTATTTCATGATCATGTGGGTGACTTTGAACATGCTCTCGGACACGCCCTGGAACATGGTCACCAGGGGCTCGCGCAATTCAGGCTTGAGGCTCGACAAGCCGAGGCCGAACAACACCGAGAAGAAGATGATCGGCAGCATGTCGCCACGGGCCACGGCGGCGAAGATGTTCGACGGGATCAGGTTGAGGATCGTCTCGATGAACGCGTGCTCGTGCTGGACCTCGGCGGCGGTGGCCGTGTATTTGGAAATGTCGACGGTACCCAGGGTACTCATGTCGATGCCGGTACCCGGATGGAACAGGTTGGCCAGCAACAGGCCGACCACAATGGCAATGGTGGTGACCACTTCGAAGTAAAGGATGGTTTTAACGCCGATCCGGCCGAGCTTTTTCGCATCGCCAACACCGGCGATTCCGACAATCAGCGACGAAATCACGATCGGGATAACGATCATCTTGATCAGGCGGATAAAGATATCGCCAGCGGGCTGCAACACGTTGCTGATCCACCAGGCCTTTTCAGCACTGAAATGGTTAAGCACCGCACCGATTGCAATCCCCAGCACCAGACCGATGAGGATCTGCCAGGCGAGGCTTAGCTTTGCCTTCTTCATGTCATTACCCTTACTTCAAGTGGACTCAGGCAGATGCGCCAGCAGCTGGAACGCTCGAGAGCGAAAAAGTGTGTGCATCTGCCCCCGTAGAAGGTCACCGCAGTTGGCCGATATGGCTCACTGGCAGGCGAAAAAAGGCGCAACTATTCCGATGCAAGGAGGCGACGTCTAATGCCGTAAACGCCTACCCTATGCCGAATCGGCATGAGTTTTTTTGAGTTTTTCTGTCTGAACGGTCAGTTCGAATACGACATTTCGGCAGGCATAAATGCCGCGAACCGGCCATTTCAGGCTCGCGCAGGGTTTTTTGAAAATCTACGGTCGCAGTTGAAAACCCCTGAAAATTCCTACGCATACCATCGAAAAACTCGTCTGGCAGGAGACAAACTTTCTCGATAGATGGTCACGCGGAAACACCAAGAAATGGTTGGGCGGACGCAAAAAGGAGAATTGCCGCTATGGGCGGCATGACAGAAGCGGGCATAGGAGCCGCAAGCCCGTCGCAAGTTCCACAAACCATCGGCTTGGGAACTTGCGTCGCAGCTTTTCACCTGACCCGGCCCTTGCGCAGGCACTCCCTGTCCCCGTAGGTCACGCCGATCCAAACGATCAGAGCAACCCGGCCCCTTGGTCATGCACCACCCTTGTCGGGCGATGCAAACAGAAAGAAGCACGGCGCTTCTTTCTATGGACGTTAAGCCGGTAGACGACAGCGTCGTCAGACCGAACCTAGTACCAATTCGGATCTTTCTTGAGCTGTTCCATCAGCAGCTTTTGCATGCCTTCGTCCGGCTTGCCAAGAAAACGGTAGTCGGCATGCCGCGTTGGCGATTTGTCCGCGGGCAGGCCCGCCGGGACTTCTACCAACATCGCGTAGGCATCTTCCTTGTCGAAGCTGAAGGCGACGATCAGGCGCTTGTTCAGGCATGTGTCTGCGGTCTCGCAGAGCGGCCCAACCAAGTACTTGTCGCCATCCTCTTCAACGGCATTCATTTGTTCAGCACTGCCCGAAAGGTTCAACACCCATTCAGGCAGACGCTCTTCCTTCTTGACCACGCTCTGCCAGGTCTCGCGATACTGCGGGTTCGCGCTCAACAGTTCGTTGGCTCGGGACTGGCCATCATTGGCAGCCAGCACCAAGCCGCTGCCGCCCAACAACAGGGCGGCAGCCAGGGCTTTAAGGGACGAGTTGAACATGCTTAGCCTCGGCCACGACGGCCAAAGAAGAAGGAAGCGATGAACATCACCAGGAAGACCACAAACAGAATCTTGGCGATACCCGTGGCGGTGCCCGCGATACCACCGAAGCCCAGGACTGCAGCCACAATGGCGATGATCAGAAATGTGATTGCCCAACTCAACATGGTGATTCTCCTTACGCTTCTTTTAGGGGTAACAGCGGTAGTGCCTGCGGTCGCTCGATTCGAGGACCGTGTATTGCCTAGAACACCCAGCGTTCCTGCGATGGCAGGTCGCCGAGGGTGGAGTCCTGTTCAACCGCCGCCAATTGCGGGGTTGTCACATCGGCGGCAGTGCTGCCGACGGAGCGGAAATGGGTCTGGGTCATCATCGGACGTTCAAACTGCACGACTTGCTGCTGACTCTGCTGCCAATGCGCCAATTGCTGACCGCCAATCAAGGTCACCATCAGGGCCAGGCTGGCAAACAGCCCCTGTTGCAGGCGCAGTGGCGATACACGCAGTTGGGTCAGGCTTTGGCGAGTCATGCTGTATCTCTCCCGCATTCTGATTATTCGTAGATGAAACTCGTATGAGGTGTATTGCAGCCTGCGTGCCAGTTTTTTAACAAAATAAAAACCAATAAAATCAACCAGTTAAAAACAAAAGCGCTTTGACACCACGAGCATCCTGCACGATGCCCCTATCCTTGCCGTGCGAAATGCACGATGGTCACTGGTCGGATCAAGGGATAGGAAGGCAACGTTCGACTGCCGAAGTGGCAAGAGGGAGACAAAAACGCCTCTTGTGGGCGTCTTTGTAAGAAGAAGCGCAGATAGCTGCGCGGTGACGGCTTTAATCAATCAGAATAAACCATGCAACTTGCCCGATTATTCCGGGACTAAACAACATCATTCATTCTTAAGGGAGCGCGGGACAGATGGAATCAGCCAAGGAACTTCAAGGCCGCATTCTTTTAGTGGATGACGAATCCGCGATCCTTCGCACCTTCCGTTACTGCCTGGAAGATGAAGGCTACACCGTAGCCACCGCCAACAGCGCCGCCCAGGCCGATGCCTTGTTGCAACGCCAGGTGTTTGACCTGTGCTTCCTGGACCTGCGCCTGGGCGAAGACAACGGCCTGGATGTACTGGCGCAAATGCGTATCCAGGCGCCGTGGATGCGCGTGGTGATCGTCACGGCCCACTCGGCCGTCGACACCGCCGTGGATGCGATCCAGGCCGGCGCGGCCGACTACCTGGTAAAGCCTTGCAGCCCCGACCAATTGCGCCTGGCCACGGCCAAGCAGCTGGAAGTGCGCCAGCTCTCGGCACGCCTGGAAGCCCTGGAAGGCGCAGTGCGCCAGCCCAAGGACGGCCTCGACTCCCATAGCCCGGCGATGATGGTGGTGCTGGAAACCGCACGCCAGGTGGCGGGCACTGATGCCAACATCCTGATTCTCGGCGAGTCCGGCACCGGTAAAGGTGAACTGGCCCGGGCGATCCACGGTTGGAGCAAACGCGCGAAAAAATCCTGCGTCACCATCAACTGCCCATCGCTGACGGCGGAACTGATGGAAAGCGAGTTGTTCGGTCATAGCCGTGGTGCGTTTACCGGCGCCAGCGAAAGCACCCTCGGCCGCGTCAACCAGGCCGATGGCGGCACATTGTTTCTCGACGAGATCGGCGACTTTCCGCTTACTTTACAACCCAAGTTGCTGCGCTTTATCCAGGACAAGGAATACGAGCGCGTCGGCGACCCGGTGACGCGCCGTGCCGATGTGCGAATCCTCGCCGCTACCAACCTGAACCTGGAAGACATGGTTCGCGACGGCCGTTTCCGCGAAGACCTGCTGTATCGCCTGAATGTCATCACCTTGCACCTGCCGCCCCTGCGCGAACGCAGCGAAGACATCCTGACCCTGGCCGACCGCTTCCTGGCGCGTTTCGTGAAGGAATATGCGCGGCCGGCGCGCGGCTTCAGCGATGAAGCCCGTGAGGCACTGCTCAACTACCGCTGGCCGGGGAACATCCGCGAGCTGCGCAACGTGGTTGAGCGGGCCAGCATCATCTGCCCGCAGGAAAAAGTTGAGATCAGCCACCTCGGCATGGCCGAGCAGCCGACTAACAATGCCCCGCGTATCGGTGCGGCGTTGAGCCTGGATGAACTGGAAAAGGCGCATATCGGCGCCGTGCTGGCCACCAGCGACACCCTGGACCAGGCGGCCCGAACCCTTGGCATTGATGCGTCGACGCTGTACCGCAAACGCAAACAATACAACCTGTGAGCTGTAACCTATGAAGCTTGCGATGACCCTGCGCACTCGGTTGTTCCTGAGTATTTCCGCGCTGATCACCGTCGCCCTGTTGGGGTTGCTGCTGGGGTTGGTGAGCGTCATGCAAATGGCCAAGACCCAGGAATCGTTGATTCGCAGCAACTTCATCACATTGGACCTGGGGCTCAAGCTTCGGCAGACCCTCGGCGACCAGTTGATGATCATGCTCAATGAACAGCCGAATACCGCTGCGCTGGAGGACTCCAAGCAACGCTATTTCGCCCTGTTGCAGCAAGGTATCGACCACGAACAAAAGGACGCGGTAACCAGCGGTTTTACCCAGGCCAAGACCAATTACCTGAGCTTTCTCGAGGCGTTCGATGAAAAGGAGAATGCTCCGCCGCAACTGCGCAACAACGACGAGCTGACCAAACGCTTCAACATCCTGCGCAACGGCCTGATCGCCGAGCACAAGAAAGCCCTGGATAACATCAACGATACCGAACACAAGTCCCGTGAACGTGCGCTGCTGATTGCCGGCCTGCTGGGCCTGGTCGGCCTGGCGGTGCTGATCATCGGTTTCGTTACCGCCCACGGTATCGCCCGACGCTTTGGCGGGCCGATCGAAGCGCTGGCCAAGGCCGCCGACAAGATCGGCCAGGGCAACTTCGAAGTCACGCTGCCCATTTCATCCGCAGCGGAAATGAACCTGCTGACCCGACGCTTCGGCATCATGGCCGAGGCGTTGCGCCAGCATCAGGCAACCAATGTCGATGAGCTGCTGGCCGGGCAACAACGCCTGCAGGCGGTGCTCGACAGCATCGACGACGGCCTGCTGATGATCGACCGCCAGGGTCGCCTGGAACACCTTAACCCGGTGGCACAACGTCAACTCGGCTGGGACGAGAATCGCCTGGGCCAAGGCCTTGGCGACGCCCTGGGCCGCCCGGAACTGGATGAACAGCTGCAGCTGGTACTGCGCGGCGGCAACCTGGAGCGCGCACCTGAAGACCTGGAAGTAGAGGTTGAGGGTGAGCTGCGCCTGCTGACGTACAGCCTGACGCCGGTCAGCCATACCCAGGGGCACATTCTGGGCGCGGTGATGGTGCTGCATGACGTTACCGAACAGCGTGCCTTTGAACGAGTGCGCAGTGAGTTTGTATTGCGCGCGTCCCATGAATTACGCACGCCGGTGACGGGCATGCACATGGCCTTCGGCTTGTTCCGGGAACGGGCGAAGTTTCCTGCGGAGTCGCGCGAAGCGGACCTGCTGGATACGGTCAACGAGGAAATGCAGCGCCTGATGCAGTTGATCAACGACTTGCTCAACTTCTCGCGCTACCAGAATGGCTTGCAGAAACTCACCCTGGGCCCGTGTGACATCAGCGACCTGCTCGAACATGCCCGCGCCCGCTTCGCGGAGCAGGCGAATGCACAGAACATCGAGCTGCTGGTTGAGGAACAATCCCCGCTACCGAGGTTGCATGCCGATCGAGCGCAGCTGGAAAGGGTGCTCGACAATTTGCTGGGCAATGCCCTGCGGCACACAGCCGACGGTGGGCAGATCCGCTTGCAGGCGCGTCGTCATGGCGAACGGGTGATTGTCAGCGTTGAAGACAACGGTGAAGGCATTGCCTACGGCCAGCAGGGACGAATCTTCGAACCGTTTGTGCAGGTAGGCCGCAAGAAAGGCGGCGCCGGGCTGGGCCTGGCGCTGTGCAAGGAGATCGTGCAATTGCACGGTGGCCGCATGGGGGTGTATTCGCGGCCGGGGCAGGGGACGCAGTTCTACATGGCGTTGCCCCTGTAGGACCAACGCGCCAACCGTTATTGGTGATTCAACGCCCGCAGGATCGCAGCACTTTCGGCATCCGGCGTCCCATCAAACAGCGACGCCCGGAAATGCATCTGGAACGCGGCCACCACATGCCGCGTCGCCACATCCAGCTCGCCCGTCTGCGGCGTCGGATAGCCCAGCTTCGCCAACTCTTCCTGGAACCAGGTAATGCTCGGCAGATCGGCTGCGTACTGCACCTGGTAACGGGCCACCGCCTTGGCGTCCGGCCACATGCCCAGCCCTTCATCCGCCAGGCGCTTCCAGGGGAACAACGGCCCCGGGTCCAGCTTGCGCAGCGGGGCAATGTCGCTATGGCCGATGATGTTTCGCGGGTCGATGCCGTTGCGTTTGGTGATGTCCTTGAGCAGCACCACCAGCGACTGCACCTGCGCTTCGGAATAGGGATACCAGACGCGGCCCGTCGGCAAATCCCGATAACCCGGGTTCACGATCTCGATCCCGATGGAGCTGGAGTTGAGCCAGGTGCGGCCCATCCATTCACTTTCTCCGGCATGCCAGGCGCGCTGGCTTTCATCCACGAGCTTATAGATGGTGGCCGAGGCGTTATCACCGATCAGGTAATGACTGCTGACCTGGCCATGGGTCAACAGCGCCAGGGAGCGCTCAAGGGACGCCGAGGTGTAGTGCACGACGACAAACTGCACACGATTGTCGTGGTTCACCGAAGGATGACTGGTGTCCAGGCGAGGGCCGCTCGCGCAACCGGCGAGCAGGAGAAACAGAAAGGCAGAACACAGAAGTTTCATGGCAGCAAATAGTACGCTTAAGACGATAATGCAACAGTGTAACGTACCGTTTGCTGCCAGGCGGCCAAATGCGATGTTTTAAACAAAATGGAACATTTCCGGTCAGGCCGCCTGCACCTGATTACGCCCCGCCGCCTTGGCACGATATAACGCCTCGTCAGCGCGCTTGAGCGCCAGGTCACTGCGTTCTCCCGGCTGAAACTGCGCCATGCCCATGGACACCGTAATCGTCACCGGTTCGCCCTTGAAGTGAAACGGGCAGGCTTGGATGGCTGCACGCAGGGTTTCACCCACCGCCAACGCATCGGACAGCGACGAGTTGGGCATCAGCAGTACAAACTCTTCACCGCCAAAACGCGCGATGAAGTCGTTCGGCCGCAGGCGTTTGCGAAGCACCGTGGCGATGATTTTCAGCACCTTGTCGCCCGCCAGATGACCATAGCCGTCGTTGATGCGCTTGAAGTGATCGAGGTCCAGCATGGCCAGTGACAGGTTATTTCCACGCTGGTGCCAGGCGTTGACCTCCTGCTCCAGGCGCTCGCTCCAGGCCGCGCGGTTGGGTAGTCCGGTGAGCGGATCGATCAGGGCTTTCTGGCGCTGAACCTCAAGGTGTTCACGGTAGCCCTGAGCCTCTTGCTCCATATTGGCGACCCGTTCGGCCAGGCCCTTGAGCCGTGCAGCCACTTCCTGTTCGCGCTGGTCACGCTGGTGGCGATGTTCATCCATGGTGCCCAGCAACCCTTCGAGATGGCTCTCCAGCACGTGCTTGAGGCTGTCGAGGTCTGCGGCGTCCTGCATGCTGGTTTGCAAACCATCCACTTGTTCGCGGATCTGGGTATCCAGTTCCCTGGCCGCCGAGCGGCTGTCGGCGTGGCCGTCACTGGCGACCTGCAGGTGCCCCTGGAACGCCTCGAGACGATCGTTGAGCTGCTTGAGGTAGGCTTCAAACTCGTGCTGGCCGCTGTCGGTGATCGCCAGCATCAACACCGCCAGGTCATCGAGGATCGGCAGCAATTCGTACCAGTTCAATCCGTGGGCCAGGCGTTCACGCATGGCTTCGGCCTGGGGCCGATGGCGCTCGGGCAGCGAGAGGTCTTCCAGTAAGCCGAGCAGGGTATCTTCGATGTGCTTGGCCACCGAACTGTAAGACGGCTCGGGGGTGTCGGGCAGGGCGTAGGCTTGATCCGCTTGCAGCTCGTCTGGGTTCAGCTCTGCCTGCTCGGGCGATTCTTGCGGTTCATCGGCCAGGACCGGGGGCAGGGAAAGACTGCCGATCTCTGTCCGCTCCGGCTCACGGGCCTGCACCTCTGGCACCTCGACCATGGCGGCGAGAGCGCTCTCAAGCTCAACCTCCGCTTCGATCGGTTGCTCGGGTTCTGGCGTTTCGATAAGCGTAGCGGGTGCCTCGACGACAGGCGCTGTGACCGCGACGGCCGGAACAACAGGCACCGCTTCGCTGACAGCGTCGGTAGCCTCTACTGGCGATACCGGCTCAGGGGGCGACTCGATGGGGGCCGGGACCTTCGGCTGCGGTGCAAAAGCCCGCAGCGCCTGGGCCAGTTCCGCCGATTGCGCCGGCGCTTCAACTTCATCCACCGGGCTGGGCTTTGGCGCAGCAGGCGCCGGAGAAGCCGAGCGGGATGGCGTGAGCGCTTCAACCTCCGGCGTGTCGATTGCGTCCTTGGTGCCAAACAGACGCTGCAACAGCCCCGGGCTCGAACGGCTGGTTTCGCCCTCCGGCTCCAGGTTACTCAGCGCCTGCCCCTGGAGGCCGCTCAGCTCGCTCAGCAACAGCGGGATCTCCCGCGCCTGGCCAACCCGACCGTCCAGCTGCTTGGCGAAAGCCTTCAGCGGGCGACTCACGTCCCGTGGCAAGGGCAGTTTCTGCAACTGAGTGACCAGAGCCGTCAACGCGCTGCCGATCTGGTCAACCCGGGTTTCGCGGCGCTGCTCCGAATCCAGCACGGCCTTTTCCAGGCGCGGCAGCAATGCAGCGAGGGCGGCGTCCATGTCGTCGGTGCGCACCACATCGCGCATTTCCTTCATGCATTGGTCAACCGCTCGGTCGGTCCCTTCTGCCGCCAGGGTGCTGCGCACCAGCCCTCGGCGCAGCAGGTCGAGGCGGGCGGCCCAGCGACGCTCGAGCTTTTCTTGTTGCTCGACGCTTTTAAGGTATTTCTCTTTCCAACGCTGGGCGTCGTCGCTCATGCAAGGGGTCCGCGAGGGCCGGGGCTCAACGCGGGCAATGCATCAGCCGTGAGCGAACCCGGCAGACGAATCTCTACCGCGACGGGCAGGTGATCGGAGATGGGCTGCGCCAGTACCTGCACACTTTCGAGTGTCAGGGTCGGGCTGAGCAGGATGTGATCAAGACAACGTTGCGGTCGCCAGCTGGGAAAGGTGGCTTCGACTTGCGGCGCCAGCAACCCAAGGTCGCGCAACGGGGAATTCTGTAGCAGGTCGCTGGCGTGGGTGTTCATGTCCCCCATCAGCACCTGGTGTTTGTAGTTGCCAATCAACTCGCGGATGTAGGCCAACTGCAGGGTGCGGGTTCGTGCCCCCAACGCGAGGTGCATCATCACCACGACCAACGCTTCCGGCCCTTCGCCGAACCTCACGAGAATCGCCCCGCGGCCTTTTGGACCGGGTAACGGGTGATCCTCGATCGCCCACGGCTTCAGGCGGCTGAGCACACCATTGCTGTGCTGGCCGAGTTTGCCGAGGTTGCGATTGAGTTGCTGATACCAGTAGGGAAAGGCACCGAGTTGCGCAAGGTGTTCGACCTGGTTGATGTAGCCGGAGCGCAGGCTGCCACCATCGGCCTCCTGCAGGGCTACCAGGTCAAAATCGCCCAGCAGGTCGCCGATCTTCTGCAGATTACCGGCACGCCCATTGTGGGGCAGCAGGTGCTGCCAGCCACGGGTCAGGTAGTGCCGGTATTTCTCGGTGCTGATGCCCACCTGGATATTGAAACTGAGCAGGCGCAACCGACTGTCAGCCGGCAGGCCCGTGGATTCCAGGTGATGTTCGTTGACCTTCGGGTCATGCAGGCCAACGACACGTTCAGTACCCCAGCGACGCATGACGGGCCCCTTACTTGGCTGCGCGCTCTTTGGCGATCAATTGGTCGGCCACGTTCAGCGCCTGCTCTTCGCCGCCGGCACTGCCGATGTCAAAGCGGTATTTGCCGTTGACGATCAGCGTCGGTACGCCTTGCACGCCGTATTTCTGGGCCAGTTCCTTGTATTGGGCCATCTTGCCCTTCACAGCGAACGAGTTGAATGTCTCCAGGAACTTGGTTTTGTCGACGCCTTGGGTGGCGACGAAATCGGCCATGTCTTCAGGCTTCACAAGGCGCTTGCCTTCTTTCTGGATGGCATTGAAGACAGCCGCGTGAACCTTGTGTTCTACACCCATGGTGTCCAGGGTAATGAACAGCTGGCCGTGGGCGTCCCATGGGCCGCCGAACAGGGCAGGAATACGTTTGAAGTTCACGTCCTCAGGCAGCTTCTCGACCCACGGATTGATGACTGGCTCAAAAGCGTAGCAATGCGGGCAGCCATACCAGAACAGCTCCACCACTTCGATCTTGCCCGGTACGGAAACCGGCACAGGATTGGCCAGCTCAACGTAGGTTTTACCGGCTTCAAGCGGCACATTATCGGCAGCTTGTGCGGTCATGCCGAAAAGGCTGGCAGTGACGAGAGCGGCGCTGAGGATCAGATTACGCATGCTTTACTCCTGGACAAATAAAGTCGCCTCACGCGACCTTTGTTGTGACAGGTCTACGCGGGCATGAGTTCGTTAGTGTAACGGCACCGGCCACAAAAAAGGGCAGCCTGGGCCACCCTTTTTATGCTTGCATCGACGGATTAATCGAGCGTTAACGTAGCCGGGGCACTTAGTGCAGGCCCTGGATGTATTGGGACACGGCTTCGATGTCCTTGTTGCTGAGTTTCGCGGCGATGCTCTGCATGATCTTGGTATCGCCGTCATTGGTGCGATTGCCTTCGCGGAAGTCTGTCAGCTGTTTGCCGATGTACTGGGCATGCTGGCCGCTCAAGTGCGGGAAGCCAGCGGCAGCAAGGCCTGCGCCGTTAGGCGAGTGGCAGCCGAGGCAGGAAGGCATGCCTTTTTCCAGGTTGCCGCCGCGGAACAATTCTTCACCGCGGGCCACCAGTTTCGGATCAGCAGCTCCCACACTGCCTTTCTGGCTGGCAAAATACGCCGCGATATCCGCCAGGTCCTGATCGCTGAGGTTGGTCAACAAGCCGGTCATTTCCAGGACCGTACGCTTGCCATCCTTGATGTCGTGCATCTGCTTGGTCAGGTAACGCTCACCCTGGCCGGCCAGTTTTGGAAAGTTAGGCGCCGGGCTGTTACCGTCCGGTCCATGGCAAGCACCACATACGGCGGCTTTCGCCTGGCCAGCAGTGGCGTCGCCTGCGGCATGGGCAACACCGGTGATGCCCAGGGTCAACAGCAGACTCACGATCAGTTTGTTCATCAGCTAATCCAACTACGGCTAAGGGTTAAAGAGTTATGGACCGGGTTCACTCACCATCAACTGAATGACGGCATGGTAATCCTCGGTACTGCAGTCCATGCACAAACCACGCGGCGGCATCGCCTTGAAACCCTGGGTCACGTGTTGCACCAGCGTGTCCATACCTTGAGCCAATCTTGGCTTCCAGGCTGCCTGGTCACCCCGTCCAGGGGCGTTGGGCAGCTGTCCGGCATGGCAGGCCCCGCAAAAGCGGTTGTACACAGCCTCCGGTTCCTGTGTAGCCTGCGCACTGTAAAGTGGCATCAAGAAACCGAAGGCCAGCAGCCACTTGGTCATACATCGACCTTTTCAGGGTTTGAGAGCGTTTTGCGTTCTAATGCGCAATAAAGGTCTATCGCTCCCGTGAACTTCATCCTTCGCTGGGACAAAGCACACACAAAATCTGCGGCATTATATACTGGCGCTACTGAAACGGAAACGACACCGCTTGCCGCACCTATTCCCGGCACCGCCCACATCGGAAAACTCATGCAACTCAAGAATCCCATCCTCGGCCTGTGCCAACAGTCCACCTTCATGCTCAGCGCCGCCAAAGTCGACCAATGCCCCGATGACGAAGGCTTCGAAGTCGCATTCGCCGGCCGCTCCAACGCCGGCAAGTCCAGCGCGCTGAACACCCTGACCCACGCCAGCCTGGCCCGTACCTCGAAAACCCCGGGGCGCACACAGCTCCTCAACTTCTTCAAGCTAGACGATGATCGGCGTCTGGTCGACCTGCCGGGCTACGGTTATGCAAAAGTACCTATCCCGCTGAAGCTGCACTGGCAGCGTCACCTCGAAGCGTATCTGGGTGGCCGGGAGAGTTTGAAGGGTTTGATTCTGATGATGGACATCCGTCATCCAATGACCGACTTCGACCTGTTGATGCTCGATTGGGCCGTCGCCAGCGGCATGCCGATGCACGTCCTGCTGACCAAGGCCGACAAATTGACCTACGGCGCAGCGAAAAACACCCTGCTCAAAGTGCAGGCGGAAATCCGTAAGGGTTGGGGTGATGCGGTGACTATCCAGTTGTTCTCGGCGCCAAAACGCATGGGCCTGGAAGATGCCTACACTGTATTGGCAGGTTGGATGGAACTGGCTGACAAGGGTTCGGAAGCCGCCGAGTAAAAACTCGGGGCAAAAAAAACCCCGGACTTCGTATGGGGAGGGGAAGTTCGGGGTCCAAGTTCCGGACCGCTAGGGCGGGGTCCAGATATCTGCCAACACTTAACACAACATAGGAGCATTGAAGGGCTTCACCACCCATTCAGTAACTCTGAGTAGCAATTCACGGGTTAAGTTCCGGCACGTTCAAAAAACTATTGGAAATAACCCGCCGCGTTTTCCGATCTAAAGCGCTGCCGCGGCATGATGCCGCGGCCCAGGCACCAGGCTTAGTGCGCTTCGTCCCAGTTGTCGCCCACGCCGACGTCTACCACCAGCGGCACATCCAGCTTTGCCGCCTCGCTCATGTGTTCACGAATCCTCGCGCTGACTTCAGCCACCAGGTCCTCACGTACCTCCAGCACCAATTCATCGTGCACTTGAAGGATGACCTTGGCGTCCAGGCCCGAGTCCGTCAGCCAGTTGTCGACCTTGACCATGGCCTTCTTGATGATATCGGCCGCAGTGCCCTGCATCGGCGCGTTGATTGCCGTACGCTCGGCGCCAGCACGCTCCTGAGGCTTGTTGGAATTGATCTCCGGCAGGTACAGGCGGCGCCCGAACAGGGTTTCCACATAACCCTGATCAGCCGCCTGGGCACGGGTGCGCTCCATGTACTCGCGCACCCCCGGGTAACGGGCGAAGTACACATCGATGTAAGCCTTGGCAGTCTTGGTGTCGACGCCGATGTCCTTGCCCAGCTTTTGGGCGCCCATGCCGTAGATCAGGCCAAAGTTGATCGCCTTGGCACTGCGACGCTGATTGGACGTGACCTCGGTCAACTCAACCTTGAACACTTCGGCCGCCGTGGCGGTGTGCACGTCCAGGTCGTCGCGGAACGCATTCAGCAAGCCTTCGTCCTTGGACAAATGCGCCATGATGCGCAGCTCGATCTGCGAGTAGTCCGCCGCCAGCAGCTTGTAGCCCTTGGGCGCGACAAATGCCTGGCGGATACGCCGGCCTTCAGCGGTACGCACCGGAATGTTCTGCAGGTTTGGATCGCTGGATGACAGGCGCCCGGTTGCTGCTACGGCCTGGTGATAGGACGTGTGTACGCGACCGGTGCGCGGGTTGATCTGCTCCGGCAAACGGTCGGTGTAGGTGCTTTTCAACTTGCTCATGCTGCGGTACTGCATCAGCACTTTCGGCAGTGGGTAGTCATCTTCAGCCAATTTGGCCAAGACTTCCTCGGCCGTCGAGGCCTGGCCCTTGCCGGTCTTCTTCAACACCGGCAACCCGAGTTTCTCGTAGAGAATCGCACCCAACTGCTTGGGCGAGCCCAGGTTGAATTCCTCGCCGGCGATTTCATACGCCTGGCGCTCGAGGTCGACCATCTTGTTGCCCAGCTCGATGCTCTGGATGCCCAGCAAGGCGGCATCCACCAGGGCGCCCTGGCGCTCAATGCGCGCCAGCACGGGCACCAGCGGCATCTCGATGTCGGACAATACGCTGGCCAGGGTAGGAATAGCGGCAAGCTGCTTGTGCAGTTCCTGGTGCAAACGCAGGGTCACATCCGCGTCTTCCGCCGCGTAAGGGCCGGCTTGCTCCAGGGCAATCTGGTCAAAGGTCAGCTGCTTGGCGCCTTTGCCGGCGATATCCTGGAAGCTGACGGTGTCGTGGTCCAGGTACTTCTTCGCCAGGCTGTCCATGTCATGGCGCGTCGCCACGGAGTTCAGCACATAGGATTCAAGCATGGTGTCGAAGGCAATGCCGCGTACGGTGATGCCGTGTGCCGGGTCACCACCGATGGCGCAGTTGGCCAGGATATTCATGTCGAACTTGGCGTGCTGGCCGACCTTGAGTTTTTCCGGGTCTTCGAGCAACGGCTTCAGGGCCAGCAGCACGGTGTCCCGATCCAGCTGTTCCGGCGCGCCGATGTAGGAGTGGGTCAGCGGAATGTAGGCTGCTTCATGGGCCTGCACGGCAAACGACACACCCACCAGTTGCGCTTTCTGGGCGTCGATCCCGGTGGTCTCGGTATCAAAGGCGAACAGCTTGGCGTCGTTGAGCTTCTTCAGCCAGACATCGAACTGGGCCTGGGTGAGGATGGTTTCGTACACCGGCTCCACAGAAACCGGCGCGACCACCTCAACCGCTGCCTCGGCGACCGCGGCCGAAGGAGCAGCGCTCAACTCGACGCGCTTGGCATCGCGTTGAATCTCGTCAATCCAGCTCTTGAACTCCAGCAGCGTGTACAGCTCCAGCAGCTTCTCGCGATCCGGCTCGATCAGGTGCAAATCATCCAGGCCCACGTCCAGCGGCACGTCGATCTTGATCGTTGCCAGCTCGTAGGACAGGAACGCACTCGCCTTATGCTCTTCCAGTTTGGCGACCAGGGTCTTGGCACCACGAATCGGCAAGGTCGGCACGATATCGAGCTGCTCGTAGAGCTCTTTCAAACCGCCATTTACACCAACCAACAGGCCGGAAGCCGTCTTCGGACCAATGCCCGGAACGCCCGGGATGTTGTCGGACGAATCGCCCATCAACGCCAGGTAATCGATGATCTGCTCGGGAGCGACACCGAATTTCTCCTTCACGCCCTCAACGTCCATGGCGCTACCGGTCATGGTGTTGACCAAGGTAATGTGCCCGTCGACCAGCTGCGCCATGTCCTTGTCGCCGGTGGAAATCACCACCGGACGGTCGGCGGCCGCGCTGCTGCGGGCCAGGGTGCCGATCACGTCGTCCGCTTCGACGCCTTCGACGCACAGCAGCGGGAAGCCCAGGGCGATCACGCTCTGGTGCAGCGGCTCGATCTGCACGCGCATGTCATCGGGCATGCTCGCGCGGTTGGCCTTGTATTCGGCGTACAGCTCATCGCGAAATGTCCCGCCCTTGGCGTCGAACACTACCGCGAACGGGCTGTTCGGGTATTGCCTGCGCAGGCTTTTGAGCATGTTCAACACGCCCTTGACCGCGCCGGTAGGCAGGCCTTTGGAAGTGGTGAGCGGCGGCAGCGCGTGAAAGGCGCGGTACAGGTAAGAAGAACCGTCCACCAGGACGAGGGGGGCTTGGCTCATGAGCAGGATCAACCTTTTCGGCGGGTCAGGCGCTAGAATAGCCGGACCAATGACGACAAAGGGACAAGGTTATCATGCGTACAGTAAATCGCCTGTTGTTGACCGGCTTGATTGCACTCACTCCGATGGTGGCCATGGCGGCAGATACTGCCCCTTCGGGCGACCCGGAAGTCACCATTCGCACGGAAGGCGACAAGACCATTCAGGAATACCGCCAGAATGGTTTCCTGTACGCGATCAAGGTGACCCAGAAAGGCTTTCCGCCTTACTTCCTGGTGCGCGCGGACGGAACCGATGCGAACTTCATCCGCTCTGACCAGCCGGATATGCTGATCCCGTCATGGAAGATCTTCGAATGGAAATGATTTCTTAACTTTAATCGGCGCTGCTCCCCGCAGCGCCCGTAACGGCAGTTTTAACCATGTCTGTGTTCACCCCCCTGGCTCGGCCCGAGCTGGAAACCTTTCTTGCCCCTTACGGGCTCGGCCGCCTGCTTGATTTCCAGGGGATTGCCGCTGGTAGTGAAAACACCAATTTCTTCATCAGCCTGGAACAGGGCGAATTTGTCCTGACCCTGGTCGAACGCGGCCCCGTGCAGGAAATGCCGTTCTTCATCGAACTGCTGGACGTGCTCCACGACGCTGATTTGCCAGTGCCTTACGCCCTGCGTACCACCGACGGCGTGGCCTTGCGCGAGTTGGCGGGCAAACCGGCGCTGCTGCAACCGCGCCTGGCGGGCAAGCACATCAAGGACGCCAACGCCCAGCATTGCGTGCAAGTGGGCGAATTGCTCGGCCACCTGCACCTCGCCACCCAAGGCGAGAAGGTGCTGGAACGCAAGACCGATCGCGGGCTGGACTGGATGCTCAGCGAAGGCGCGCAACTGATCTCGCACCTCGACGCGGAACAACGCGGCCTGTTGCAAGCGGCGCTGGATGAGATCGAGGCGCACAAGGCGCAGATCCTCGCGCTGCCCCGGGCAAACATCCACGCCGACCTGTTTCGCGACAACGCGATGTTCGAAGGCACGCACCTGACCGGGCTGATCGACTTCTACAACGCCTGCTCGGGGCCGATGCTGTACGACGTGGCGATCGCCCTGAACGACTGGTGCTCGGACGCCGACGGCGTGATCGACGGCCAACGGGCGCGGGCGTTGCTGGGGGCTTATGCGGGCTTGCGACCGTTTACCGCCAAGGAAGCGGAGCTGTGGCCGACCATGCTGCGTGTGGCCTGTGTGCGGTTCTGGCTGTCACGCCTGATTGCGGCGGAATCGTTCGCCGGGCAGGACGTGCTGATCCACGACCCGCGCGAGTTTCAGGTGCGCCTGGCGCAACGCCAGCAGGTCAAGACCCCGCTGCCGTTCGCGCTGTAAAGATCGTACGCGATCAAAATGTGGGAGCGGGCTTGCTCGCGAATGTGGAGTTTCAGTCACCAGATGCGCTGACTGATCCACCGCATTCGCGAGCAAGCCCGCTCCCACAGTGGTTATGCGGCGTCTGTCAGAGCGACTCCAGGCACCCAGCCAGGTCATTCCCCAGCTTCTCCAGCACCTGCTCATACCCCTGGGCGGAGGCCGGCGTGTAGCCGCCCAACGCATCCAGCTCCGCCAGCTTCACCGGCAAACCCGCCACCAGCGTTTCCGCAAGGCGCGGGCGCAACGGCGGCTCGCTGAACACACAAGTCTTGCCCACTTCCTGCAAACGCGTACGCATCGCTGCCACATGCTGGGCACCCGGCTGCACTTCTGCGGCCACACTGAACACCCCGGTGTGCTTGAGGCCGTAGGCATCTTCGAAGTAATCGAAGGCTTCATGGAACACGAAGTACGGCTTGCCGGCGACGTCCGCCATACGTGCCTTCAAGCGCGCGTCCAGTGCATCCATACGGCCATCAAAGGCCTTCACGTTGCTCTGGTAACGCTCGGCGTTCGCCGGGTCGGCAGCGCTGAGGTCCGCCGCCATGCGGTTCGCAATCACCCGGGCGTTGACCGTCGACAGCCACAAATGCGCATCCAGGCTGCCCGGGCGATGGTCATGATCATGTTCGTCGGCATCTTCAGCATGGGAGTGGCTATCTTCGGCGAACCGACGCAGTTTCATTCCCGGAAGGTCCTGCACCGCCACCGTCGGCAAGCTGCGGCCTTTCAAGACACGCGGCAGAAAGCTTTCCATGTCCGGGCCGATCCAATACAGCAGGTCCACCGACTGCACGCGCCGTACGTCGGAAGGGCGCAACGCATAGTTATGCGGCGAAGCGCCCGGCGGCAGCAATACCTCGGGAATCGCCACGCCATCCTGCACAGCAGCAGCAATCAGTTGTAACGGTTTGATACTGGTCAGCACCCGAACCTCCGCCTGAGCGGCACCGGCAAGCAGCAAACTGGTGACAAATACGACAAAAACGGGAAAAAGTCTGGACACGATGACCACTCAAGGAGGCAGGAACAGGTAACATAATAACGTCTCTCACAAATATCTGTCGCCGCTCATGCCTAAAACACCGCTTGCCAGCCGTCCCCATGACCACTCTCACTGCGTGCACAGCGCACTGTCAGAGGCCGACGCCTTGTGCGCGCGCCAAGGCCTGCGCCTGACCGCCCTGCGTCGCCGGGTGCTGGAGCTGGTGTGGCAAAGCCACAAGCCGCTGGGTGCCTACGACATCCTCGGCGTGCTCAGCGAGCAGGACGGCCGCCGCGCCGCGCCGCCCACGGTGTACCGCGCGCTGGATTTCCTGCTGGACAACGGCCTGGTGCACCGCATCTCGTCGCTCAACGCCTTTGTCGGCTGCAACCACCCGGAACACGCGCACCAGGGCCAGTTCCTGATTTGCCGCGAATGCCACGCCGCCATCGAACTTGAGCAAAAAAGCATCAGCGACAGCATCATCAAGAGCGCCGGCGACGTCGGCTTCAAGGTCGAAGGGCAAACCGTCGAAGTCGTCGGTGTGTGCTCGGGCTGCCAGGGGGCTTGATGAGCACTGCGTTAATCCGCCTGGAGCAGGTCGGGGTCACGTTCGCCGGGCAAAACGTGCTGGACAACATCGCCCTGAGCGTCGAGCCAGGTCAGATCGTCACGCTGATCGGCCCCAACGGTGCCGGCAAGACCACCCTGGTGCGCGCCGTACTCGGCCTGCTCAAGCCCGACAGCGGCAGCGTGTGGCGCAAGCCGAGGCTGCGGGTCGGCTACATGCCGCAGAAGCTGCATGTGGACCCGACCTTGCCCCTCTCGGTGCTGCGCTTCCTGCGCCTGGTGCCCGGTGTCGACCGTGCCCGCGCACAGTCCGCCCTCAAGGAAGTGGGCGCCGAACAGGTGATCGACAGCCCGGTGCAAAGCATCTCCGGCGGCGAAATGCAGCGAGTGCTGCTGGCCCGCGCCCTGCTGCGCGAGCCGGAATTGCTGGTACTGGATGAACCCGTGCAGGGCGTCGACGTCGCCGGCCAGGCCGAGCTGTACAGCCTGATCACCCGCCTGCGGGACCGCCATGGTTGCGGCGTGCTGATGGTCTCCCACGACCTGCACCTGGTGATGAGCACCACCGACCAGGTGGTGTGCCTCAATCGTCACGTGTGCTGTTCCGGCCACCCGGAACAAGTCAGCGGCGATCCGGCTTTTGTCGAGCTGTTCGGCAAGAACGCCCAGAGCCTGGCGATCTACCACCACCATCACGACCACGCCCATGACCTGCATGGCGCTGTAGTCGATGACTCCACCGCATCCCACACCCACGTTCATGGAGATAGCTGCAAGCATGGCTGATTTTCTGCTCTACGCCCTGCTGGCAGGCTTGGCTCTGGCGCTGGTGGCGGGCCCACTGGGCTCGTTCGTGG
Organism: Pseudomonas sp. D8002; assembly: GCF_013385695.1. Lineage (NCBI taxonomy): Bacteria > Pseudomonadati > Pseudomonadota > Gammaproteobacteria > Pseudomonadales > Pseudomonadaceae > Pseudomonas > Pseudomonas sp. D8002. Next base: position 45,125 of record NZ_JACAPM010000032.1, read on the forward strand.
TCTGGCGGCGCATGGCCTATTTTGGCGACACCCTGTCCCACGCTGCGCTGCTGGGCGTGGCCATGGGATTTCTGCTGGATGTGAGCCCGACCATTGCCGTCACCGTCGGCTGCCTGCTGCTGGCTGTGCTGCTGGTGACCCTGCAACAGCGTCAGCCTCTGGCCTCCGATACCCTGCTGGGCATCCTGGCCCCAAGCACCTTGTCCCTGGGCCTGGTGGTGCTGAGCTTCATGCATGAAGTGCGCATCGACCTGATGGCCTACCTGTTCGGCGACCTGCTGGCGATCAGCCCCACCGACCTGGCGTGGATTCTAGGCGGCAGCGCGGCAGTGCTGGTGCTGCTGGTGACGCTGTGGCGCCCGCTGCTGGCGATCACCGTTCACGAAGAACTGGCCACCGTCGAAGGCTTGCCCGTGGCGGCGCTGCGCATGACCCTGATGCTGCTGATCGCCGTGGTGATCGCTGTCGCGATGAAGATTGTCGGCGTATTGTTGATCACATCGCTGCTGATCATCCCGGCTGCTGCGGCCCAGCGTCACGCCCGCTCGCCGGAGCAAATGGCGCTCGGCGCCAGCCTTCTGGGGATGCTCGCGGTGTGTGGTGGCCTGGCGCTGTCCTGGTTCAAGGACACCCCGGCCGGGCCGTCGATTGTGGTCACGGCGGCCGCCCTGTTTCTGCTGAGTTTTGTCCTGCCCCGTCGTGGGGTGTAGACTTGCTCGCTTTTTGCGCAATTAGAGAGTCGCAGGAATGAAGCTGTTCAACGCCCGTTATCTGCTCCTTGCCGCATTTTCCTTGCTGCTGGGCGCCTGCCAAAGCACCCCGCCCGCCGCCCCCCAGGCGCCGGACGCACGTGCTGCGGCCATCGCACAGCTGGAGCAAAACCTCGCCAGCAGTGAACTGGCCACCGCCGAAGACGAGCTGGCCGCCTTGCAGGCCCAGTCGCCCAACGACCCGGCGCTGGAGCCTTATCAGCGCCAACTGGCCGAAGCCTATTTGCAGCGCAGCCAGATCGTCCTGCAAAAGGGTGATGTCAACGCTGCCGCGACGGCCCTGAGCCGCGCACGGGCATTGATGCCCAAGGCTCCGGCGCTGACCGGTGGCGTCAACAGTGCGATCGCCCATGCCCGTAAAGTCGAGCTGGACAAAGCCGAGGCCGCCCTGAAAGCCGCCGAAGCCAAGCCGCCGGCCAAGGTCATCGACCCGGCAGCGCCAAGCACTACGGTTGCGCTGAACCTCACCGATATCGAGGCGCTGCGCCATCAACTGGATGAGATCGCCACCGATGTGGTGAATTACCAGTGCGATGTGAGCATCCAGGCACCGCGCACCGAAGATTACCCATGGCTGGCCACGTTGCTGACCAAACGGGTGAAGCGCATCGATTCGGGGTATGACCTGAAGATTCACCGGCAGATCCTGAAGAAGGTTCCGGCGCAGGTCGTGCTGATTCCGCGTAAGACTGAATAACGCCATTCGCGAGCAAGCCCGCTCCCACATTTAACCGAGTTCCAACTTTGGAATGCGGTCAAATGTGGGAGCGGGCTTGCTCGCGAAAGCGATCTAACAAACAACCGATACCTTAAGCCGGAACAGCTTTAGCCTTCGGCTCCCGATCCCAGACCCGATGCTGGGCAATCGCCGCAAAGAACGCCTTAAACGCCTTCGCGTCGCCGCCCACAATCAAGCCCGCATCCGCCTCAAGCTTCAGCACATCCAGCAACTGCTTCGCCTCACCGGCCAGGGCAATTGCTTTCAAGTGCTTGTAGGCCTCCAGCAGGTAATGCAACGCCACACCATCAGCGCTCAACGCCTGAACCGACTTGGCGCCACCCGGCACAAACACCGCATCGAACGCCACCGAAGGCAAGCCTTCCATGGAAGCATCCACCGGCAGGCTCTTGCCATCCGCCGTCGTTACCGGCGCCGAGGTAGGCCCCAGCAACTTCGCATGCGCACCTGCGGCCTCAAGCGCCTTCTTCAAGGCATCAATCTCCGCACCATCAACACCGTTCGCCGCCAGAATCGCCACCTTGCGGGTCTTGATATCACCCGACAGCAAATTGGCCTGGCTCAACGCTGGCGAGCGTTCCGGAGATGTCTTGCGCTCTGGCACCGTGCCTTTAGTCGGTGCTGGCAAGCCCAGGTTCTGCGCCACACGCTTGGCCAGTTCGAGGTCGATGTTGGCGAGGATCTCATTCACCTGGCGAGCGCGAATAAATTCACGCTCCACCTTGCCCAGCTCAAAGCTGTAGGCGGCGATGATGTGCTCCTGCTCGTGCTTGCTCATGCTGCGGAAAAACAAGCGCGCCTGGGAGAAGTGATCGCCGAACGACTCGCTGCGCTCACGGATCTTGTGGGCATCAATGCGCTCCGGATACGTCTCAAAACCACCGTCCTGCGCCGCGGGCGGAGTTTCTTTCGGCCAGCCGCCATCAATCGAGTTCGGCTCGTAGGACGCGCGACCCTTGTCGATGGTGGTGCGGTGCATGGCATCGCGCTGGCCGTTATGGAACGGCGCTACCGGACGGTTGATCGGCAACTCGTGAAAGTTCGGCCCGCCGAGTCGGCTGATCTGCGTATCGGTGTAGGAAAACAGACGGCCTTGCAGCAGCGGGTCATTGGAGAAGTCGATACCCGGCACGATATGCCCCGGGCAGAACGCCACTTGCTCGGTCTCGGCGAAGTAGTTGTCCGGGTTGCGGTTGAGCACCATCTTGCCCAGCGGCGTGATGGGCACCAGCTCTTCGGGGATCAACTTGGTCGGGTCGAGAATATCGAAGTCGAACTTATGCTCGTCTTCTTCGGCGATGATCTGCACGCCCAATTCCCATTCCGGGTAATCGCCACTTTCAATGGATTCCCACAGGTCACGACGGTGGAAGTCCGTGTCTTTGCCCGCCAGCTTCTGCGCCTCGTCCCACACCAGGGAGCAGGTGCCGACGGTAGGCCGCCAGTGGAATTTGACGAAGTTGGATTTGCCCTCGGCATTCACCAGGCGGAAGGTGTGCACGCCAAACCCCTGCATGGTTCGCAGGCTTTTCGGGATCGCCCGGTCAGACATGGCCCAGATCACCATGTGCGCCGACTCCGGCTGCAGCGAGACAAAATCCCAGAACGTATCGTGGGCCGAGCCGCCGGTAGGAATCTCGTTGTGGGGCTCAGGTTTTACCGCATGCACGAAGTCAGGAAACTTGATCGCGTCCTGAATGAAAAACACCGGCATGTTGTTACCCACCAGGTCGAAGTTGCCCTCATCGGTGAAGAACTTCACGGCAAAGCCACGCACGTCACGCACGGTATCACCCGAGCCGCGAGGGCCCTGCACCGTAGAGAAACGCGCAAATACCGGGGTTTTGTGTTCGGGGTTACGCAGGAATCCGGCCTTGGTCAGCGCCGAGTGGTTTTCGTAGGTCTGGAAATAACCATGGGCACCGGTACCCCGAGCATGAACGATACGTTCCGGGATCCGCTCATGGTCAAAGTGCGTGATTTTTTCACGCATGATGAAGTCTTCCAGCAGCGATGGGCCACGGGAGCCGACCTTCAAGCTGTTCTGGTTATCGGAAACCTTCACGCCCTGGTTGGTGCGCAGTGCCTGGCCCGTCGCGTCGGAGCGGAATGTCTCCAGGCTTTGCAGCTTGGCGTTGGTGTTGCCACGGTCCAGAGTGTCGGTGCCCGCAAGTTCGCTCTTGGGCGGGGTAACTGGCTTTTTAGTACTCATCAGACAAAAACTCCTCGTTTGCGTAGGCCAGAGCGATCCCCGGCTCTTCTTGAGCAAAACCCCAGGCACGGCACCTGGGAGTTTCGAGTTGCTTATGTAGTGACTGACACGGTTTTGTACCGTTCCTTTTTTATGACCTTTGATCGCGTTATTGCCAAATCGCTGGTCGGATGAGAAATAAATGCTAAGAAACGCTATACGGACAGGCTAAAATGCGCGCCCGGCTAACCGCTGATCCCTTTTTAATGCGCCCCACAAGGTTCGCTACGTGATCGAGTTTCATAACGTCCATAAAACCTACCGGGTCGCCGGTAAGGATATCCCCGCACTGCATCCCACCAACCTGCGCGTCGAAAATGGCCAGGTGTTTGGTCTGATCGGCCATTCCGGTGCGGGAAAAAGTACTTTGCTGCGTCTGATCAACCGCCTGGAGCAACCCAGCGGCGGCCAGATCAAGGTCGATGACGAAGAAGTCACCGCCCTCGACGCCAACGGCCTGCGCCGTTTCCGGCAGCAGGTCGGGATGATCTTCCAGCACTTCAACCTGCTGGCATCCAAGACCGTTGCCGACAACGTGGCGCTGCCGCTGACCCTCGCGGGCGAACTTTCCCGCAAGGAAATCGACCTGCGCGTGGCCGAATTGCTGGCGCGGGTCGGCCTGTCCGACCATGCCAAGAAGTACCCGGCGCAGTTGTCTGGCGGCCAGAAGCAGCGCGTCGGCATCGCCCGCGCCCTGGCCACCAAGCCGAAAATCCTGCTATGCGACGAAGCCACCAGCGCCCTCGACCCGCAGACCACGGCCTCGGTCCTGCAACTGCTGGCCGAGATCAACCGCGAGCTGAAGCTGACCATCGTGCTGATCACCCATGAAATGGACGTGATCCGCCGCGTGTGCGACCACGTGGCCGTGATGGACGCCGGCGTGATCGTCGAGCAAGGCACCGTCGCCGACGTATTCCTGCACCCCAAGCACCCGACCACCAAGCGCTTCGTGCAGGAATCCGAGCAAGTCGACGAAGGCGAACAGCGTGATGACTTCGCCCATGTACCGGGGCGCATCGTGCGCCTGACGTTCCAGGGCGAAGCGACCTACGCGCCGCTGCTGGGTACCGTCGCCCGCGACACGGGTGTGGACTACAGCATCCTCGCCGGTCGTATCGACCGCATCAAAGACATTCCCTACGGGCAACTGACCCTCGCCGTCACCGGCGGTGACATGGAGGCCGCCTTCGCCGCCTTCACCGCGGCAGACGTCCATATGGAGGTGCTGCGCTAATGGAAATCCTCTTGAGCTTTTTCTCGAACATCGACTGGTCGGAAATCCTGCTCGCCACCGGCGACACCATGACCATGCTGTTCGGCTCGCTGCTGTTCACCGTATTGCTGGGCTTGCCGTTGGGCGTGCTGCTGTTCCTGTGCAGCCCGCGTCAGCTGTTCGAACAAAAGAATGTTTATGCGCTGTTGTCGCTGGTGGTGAACATCCTGCGTTCGCTGCCGTTCATTATCCTGTTGATCGTAATGATCCCGTTCACGGTGCTGATCACCGGCACCTCGCTGGGTGTTGCCGGTGCAATTCCGCCACTGGTGGTGGGTGCCACGCCGTTCTTTGCGCGCCTGGTGGAAACCGCGCTGCGTGAAGTGGACCGCGGGATTATCGAAGCGACCCAGGCCATGGGCGCGACCACTCGCCAGATCATTACCAACGCGTTGCTGCCCGAAGCCCGCCCCGGCATCTTCGCGGCGATTACGGTGACGGCGATTACACTGGTTTCCTACACGGCCATGGCCGGTGTAGTGGGTGCCGGTGGCCTGGGTGACTTGGCGATCCGCTTCGGTTATCAGCGCTTCCAGACCGACGTGATGGTGGTCACCGTGGTGCTGCTGCTGATCCTGGTACAAATTCTGCAAACCGTCGGCGACAAGCTGGTGGTGCACTTTTCTCGAAAATAACGGCTATTGCCGGCGTTAAGCCGGCCAATTCCCGAACAAGGAGCTTGTTGAATGAAAAAACTACTGGTTGCTTTCGCCGCCGTTGCCGCGTTCTCCGCCCACGCCGCCGAAACCCTCACCGTGGCCGCGTCCCCGGTGCCGCACGCTGAAATCCTCGAATTCGTGAAGCCGGCTCTGGCCAAGGAAGGCGTGGACCTGCAGGTCAAAGTCTTCACCGACTACGTTCAGCCAAACGTACAGGTAGCCGAAAAGCGCCTGGACGCCAACTTCTTCCAGCACCAGCCGTACCTGGATGAGTTCAACAAAGCCAAGGGCACTCACCTGGTGAGCGTTGGCGCTGTGCACCTGGAGCCTCTGGGCGCCTACTCCAGCAAGTACAAGAAGCTGGAAGACCTGCCAAGCGGCGCCAACGTCGTGATCCCGAACGACGCCACCAACGGCGGCCGTGCGCTGTTGCTGCTGGCCAAGCACAACCTGATCACCCTGAAGGACCCGACCAACATCCTGTCGACCATCAAGGACATCACTGAAAACCCGAAAGGCCTGAAATTCCGCGAACTGGAAGCCGCCACCCTGCCGCGCGTGCTGACCCAGGTCGACCTGGCGCTGATCAACACCAACTACGCCCTGGAAGCCAAGCTGGACCCCTCCAAGGACGCACTGGTGATCGAAGGCAACGACTCGCCTTACGTGAACATCCTGGTGACCCGCGAAGACAACAAGGATTCGGACGCGGTGAAGAAGCTGGTAGCAGCCCTGCACACCCCGGAAGTGAAAGCGTTCATTCTTGAGAAGTACAAAGGCGCGATCCTGCCGGCGTTCTGATCCAAGGCCGAAACCCCGATCGAAAAAGCGGACGCAGAGCGTCCAGTGCGGCATTCCCACGCAGAGCGTGGGAACGATCCAAACCAATGTGGGAGCGGGCTTGCTCGCGAAGGCGGTGGTTCAGTCGATACATCTGTTGACTGACACACCGCCTTCGCGAGCAAGCCCGCTCCCACATTTGATTTGTGTCGCTCAGAAAATGGTCGGCAGGCTTATTTACGCTGCAACAACCCCGGGAACTGCGCTGCCAGCTTCTGGTTGTTCAACGGCGCCCGGATAAACCCGCGTTGCGTTCCATCCGGCCCGATCAGCGCAAGGTTGCCGCTGTGGTCGACGGTGTAGTTGGGCTTGCTGGTGTCTGCCGGAATAAACGGAATGCTCACCGCATTCGAAACCTTCTGCACATCGTCCACATTCGCACCGGTCAAGCCCTCGAACTGTGGATCGAAGTAGCCCAGGTACTGCTTGAGCTGCGCCGGTGTATCGCGGTTCGGGTCAACGCTGACCAAAATCACCTGCAACTTATCCACAACGTCTTTGGGCAGCTCGCTCTTGATCTGCCGCAGTTGGGCGAGAGTGGTCGGACAGATGTCCGGGCAGAAGGTGTAGCCGAAGAACAGCACGCTCCACTTGCCTTTCAGCTCGTTGACCACCACCGGCTGGCCGTCCTGGTTGGTCATGGTCACCGGTGGCAACTGGCGGCTTTGCGGCAGCAGGATGATGCCGGCATCGATCAAGGCCGTCGGGTCGCCCTGGCCTTTGCCACTCAGGACTTTGTTGACGGTCAGGCCCATGATCAACGCGACAATGGCCACCAGAATGAAGACAGTTTTTTGAGTTCGAGTCATAGGTTCAACAATAGGTAATGGTCTACGAGCAGGGCGATAAACAGCGCGAACAAGTACCAGATAGAGTACTTGAAGGTGTTGATCGCCGCGTGCGGCCGACTGCCACGGTACAGCACCCAGGCCCATTGCAGAAAGCGCCCGCCCAGAACCAGTGCGCACACCAGGTACAGCATGCCGCTCATGTGGATGACATAGGGCATCAGGCTGACCGCCAGCAAGGCGAAGGTGTAGAGCAGGATATGCACCTTGGTGTAGTGCTCGCCGTGGGTCACGGGCAGCATCGGGATGTCGGCCTTGGCGTATTCCTCCTTGCGGTGAATCGCCAGGGCCCAGAAGTGCGGCGGGGTCCAGGCGAAGATGATCAGCACCAGCAGCAACGGCTCGGCGCTGACGTGGCCAGTGACGGCAACCCAACCCAGCAACGGCGGCGCGGCGCCGGCCAGCCCACCGATGACGATGTTCTGCGGCGTCGCACGCTTGAGAAAACCGGTGTAGATCACGGCGTAGCCCAACAGGGAAGCCAGGGTCAGCCAGGCGGCCAGCGGATTGGTAAACGCCAGCAACAGCGCCAGCCCGGCCACCGCCAGCACCATCGCAAAAACAAGCGCCGCCACAGGCGATACGCGCCCTTCCGCCAGCGGGCGCTTATGGGTACGCGCCATCAGCGCATCGATGCGCCGGTCCACCACATGGTTGACCGCCGCCGCGCCGCCGGCACACAGCGCGATCCCCAGGTTGCCGAAAATCAGCACCGGCCACGGTACCCCGGCGCGGGTGGCGAGGAACATGCCCACCAGCGAGGTGATGAGCATCAGCACCACCACTTTTGGCTTGGTCAGCTCCAGATAGTCACGCCAGATCGCCTGGCTGTGACGCTCGCTGATCAAGGTCGCCATGGCATCTCTCCTTTAATGGTTATGAGGCCCGACACGTGTTTACGCGGGCTGAAGCGCCAGCCGAACGGCAACTGATGTCGCACCCGAACCAGGCTGGTGCGGGCGTGGTAATTGACCAGCACCAGCGTCAGCAGCAACGCCGCGCCGCCGGCGTTATGCGCGACCGCAACCGGCAGCGGCAGGTGGAAGTACACGTTGCTCAGGCCCAGGCAGAGTTGCGCCGCCAGGGCGATCAGCAACAGGCCGGCCAGGCGGGTCATGCCGACCACCTTGAGCTGCCAGGCCAGGCCCAGCAACACGACAGTGACCAGCAGCGCGCCAATCCGGTGGGTGAGGTGAATCGCCGTGCGCGCATCACTGTCCAGTTGCCCGCCGAGGTAATTGGGGCCGATATGCTGGGTCAGGTGAAAGCCATTGGCGAAATCCGCCGCCGGCCACCATTGCCCGTGACAGGTCGGCAGGTCGATACACGCCACGGCTGCGTAGTTGGAGCTGACCCATCCACCCAGCGCGATCTGGCCGATCACCAGCACCAGCCCGGCCGTGGCCCAATACTGCAAACGCCTGGGCACGATCAGCGCCGGCAATACGCCGGACAATCGCAGCGTCAGCAAGAACAGCAGGCTCAACGTCGCAAACCCGCCCAATAAATGCCCGGTGACCACTTGCGGCCAGAGCTTCAGCGTCACCGTCCACATGCCAAACGCTGCCTGGGCGAACACCACCGCCAACAGGAACAACGGCAGCTTCAACGGCTGGCCCGGATGATGCCGATGTGTCCACGCGCGCGCCGCCAGCAGCACGATCAACAGCCCGAGGGTGCCGGCGAAGTAACGGTGGGTCATCTCGTTCCAGCCCTTGTCCGCCTCGACCGGCGTGTCCGGGTAATGCAGTTCGGCATGGGCCAGCTGGGCTTCGCTTTTCGGCACGCTGATAAAGCCATAGCAACCCGGCCAGTCCGGGCAACCGAGACCCGCGTGGGTGAGGCGGGTATAGGCGCCCAGCAGCACCACGATCAGGGCCAGCAGGGTGGCAAACAGCGCGAGGCGAAATCCAGGTTTGGCCATGACGGTGTCCTTATCCGATGTTCGACAGTTTCAGCAGCAGGCGCAGGTCGTTGAGCAGGTCCTTGCCCTTGACCCGGGCGTCGTAGCGCAGCACCAGGTTGCCGTGGGGGTCGACGATCCACAGCTGGGCATCGCCGCTGCCTTGGGCGGCGGCGTCTTTGTTGAAGGTCGACAGGTCCAGGGAATAGCGTTGCAGTTGCGGGTATTCGGCCTTGAGTTTGGCGTCATACGCGGTGCTGACCGGCTGCGCACTGGCCAGGGCGTGGCTGGCGCGGGAGGCATCACGGCCCAGGCCGATCTGGAGTTGGCGTGCGAGGTACACCAGTTGCTGGCAGTCGGCGGCGCAGGCGGTGGGCGCGGTGACCAGCAGTTGCCAGCGGTCTTCGTCAGCCTGCACGCCAATGTCGGCACGGGTCTGGCCATTGCCGATCATCTCGCCGTGGTAGCTGCGGCTGTCCGGCACCCAGAACTGCAATTTGTACATAAAGGTGGCGAGCACCATCGGGCCGACCACCATCAGCAGGATCAGGATCAGTTGCCAGCGGCCCTTGCGCCGATTGGGCGCTGCCGGCGTGTCAGACATGTTGAGTGGATTCATGGCCGCTCCCATGGCGCTTCTCCTTTTTTGTGTTGTGCCATCCGAGGTAGAGGTAAAGGCCGAACAGCGCCACCGCCATGGCGAACCACTGCACGGCATAGCCCAGGTGTTTTTCCGGGCCCATGGCGACCACGGGCCAGCTGGTTTCGTAGGTGGCCGGGCCCGCTTCAGCCCGCACTTCATGGGCGAATCCGCTGCGACCCAACTCAGCCCACAACGCCTCGGGATGCAGCGCGGTCAGCAATCGTGGCCACTGTGCGCCCGCAGGATCGGCATGCAACTGGAAGGTCTCGCCAGGCGCCACATAGACCCAGGCATCGAGATTCAGCAGTTGTTCGGGAGTGGTGAAAACCGGTGGTGCGCGCCGGTCCGGCCAGGGCAGCCAGCCACGATTGAGCAACAGCCACTGGCCGCTGGCCTGATCATGGAAAGGTTGCAGTAGCTCCACACCGACCTTGCCGTCGCGAAAGCGGTTATCCAGCAACACGCTGTGCTCGGCATCGAACTGCCCGCGCAAATGCACACGACGGAACGCCGGATCTTCGGTGGCCTGTAGTTGCGTACTGCTCATGGGCTCGGCAGCGCGGCGCTCGGCGTAAGTGTCCAGCAGCGCCTGTTTTTCGTGACCGCGAGACAGCTGCCAAAAGCCGAGAAATACCAGTAACGGCAGCAGCACGAGTACCACCAGCGTCGGCGCAATACCGGGGCGAAAGGGTTTCATGGCATTGCCGCAGAGGTCGGTGCTGCGCTGGCTATACTGAATCTCATTGCTCGCCCCCTCCAAAAAAGAGCCCCGGAGCCCACCATGCTCAAAGCAGCCATTGCCCTGATGCTGATTGCTACCGTCGTGAGCCTGTTCAGTGGCTTGTTCTTCCTGGTCAAGGACGAGGGCAACTCCAACCGCCTCGTCACTGCCTTGACCGTGCGTGTGGCGCTGGCCGTGATCACCCTGGGGTTGATCACCTGGGGTTTCTTCAGCGGCCAGCTGGTATCTCATGCGCCCTGGTGAAACACCTCAAAGCACGTAAACGAAGAAAAACAGCCCGATCCACACCACGTCCACAAAGTGCCAATACCAACTGGCCGCCTCGAACCCGAACTGGTGTTCGTTGTTGAAATGCCCTTTCAGGATGCGCATCAGCATCACAAACAAAATGATCGTGCCGATGGTCACGTGGGCACCGTGGAAGCCGGTGAGCATGAAGAAGGTCGCGCCGTACACGCCCGAACCCAGGGTCAGGCCCAACTCCTTATAGGCATGGATGTATTCCTCGGCCTGGAACCCGAGAAACGCCCAACCCAGTAACACGGTGATCGCCAGCCAGATCTTCAGTGCGCCGCGATGGCCTTTGCGCAAGGCATGGTGGGCGATAGTGATGGTCACGCTGGAGCTGACCAGCAAGATCGTGTTGATCAGCGGCAAGCCCCACGGGCTGATGGTGCCCTTGGGCGCCGGAAACATTTTCGGGTCAGGATTGTTCAGCAGCGGCCAGGCAAATTCGAAGTTCGGCCACAGCATGTGCGCGATGCCCTTGTGGCCTTCGCCCGCCAGCCACGGCGCCGACATGTGCCGCACATAAAACAGCGCACCGAAAAACGCGATGAAGAACATCACTTCGGAAAAGATGAACCAGGTCATGCCCCAGCGAAAGGAGCGGTCCATCTGCGAACTGTACAACCCGGCGCGACTTTCCTTGATCACCGCGCCGAACCAGCCAAACATCATGTAGGCCAGCAGCAAGCCACCGACGAAAAAGATCAGCGGGCCGTGGGATTCCGGGCGTGCGGCCTTCAAATCGTTGAACCAGGTCGCCAATCCGAACACCGTGATCAGCATCCCCAACGTAGCAATTATTGGCCATTTGCTTTGCGCTGGTACGTAGTACGTATCATGAGTCGACATGTATTCGTTCTCCTAATCGAGCCCGCAAGCAACGCCTAGCCGCCGGTATGGACAGCCACGGGCGGTTGGCGCGCGGTGATATCGAACAGCGTGTACGCCAGGGTCAAATGCTTCACATCCTTGGGCATGTCGCGGTCGACAATGAAGCGCACCGGCATCTCTATGCGCTGACCTGGCTGTAGCACTTGCTGGGTGAAGCAAAAACACTCGGTCTTGTGGAAGTACATCGCCGCCTCGGCCGGCGAAATGCTCGGCACCGCCTGGGCGGTCATCGCCTTGTCGGTGGGGTTGTAGGCCACGAACAGCATCTCGGTGACTGCGCCGGGATTGACCACCACCTCGTCGGCCTTGGAGTGGAATTCCCAGACCATATCGATGGCATTGGTGGACAGGAACTGCACCCGCACCTGCCGCGTCGGGTCCACCACCTGCTCGCCTTCGTACTGCCCGGCGGTCTTGCCATTGATGCCGAACGCCTTGCACATCACGTCGTAGATCGGCACCAGGGCAAACCCGAAGGCGAACATCGCCACCACCAGGATCAGCAGGCGCGTGACCAGGCGCTTGATAGGCACGGACTCAAGCATGGCGGCCACCTGCGAATGAATGTTCTGTGAATGGCCTTTCTGTGGGAGCTGGCTTGCCTGCGATGCTGGCAACTCGGTCTTTCAGGTACACCGAAGTGATGCCATCGCAGGCAAGCCAGCTCCCACAGGATAGGGAGGTGTTCATTTGACCTCCGGTGGCGTGGTGAAGGTGTGGTACGGCGCGGGCGAAGGAATGCTCCACTCCAGCCCTTCGGCGCCATCCCACGGCTTGGCCGGCGCAGGCGGGCCGCCACGAATGCACTTGATGACGATGAACAGGAAGAAGATCTGCGTCGCGCCAAAGGTGAAGGCACCGATGGAAGAGACCATGTTGAAGTCGGCGAACTGCAGGTTGTAGTCCGGCACCCGACGCGGCATGCCGGCAAGCCCTACGAAGTGCATCGGGAAGAACGCCATGTTCATCCCCACGAACGACAGCCAGAAGTGCAGCTTGCCCAGGGTTTCGTCGTACATGTGGCCGGTCCATTTCGGCAGCCAGTAGTAGGCCGAGGCGAAGATCCCGAAGATCGCCCCAGGCACCAGTACGTAATGGAAGTGCGCCACCACGAAGTAGGTGTCGTGGTACTGGAAGTCCGCCGGGGCGATGGCCAGCATCAGCCCGGAGAAACCGCCGATGGTGAACAGAATCACGAAGGCCACTGCGAACAGCATCGGCGTCTCGAAGGTCAGCGAGCCTTGCCACATGGTGCTGACCCAGTTGAACACTTTCACGCCCGTGGGCACCGCGATCAGCAGCGTGGCGTACATGAAGAACAGCTCGCCCACCAGCGGGATGCCCACCACGAACATGTGGTGCGCCCACACGATGAACGACAGGAACGCGATGCTCGCCGTGGCGTACACCATCGAGGTGTAGCCGAACAGCGGCTTGCGCGAGAAGGTTGGGATGATCGAGCTGACGGCACCGAACGCCGGCAGGATCATGATGTACACCTCGGGGTGGCCGAAGAACCAGAACACATGCTGGAACAACACCGGGTCACCGCCACCGGCGGCACTGAAGAAGCTGGTGCCGAAGTGGATGTCCATCAGCATCATGGTCACGCAGCCCGCCAGCACCGGCATCACCGCGATCAGCAGGAAGGCTGTGATCAGCCAGGTCCAGACGAACAGCGGCATTTTCATCAACGTCATGCCGGGAGCGCGCAGGTTGAGGATGGTGGCGATGACGTTGATCGCGCCCATGATCGAACTGATGCCCATCAAGTGGATGGCGAAGATGAAGAACGTCACGCTTTCCGGCGCGTAGGTGGTGGAGAGCGGGGCGTAGAAGGTCCAGCCGAAGTTCGGCCCGCCGCCGGGCATGAACAGGGTGGAAACCAGCATCAGGAACGCCGCCGGCAACAGCCAGAAACTGAAGTTGTTCATGCGCGGCAGGGCCATGTCGGGCGCGCCGATCATCAACGGGATCATCCAGTTGGCCAGGCCGACAAACGCTGGCATCACCGCACCGAACACCATCACCAGGCCGTGCATGGTGGTCATCTGATTGAAGAACGCCGGCTCGACGATCTGCAAACCCGGCTGGAACAGCTCGGCACGGATCACCATGGCAAACGAGCCACCAAGCAGGAACATACAGAAGCTGAACCACAGGTACATCGTGCCGATGTCTTTGTGGTTGGTGGTCAGTACCCAACGCATCAGGCCCTTGGCGGGGCCGTGAGCGTGGTCACCGGCATGACCGTGGTCATCGATCACAGCGCTCATGGCCTTTCTCCTGCGAACGAGTGGGCGGGACGGTTCAGGGAATATGCAATGAAGGAAGTCATTTGCTTTCCGCCTGTTTCAGAGCCAGCACGTCTTTAGGCGTGACCATGTCGCCTTTGTTGTTGCCCCAGGCGTTACGTTCATAGGTCACGACCGCCGCGATATCGACTTCCGACAGTTGCTTGCCGAACGCCGCCATGGCGGTGCCGGGCTTGCCGAAGTACACGCGGTGCAGGTGGTCTTCCTTGGGCCCGGTGGCAATAGGTGAGCCCTTGAGCGCCGGGAACATCGGCGGCAGGCCCTGGCCTTCGGCCTGGTGACAGGCGACGCAGGTGGTGTGGTAGATCTTGTCGCCACGAGCCACCAGCTCATCCAGGGTCCATTCCTTGGAGGTCAGCTCCTTGAGCTTGGCCGCCTCTTCCTTACGCTCGCCGAGCCAGGTGTCGTAGTCGGCCTTGGATTTGACGTCCACCACGATGGGCATGAAGCCGTGGTCCTTGCCGCACAGTTCAGCGCACTGGCCGCGATAGATGCCGGGCTTTTCGATGCGGGTCCAGGCCTCGTTGACGAAGCCGGGAATCGCATCACGCTTCACCGCAAACGCCGGCACCCACCAGGAGTGAATCACGTCCGCAGCGGTCACCAGGAAACGCACCTTGGCACCCACCGGCAGCACCAGCGGCTGGTCGACTTCCAACAGGTAATGCTCGCCTTTGACGGCCTGGTTATGGATCTGCTCGGCGGGCGTGGCCAGGTTGCTGAAGAACTCGACATCCTGGCCAAGGTATTTGTAATGCCACTTCCACTGGTAGCCGGTGACCTGGATATCGATATCCGACTCAGTGCTGTCGTAGATGTTGATCAGCGTCTTGGTGGCCGGAATGGCCATCGCCACCAGGATCAGCAAGGGCACCACGGTCCAGAGAATCTCCACCGTCGTACTCTCGTGGAACTTGGCTGCTACCTGTCCCGTGGAGCGCCGGTGAACGATCATCGACCAGAACATCGCGCCAAACACGACGATGCCAATCGCCACACAAATCCAGAAAATGGTCATGTGCAGGTCAAATACGGCGTGACTGACTTCAGTGGCCCCTGGCGCCATATTCGTTGTCCAGGCGGCTTGCGCCTGGCCGAATACTGACCACAACAGGAGGCCCATCCAAACATGTGGATGTCGCGTCATTGCGGGTTCCCCTTATCATTCTTGTTATCCCGCCGGTTTGCACCTGCGGCCAAGGGAGCGGCTTCCATACTGCTTACAACCGCCAGGCCTTGCCTGCTCATGCAGTCGGGCGTCATCAGCTAATTGCGTACAAAATCGAGTATAGACAGCGACCGCCACCCCGCAATGTGATCGGGCAAATGAACGAAAATGAGGAAACGGACCACACAACAGGACCGGTGGCGCGCGTTATCCGACGAACGATGGCAATTTGATATAACGCCAGCGCATAACCATGAAATAATTATGACAAATGCGTCTTAGGCTCTCGTATAAACGAGCTACCTTATGCTCTCCCTATTTCCTACGCCTGCATCACTGGAGCTTTCATGAACACCGCCGCATTGCGCGAGCAGATTTCCCGTGCCCATCAACACGAATCCAGCACTGGCCAGCTTGCTCAGCAGCTGGAAGTCCAGTTACCGCACCTGCACCCGGCGATTTCCGTGCCTGACGTCGACGCCAAGGGCGTGATGACGCGTTTTGTAAGCGCCTACATCGACCAGGTCCCCGATCTGCTGGACGCGGCCAACGATGTCGCCCGCGAAGCCGGTATTGAAAGCCAGATCAAACCGGTGCTGAAAATCGCCGAGCATTTCTTCCTGCAGCCGCCGGCGATCCTGGCCGGACATGAAGGCCTGGACGGTTTGCTGGATGAGGCTTACCTGGCGCATCGCCTGGTGGAAGAGGTCAACGATCTGTATATCAAGCACTTCGGCCAGCCGTTGATTCCGCTGGATACCACTGTGGCGAACGTGATTGCCCACCAATTGATCGGCGAGGCGTTTGCCAATCAGCTGGATGAGGCGGTGCACCACGCGGTGGATGAGATGCTTAACGAAGAGAGTTTTGCGCTGGAGTCGGTCGAAGCCTACCGCGACAAGCTCAAGAGCCCGGACACGGAAGCGGCGTGGAAGCGCTGGCCGTGCCTGTCGCGGCAGTTGGGCGTGGGTCTTGAGCTGGACCAGCCAGCTTAGATTTGCCGGCTTGCAAAGATCCAATGTGGGAGCGGGCTTGCTCGCGAAAGCGGTGTATCAGAAACACATTCAGTGACTGACACTGCGCCTTCGCGAGCAAGCCCGCTCCCACATTTTGATCCGGTTTCGTCAGCCAACAGACGGCGCCGAGCCTATTCCGGTCGTCGTTCTTACCCGTCCTTCCAACCTGCGCTTCAACCCCCGCGCCTCGATCATCAGCTTCGAGCCCTTGGCCGCATTGGCCCGACCCCATTCCTCCAATAGCTCAAGGCAGGAGTGGTCGATATAACTCAGGTTACTGAGCGGCACATGCAAGGTGGTCCCGGCGGGTACCGTCGACAGCACCTGGGTCAATGCAGGCACCTTGAGAAAGGTCCCGGCCCCCGTCAGTCGCAGCTCCATCTCGCCCTCCTGCGGCAGGTCGATCAGGCTTATCTTCAAGCGTGAGGCCTTGAACGCCAGCTTCACCAGCGTCAACCCGAAGCCCACCAACACACCCGTCAGCAGGTCGGTAAAGATGATCGCCAGCGCCGTCGCCGCGTAGGTAAACATCGGCATTCGCCCGTAGCGCGCCAGGCCACGAAACGCCTTCATGTCCACGAGCTTGATCCCGGTGTACACCAGCACACCCGCCAGGCTTGCCACCGGAATGCTTTGCAGCACACTGGACAGCAACAGCACGAACGCCAGCAGCCACAAGCCGTGGAACATCGCCGACAAACGCGTGGTAGCGCCGGCCTGGACGTTGGCCGAACTGCGCACGATCACACCGGTCATCGGCAGGGCGCCGACCAGGCCACACAGCATGTTGCCCACACCTTGTGCCGACAATTCCTTGTCGAAGTCGGAACGCTGGCCACTGTGCATACGGTCGACTGCCGCCGCCGAAAGCAGCGTTTCAGCGCTGGCGATAAATGCCACGGCGAAGGCCGCGATCAACAGATTGGGATCCGCCAGGTTCAACAGGTCGCTGGGGCGCAGCCAATCGATGGCATCCGCGAGGTTTTCCGGCACCTCCACCCGCTTGACCTGCAACGCCAGCACCAGGCTGGTGACTGTCGCCAAACCCACGCCGAGCAGGGCGCCGGGGACGAAGCGCAGCTTTTGCGGGCGGAACTTGTCCCACAGCCACATCACCATAATCGTCGACAGCCCGAGCAAACCGGCCTGCCAGCCGAGCCCGCCGCCCAATGTGGGGATCGCCTGGATCAGTGCCGCAGGGAAGCCGGCGAGGTTATCCAGCCCCGAGGGCTTTGGCACACCGTCGAGCATCACGTGTACTTGCGACAGGACAATCAGCACCCCGATCCCTGCCAGCATCCCGTACACCACTGCAGGCGCAGTCACGCGGAACCAGCAGCCCAGGCGCAAACGCCCGGCCACCAATTGCAGGAAGCCCGCCAGCAACAGGATCGGCCCGAGCATGGCCATGCCATGCTGGCGAACCAGTTCGAACACCAACACCGCCAAACCTGCCGCCGGACCGCTGACTTGCAACGGCGACCCCGCCAGCCAACCGACCACCAGGCCACCGATGATCCCGGTGATCAAGCCTTTGGCCGGAGGCATTCCGGACGCGATGGCGATCCCCATGCACAGCGGCAGGGCGACCAGAAACACAACCACGGAAGCCAGCAGCTCCCGTGGCAGCACAGCTTTCAATTGAGCAGCACGCATAATGACTCTCCCGAGGCATTCGCCGGGCGTGGCAAGGCCTGGCTGCTCGAACGGCAGCCATCGCGTTACCCGACAGGGGATTGTTTTAGAAGCGCGCTTTAGGCGTCGCGGATGGAATCGGCTGGGTACCGTTCAAGGGCAGGAACGCTGCCTGATCCGCATCGTAGGCCCTGATTTCGCTGGTCTCGATGTCGTAGACCCAGCCATGGATAAACAAATGCCCGTTGGCCATGCGCGAGGCCACGGAGGGATGAGTGCGCAGGTGCTGTAGTTGGGCGATCACGTTTTCTTCGGTCAGCACGTGCATGCTTTCGTGTTCGTTGGCGCAATCGCAGTTGTCCTGGACCATGGTCTTGGCGACTTCGGCGTGGCGCAGCCAGGCCTTTACCGTGGGCATTTTTTCCAGGCTTTGGGGGTTGAGCACCGCGCGCATGGCGCCGCAGTCGGAGTGGCCGCAAATGATGATGTGCTGCACACCAAGGGCCAGTACCGCGTACTCGATAGCCGTTGAAACACCGCCGTTCATCTGCCCATAAGGCGGCACGACGTTACCGACGTTACGGGTCACGAACAAATCCCCAGGGGAGCTATGGGTGATCAGCTCGGGAACAATGCGCGAGTCGGCGCAGGTAATGAACATCGCCCGCGGGCTCTGGGCCGTGGCGAGTTTTTTGAAGAGCTCTTCCTGCTGGGGGAAGATCTCGTTATGGAAATGCAAAAAGCCTTCAACGATGTGCTGCAGCGCTGCATCGGCGGATTCCGCCTCGTGAGGGGCTGAAGCCGACGCAGCCAACGGCTGTTTATCCTTGTCACTCATAATTCATCCTCTTGGTTGGAGCAGGGGAGTTTTCCAGTGCGGCCGGCGCCCAAACTGAAGCGCCGACTCATTAGTCACTCGATGAACAAGGTACCCGCCGAAACTTAACTCAAACTGAATGAGCCGCTCTAGATCGGGGCTTTCAGTGATATCAAAACGCGACTATTCCTACAGAAAAGTACGCTTATCCAGCAGTTTACAATAATGCCATCTGTCTGCCCGGCGGACAAAACGCCGTGCAATCCAGATTAAACCCTTCCCGCCGGTTGAGCCCCAATCGTTTGATCGCCTTGGCGAAACGTTGCGCCAGCAAATCGGCAAACGGCCCTTCGCCACGCATGCGTACACCGAAGCGGCTGTCGTAGACCTCACCGCCGCGCACCTGCCGCACCAGGCTCATCACATGGGCCGCGCGCTGCGGGTAATGGGCCGCCAGCCATTCCTCAAACAGCGGCGCCACCTCCAGAGGCAAACGCAGCATCATGTACGCCGCGCTCTGTGCCCCCGCGGCATGAGCTTCGGCCAGCAGGCTTTCCAGCTCGCTGTCGTTGATCATCGGGATCATCGGCGAACACAGCACGCCCACCGGGATCCCCGCCTCACGCATCACCCGGATCGCCCGCAGCCGGGCCTTGGGCGCAGCCGTGCGCGGTTCGAGGATGCGCTTGAGTTCATCGTCCAGGCTGGTGAGGCTGATCATCACCGCCACCAGCCGCTGCTGCGCCAACTCGGTCAGCAGGTCGAGGTCCCGCAGGATCAGCGAGCCCTTGGTAATGATCGTCACCGGATGACGGTAGCGCAGCAGCACTTCGAGGGTTTGCCGGGTGATCTTGTACTCGCGCTCGATGGGCTGGTACGGGTCGGTGTTGGAGCCCAGGTTGATCGGCGCGCAGGTGTAGCCCGGTTTCGACAGTTGCTGCTCAAGCACGTCGGCGGCGTTGGTCTTGGCGATCAGCTTGGTTTCGAAGTCCAGCCCCGGCGACAGGTCCCAATACGCGTGGCTGGGCCGCGCATAGCAGTAGATACAACCATGCTCGCAGCCGCGATACGGGTTGATCGCCCGGTCAAACGGGATATCCGGCGAGCTGTTGCGGGTAATGATGGTTTTCGCGGTTTCGATACGGACTTCGGTGCCCTGGGTCTGTGGCACTTCCTGATACCAACCGTCGTCTTCCGCCACGCTGACGGTGGGCGCAAAACGGTTGTGCAGGTTGGTGGCCGTGCCGCGCCCGCGAGGCGGCAAAGGGACATTCATAGTCAGACCTCATAAACTGTATCCATATACAGTATTCGAGAAGATCGCTTTTCACCAGCACCACTGGGCGGCGCGGTCTAGCATCGACCTTCGCACGAACGGAATGACACCTTCCTACATGTAACCAAACAAGAAATAAATCGCGACATATGTGACATGGATAAAGTTATTAACACATCGCTATGATCACAACTTAACTCATTACCACCTACAGGATATTTATGTCTCAGGATGAACTACGCTTTACATGCGAAGACTTTGAAAAAGATAACAGCCCGGAAGTATTAATGGAGCGCTTTACCGACGGTAAACTGTCCTACGCCATGTATGCCTCTTCCTCCAACAGGGACGGGCACTACGACACCACTTCCTCCACCACCGACCTGGATAACGACGGCGACTTCGATGAACAGGACAAGACCATCTTCCTGAACATGGCGAATAGCTTTGTAAAAACCTGCGCCCCTCGATAATTAATCGGCTAGTTGCCAGGCTTATATATAAAACTATAAACCTGGCAACTGACACTACTTCTCTGAAGTTTGATCAGCTTCGGTAGTTACTGCATCTTTTCGCAAGTCTTTCACTTGCGAAGCCTTTACAGTCTCTCCCTTATTACCCCAACTGTCCCGAACGAAACTGACGACATCCGCCACTTCCTGATCCGACAGCCGCCAGGCAAACGCCGGCATGGTGAAGGTCGAAGGTGCCGTATGCGTCGCCGGCAACGTGCCGCCGTTCAACACGATGTTGATCAGCGACGTCGCATCCGCCGTCTGCAATACCGGGTTGCCCGCCAGCGCCGGGAACACGCGGGTGTAGCCGTGGCCGTCGGTACGGTGGCACGCCGCGCAGTTGTCGATGTACACCGAGGCACCCGGCTTGCTGTCATCACCCTTCCACAGCGCGTCGGCGACCTGCTTGTCGTACTGGTGCGGCTGATCCTTGGGATCCACCGCCGGCAGGGTCTTGAGGTAACGGGCGATAGCCGTCAGGTCCTCTTCCGACATGTACTGCATGCTGTGGACCACAACGTCGCTCATGCCGCCAAACACCGCACTGCGATCACTGCGCCCGGTCTTGAGGAATTGCACCAGTTGCTCCTCGCTCCAGCTACCCAGGCCGTCCTTGTGATCACCCCGCAGGCTCTTGGCAATCCAGCCTTCCAGCGGTGCGCTGCCGGACAGGAAAGCGCTGCCATCCGACGCACTCAGGGATTTTTCCTGCATGGTCAGGGCCCGTGGTGTGTGGCAAGCGCCGCAGTGGCCGAGGCCTTCCACCAGATACGCGCCACGGCTGATCACCGGATCGGCGCCCGCCTGGGCCTTGTAGTCCTCGACCTTGGGCGCAAACATCCAGCGCCATCCGGCCAACGGCCAGCGCATGCTCAACGGCCAGGGAATGTCGCTGTCCTTGTTCACCTGCGCCACCGGCTCCACGCCCTTCATGAAGTACGCGTACAGCGCCTGCATGTCGCTTTCGCTGACCCGCGCGTAGGACGGGTAGGGCATCGCCGGGTAAAGCGTACTACCGTTTTTGGCGACGCCATGGCGCACGGCCTGGTCGAAGTCTTCGAAGCTGTAGTCGCCCAGGCCGGTTTTGTCCGGGGTGATGTTGGTGGAGTAGATGGTGCCGATCGGGGTTTCCATCGGCAGGCCACCGGCGAACGGTTTGCCGCCCTTGGCGGTGTGGCAGGCCACGCAGTCACCGGCGCGAGCCAGGTATTCACCCTGTTTGACCAGATCGGTTTCAGCCGCACTCACCGAGCAGCTGCTGAACAAAGCCAGGGACGCGATAACAAATGCTTTCATGGTCATCGCTCCTTATGCCTGAACCAGTGGGCCGGGGTTTTTCAGGTACTGCTCGCGAATTGCCCGCGCCGACCAGTAGGTCAATGCCGCCACCAGGCCTGTAGGGTTGTAGCCCAAGCCTTGTGGGAACGCGGAAGCGCCCGGGACAAACACGTTGTGTACGTCCCAGCACTGCAGGTAGCGGTTCAAGGCACTGGTTTTCGGGTCGGTGCCCATGATCGCGCCACCGTTGAGGTGGGTGGTCTGGTAAGACGCGGTGTTGAAGTGCTCGCCCACCTTTTTGCCCAGCAAGGCAATCGCCTTGGGGTTCATCGCTTCGGCGATCTTGCTCATTTTTTCGACCATGAAGCGGTTCATCTTGATGTCGTTTTCCTGCCAGTCGAAGGTCATGCGCAGCAGCGGCAGGCCGTAGGCATCGCGGTAAACCGGGTCCAGGTCGAGGTAGTTGCCACGGTAGGATTGGTGGGCGCCATGGGCATCCATCGACACCTGATGGGTGTAGTAATCAGCCGTGGCGCGCTTCCACGCGCTGCCCCAGGCCGGCGTGCCCGGCGGGTTGGAGGTACCCGCAATCGGCCGGCTGCCCGCCTGGTTGACCCACATCGGCGAGCCGCCCACAAAGCCGTGAGGCCCATGGTCGAAGTTGTCGGCGTTGAAGTCATCGACCGCCACGCCATTGCCGCCGGCACCGATAAAGTTGTTGGTGTGCACGTCCTTGTCGAAGAACGCCTTGATGGTGGCCATGTTCTGGTAGGCGAAGTTGCGGCCCACCACGCCCTCACCGGAGATCGGGTCGTAGGGTTTGCCGATGCCCGACAGCAGCATCAGGCGCACGTTGTTGAACTGGAAGGAACCGAGGATCACCAGGTCCGCCGGCTGCTCGCATTCCCGCCCCTGGGCGTCGACATACGTCACGCCGGTCGCCTTGCTCCTGGTGCTGTCGAGATTGACCTTCAGCACGTGGGAATTGGGCCGCAGTTCGAACTTGGGTTCCTGGCGCAAGGCCGGCAGGATGTTCACGTTCGGCGAAGCCTTGGAATACATGTAGCAGACATAACCGCTGCAGAAGCCGCAGAAGTTGCACGGGCCCATCTGGGCGCCGTAAGGGTTGGTGTACGGCCCCGATGTATTCGCGGAAGGCAGGTTGTAGGGCTTGTACCCCACGGCCGTGGCGGCCTTCTGGAACAGCTGTGCGGAGACTGTGTTCTTCTGCGATTCCAGCGGGAAGTGATTGGAGCGATCCGGTGCGTAAGGGTTGCCGCCCTTGCCTTCGCCCACCAACTGGCCTTTCACCGTCCAGGCTTGCCCGGAGGTGCCGAAGACTTTCTCGGCATAGTCGAAGAATGGTTCCAGCTCTTCATAGCTGACGCCGAAATCCTGGATGGTCATGTCCTTGGGAATGAAGTTTTTCCCGTAGCGCTCTTCGTAATGGCTGCGCATGCGCAACTCGATAGGGTCCACCCGAAAGTGCACGCCGGACCAGTGCAGGCCTGCACCGCCGACACCGTTGCCAGGCAGGAAAGCGCCCAGTTGGCGGTTGGGCATCGCCACGTCATTCACGCTATGGCGAATGGTCACGGTTTCCTTGGAGATGTCCTGGAAGAGCTTTTTACGCACGCTGTAGGTCAGTTCGTCGATGACCTGGGGATAGTTGCCGTCCGGGTAGGTGTCCTGCATCGGGCCGCGCTCCAGCGCTACCACGTTGAGGCCAGCTTCCGTCAGCTCCTTGGCCATGATCGCGCCGGTCCAGCCAAAGCCGACAATCACTGCATCCACTTTCTTCATGATGGTCGCCACGTTTACGCCCTCTCGCCACGGATCGAAACAGCCGGGAAGGGGTATTGCTCGTTGCGTTCAACCCAATCCATGAAATCGGCGCGGGCGCCGGGGAAGCCGATCATGGTCCAGCCGACCATGCCTTTGTTGCCACCGTGGACCGGGTCGCAAAAGAACCCTTCCTTGGTGTTTTGCAGCAACAGATTGAAGAAAATCTTCGGCGGGACGCTGTCGAACTGCGCGTCGCCGGCCTCCAGGCGCTGCAACAACTTTTCCTGGGTAGCGCTGTCTTGCTCGGCAAATAGCTTACCGTTCATCGCTTTCGACCAGGCATCCGTGGCAGCGATGCCCAGGCGATAGATCTCCTTGGGCACCAATTTGCTCTGCCAGCCCATTTCAGGCGGCGCGTCGGCATTGAACGGGCCTTGCATGAACCACAGGGCACCCGCCGCGTACGGCGTGTTCATCTGACGGTCGATGTATTCCGGCGCGCCGGCTTCCAGGGCGCCTGGGCCCTGGTCGTCCGCCGGGATCAGGCGCGCAACGGCCGCGTTGATAAAGGCCCATTCCTCGGCAGTGAAATAGCTCGGCTCATAGGCCTTGCTGCTGACGGGCGCCTTCTCCGGGCTGGCTTGAGCCGGTTCGGGAACCGCCATCAGCATCGAACCGCCCAGGCCCGTGCTGGCGACAGTGACCACGGGGATCAAGGTCAAGGATTTGCGTAAAAACTCACGCCGGGGGTTGTCTTGATCTTGATCAGACATGGTGGCACCTCATCATGTGGTCACGGATTTATCAGCCGCTTCGAGGAACGACTTATAGTTTTGGCAGTAAATGGGATCCAAAGGACCCAAGGGGATAGAACACAGCAGCAATCAATAGTTACAAAGGATAGCAGGCTAAGGATTGGGGAAAATCGTTTCAGCGCGAAAAAATCTGCCCGGAGCCGGCTTATTCACGATTCTTTGACGAGTACCTCACACGGCATTGACCCCCTGTAGGCGAATCTGGGCCCCATCAGCCCCTTCCCTATTCGGTTACATCGCGCATGTTCAAGAATCAATTGCTGCCTGCCGTCAGCCTCGTGTTCATGGCGCTGTTCACCACCGCACCGTCCCAGGCCGAAGAGCTCACGCCCATTCGTTCGTTGGAATGGGCCCAGCCGGTGGGCAATCAATACAACCTGTATCAAATGACGCCCACGCTCTATCGCAGCGCGCTGCCGGATAGCGGTGCTGTTCCTGTATTGGAAAAGCTCAAGATCGGTACGGTGATCAACTTTCTGCCCGAGTCCGATGCCAAGTGGCTGAAATCACCCGGTATCAACCAAGTGCAATTGTCTTATCGCACCAACCATGTCGATGACGCCGATGTGCTCGCAGCGTTGCGTGCGATTCAGGATGCCGAAGCCAACGGCCCGGTGCTGATGCACTGCAAACACGGCTCCGACCGCACGGGCCTGATGGCGGCGATGTATCGGGTGGTGATTCAGGGATGGAGCAAGGAAGACGCGCTGAACGAAATGACCTTGGGCGGCTTCGGCGCCAGTAGCGGCTTCAAGGACGGCGTTCGCTACATGATGAAGGCGGATGTCGACAAGTTACGCACTGCACTGGCCAACGGCGAGTGCAGCACCAGCGCCTTTGCGCTGTGCTCGATGAAAAGCTGGCTGAATACCGCGGACAACGCCAAAGACCCGGCCGAGGAAAAAACCGCCTGGGTGGTCGCTCCCTGAGCCATCAACCCAGGGAGCGCTTCTCGGTCAGTCTTTTTTCAGCTTCGGATTAGGGAAGAACTGCACCGCCTGCACCTTGGGGTCCGGTGCTTTCAACGCCGACGTATTGACCCGCGTACCCAATTCCTTGGGCACTGACAGACCTTGTTCATTCAGCGTGTCGGAGTAGCCGCAAGCCACGCATTCGCGGTGCGGAACATCGTCCTCGCTCCACATCATCAACTTGTCCGGCTCGCTGCACGCCGGGCAGACTGCCCCGGCGATAAAGCGTTTTTTAGTTTTCACAGGTGCTTCACTCATGCTGCCGCGTCCTCACTCAGGCCGCTGTGGCGCAAGAGTGCGTCAATCGACGGCGCCCGTCCGCGGAAATCGACGAACAGCACCATCGGTGCCTGGGAACCGCCACGGGCCAGGATCGCCTCGCGGAACGCCCGGCCAGTCTCGGCATTGAGCACGCCATCTTCTTCGAACTTGGAGAAGGCATCGGCCGACAGCACTTCCGCCCACTTGTAGCTGTAGTAACCCGCAGCGTAACCGCCAGCGAAGATATGCGCGAAGCTGTTGGGGAAGCGGTTGTAGGCGGGCGGACGCATCACCGACACCTCATCACGCACGCCTTCCAGCACCTGCAGCACGCTGCGGCCATCGCCATGGGTAGCGTGCAGCTCAAAGTCGAACAGCGAGAACTCCAACTGGCGAACCATCATCAGGCCGGACTGGAAGTTCTTCGCCGCGAGCATTTTTTCCAGCAGGTCCTGTGGCAGCGGCTCACCGGTTTCATAGTGACCGGAAATCAGCGCCAGGCCTTCCGGCTCCCAGCACCAGTTTTCCATGAACTGGCTCGGCAACTCCACCGCATCCCAGGCCACGCCGTTGATGCCGGACACGCCGGCGTGTTCGACACGGGTCAACAGGTGGTGCAGGCCGTGGCCGAATTCGTGGAACAGCGTGGTCACTTCATTGTGGGTCAGCAGGGCAGGCTTGCCGCTGTCGGCCGGGGTGAAGTTGCACACCAGGTTGGCCACCGGGCTTTGCAGCACGCCATCAACCGTGCGGCGACGGTCACGGGCGCCGTCCATCCAGGCACCCCCACGCTTGTTGGCGCGGGCATACAGGTCGAAGAAGAAGCGGCCGACGTGCTGGCCGTTTTCCTTGATTTCGAACAGGCGAACATCCGGGTGCCAGGTGTCGAAGCCTTTCTGCTCGGCGATCTCGATGCCATACAGGCGTTGCACGATGGCGAACAGACCGCTGAGTACCTTGTCGATCGGGAAGTAGGCGCGCAGGGCTTCCTGGGAAACGCTGTAACGCTGCTCACGCAGTTTTTCGCCGTAGAAACCGCTGTCCCAGCTTTGCAGGTCCGCGCAGCCTTGTTCCGCGGCATAGGCCTTGAGCTGTTGCAGGTCCTGGGTGGCAAACGGCTTGCTGCGCTTGGCCAGGTCACGCAGGAAGCTCAGCACCTGGTCGCTGGACTCGGCCATTTTGGTGGCCAGGCTCAGCTCGGAGAACGAGGCGAAGCCCAGCAGTTGCGCCAGCTCCTGACGCAGGTCGAGGATCTGTTCCATGACCGGGCCATTATCATTCTGACCGGCATTCGGGCCTTGGTCCGACGCGCGGGTGCAGTAGGCTGCGTAGATTTCTTCACGCAGGGCGCGGTCGTGGGCGTAGGTCATCACCGCGTAGTAGCTTGGGAATTCCAGGGTGATCAGCCAGCCGTCGAGGCCCTTGGCCTGGGCAGCCGCAGCCATTTGCGCCTTGGAGGAATCGGTCAGGCCGGCGAGGGTTGCTTCGTCAGTGACGTGCTTGGTCCAGGCCTGGGTGGCATCGAGCAATTGGTTGGAGAACTTGCTGCCCAGTTCGGAGAGCTTGCTCTGCACTTCGGCATAACGCTTTTGCTGTTCAGGCGGCAAATCGATACCCGACAGACGGAAGTCCCGCAGGGAGTGTTCCAGGATGGTTTTTTGCGCCACGTCGAAGCCGGCGGCTTCCGGGCTGTTGGCCAGGGCGTCGAAGGCCTGGAACAACTCGCGGTTCTGGCCCATCTCGGTGGAGTAGGCGCTCAGTGCCGGCAGGCACGCCTCGTAGGCTTCCCGCAGTTCGGCGCTGTTGCACACGGCATTCAGGTGGCTGACCGGGCTCCAGGCGGCACCCAGGCGGTCATTGAGTTCGTCCATGGCCAGGACCAGCCCGGCCCAGGTCGGATTTTTACCCTGGCTTTGCAGGATGCCTTCGATGGCGACGCGGTTGTCGGCGAGGATCTGTTCAATGGCCGGCTGTACGTGCTCGGCACGGATCGCCGAGAACGGCGGCAGGTCGTAGGACTGCAGAAGAGGGTTGTTCGCGCTCACGGTTGGCACCTTGGCTGAAGAAACATGTAAGAACAAAGATGGGGCCATCTTAATTACAATCAACGCCCACCGCAGCTATCAGCAGAAGAGAGAGAGCCTATCGTGACCCTTCGCACCTACCAGAATCACACGCCGGCCCTGGCCGCCGGGGCTTTCGTCGATGCATCGGCGGTGGTGATCGGCGACGTCGAAATCGGCACCGACAGCTCGGTATGGCCGCTGACGGTGATTCGCGGCGACATGCACCGCATCCGCATCGGTGCGCGCACCAGCGTGCAGGACGGCTGCGTGCTGCACATTACCCACGCAGGCCCCTTCAATCCTGATGGTTTCCCGCTGCTGATCGGCGACGATGTGACCATTGCCCACAAGGTCATGCTGCATGGCTGCACGGTAGGCAGCCGGATCCTGATCGGCATGGGCAGCATTGTGATGGACGGCGCCGTGGTGGAAGACGAGGTGATCATCGGCGCCGGCAGCCTGGTGCCGCCGGGCAAGAAACTTGAGAGCGGTTTTTTGTATGTTGGCAGCCCGGTTAAACAAATCCGCCCGCTGATTGACAAGGAACGGGCATTTTTCACCTACAGCGCCGCGAACTACGTAAAGCTCAAAGACCTGCACCTGGCCGAAGGCTTCGACCAATGACAAGGACACCCATGCATTACCAGACCGTTTTGTTCGACCTCGATGGCACCCTCACCGACCCGCGCGAAGGCATCACCCGCTCGATCCAGTTCGCCCTCGCCAAACTGGGGATCGATGAGCCGGACCTGACCAAACTTGAGCACTTTATCGGCCCGCCGCTGCTGCAAGCGTTCATGCAGTTTTATGGCTTCGACGAAGCCAAGGCCTGGGAGGCGGTGAATTTCTACCGCGAGCGCTTCAAGGTCACCGGCCTGTACGAAAACCGCGTGTTCGACGGCGTGATGCCGCTGCTTGAGGAATTGAATGGCCAGGGCCGCCAGCTGTATGTAGCCACGTCCAAGCCTTGGGTATTTGCCCGGGAAATCGCCCGGCATTTTGATTTCGCCAAGCACTTCAAGATGATCTACGGCAGCGAGCTGGACGGCACGCGCACCAACAAGGTCGAGTTGATCGCCCACCTGATGGCGCAAGAAAGCCTGGACCCGGCCAGCACCTTGATGATTGGCGACCGCAAGCACGACCTGATCGGGGCCCGCAGCAATGGGCTGGATTCGGCGGCGGTGGGTTATGGGTTTGGCAGCCGTGAAGAGCTGAGTGCCGAGGCGCCGACCTGGCATTTCGAAACGTTGGCCGAGATGCATCAGGCGTTTTTGCAACGGCCTTGAATGCGCTATCGCAGGCAAGCCAGCTCCCACATTTGATCACGGTCGGCCAAGACAACTCAGTCAAATGTGGGAGCCGGGCTTGCCCGCGATGAGGCCCTACCGGCCAACCACTTGCCCGGATCCCTCCAACGCCCTCAGGGCCGCCTTGCGCTGATCCACCGGCAACCCGCCCAGCTTCTCCACCGCCGCAAAGAACTTCGGCCAATCCCCGCCTTCCTGCCGGAACAACGCGACGAACGCCGGCACCCACTGGTCATACAGCCCAAACGGCAGCAACCTTGCGTTGTTCATCGGTAGGTTGACCCAGGCGTCATAACGCTTGTCGCCACCCCACTGGCTATCGCGCATGTGCCGGTAGTCACTGCGCAGGCGCTCGAATTCAGCGGCCTTGGCCTGGCGCATGGCATCTGCCGTCAGCGGCTGCGCATACAACTGCTCCAGGCGTTTGCGGGTATCGAGCACCAGCCGGGTGAACTGGTCGCGCTGTTTCAGCGCCGACTCGCTGGCAGGCGGCAAGCCTTGGGCGGCGCGCCATTGCCGGGTACCTTCCTGCTCGACGAAGGTGGCGTACGACTCGTTGAACTCGGTGTCGTCCTTCACATAAAACCGCTGGTGCGCCAGCTCATGAAAAATCAGCGTGGCCAGGCGCTCGTCCCCCCAGCTCATCATCGAACTCATGATCGGGTCGTTGAACCAGCCGAGGGTGGAATAGGCCTCCACGCCGCCAATCGACACATCCATCCCTTGCTGCTTCAACAAAGCCGCCTGGCCGCGTGCGGCGCCCTGGTTGTAGTAGCCGCGATAGGCCACGCAACCGGCAATCGGGAAGCAGTGGGTTTGCGGGGACAGGGAAAATTCAGGCGTGGCGAACACGTTCCAGACCACGTAAGGGCGGCCGATATCGGCATACAGCCGGTAACTCTGGTTATCCGGCAGGTGCAGGTGTTCGCTGGCGAAGGTGCGGGCTTTCTGCGATTGCGCCAAGTGCTCGCGCAGCACCTGTGGCCGGGACGGGTCGGCGACGACCGCGGAGACCGGCTCCCGGGCACGCAGCAATTGCCATTGGCCGTCTGCCAGTTGGCTGTAATAACTGACGCTGGAACAGCCGCTGAGCAACAGCAGCATCAAGCCGGGAAGCAAACGCCTGACCATTCAAACCTCTCGCCGGTAACCATCCCGCCAGACTATCTCGCCTGTGGGGAATTTTTCCATGGCGTGGCGTGTTTATACTCATAGGGAGCGTGCTGCCGAACGCAGCCGTTCAAAAAACCATTCCTACAGTTGAGTGCTTAACATGCGTCAGCTACTGCTTCCCGTCGCCGCGATTTTTCTCAGTGCCTGTGCGTCGACGCCACTACCGCCGGTTGATCCACTCCAAGCCTGGGTCGACTTCGCTACCCCGACACCCGGCGCCAAGCTGGTAATGGCGCAACGCCTGGACGGGAAAAACCTGAACGACGGGCGCTTCTTCCAGGTGCCGCCTGGCAGCCATGAGCTGATGGTACGTTTTGATTTCGAGGTGCCTACCGGCGGCAGTTTCGGCGGGTTTGGCCAAACCACTGACCGTACCTGCTTCATGACCCTGCAATACGACCGTTTCGAGGCGGGCCAGCGCTATCGCCTGGAAGGGCGCTCACTGGGCTACAACCCGAATATCCGGCTGTACAACAAAGCGGGTCAATTGCTGGCCGAAGAACGTAGCGTCAACTGCATCTGATCAGTCGTTGTTCTTCTGGTAGACGATGGCTTTGGTGCCATTCTCACAGCTGCCGACAACCATGGCGCTGTCGTGCTTGTCAGCTTCTTCCTTGGTGACGATTTCGAGGGTGTAGGACGGAACGGCATTCGCCTGGATTTTGACCTCGATCTCCTTCCTGAGCTCTTCACAATCTTTTGGCGCCGCCAGCGCCGACGTGGCCAGTGCACAGCAGATAACCGCCAAGGCAATACGTTTCATGTGTGAAGCTCCTTGAATGCACGCGCACGGGTGTGCGCTGAGTCTGCAATCGGCTATTCGACCACATTTGCACCTGCAGGGGCGAGCAAGCTCACCCCTGCAAGGGGGTTGCATCAACTAACCAGCGTGCCATCCAGGGTAATGGTTGCGTTCAGTACCTTGGACACGGGGCATCCTTCCTTGGCCTTTTTGCTCAGCTCATCGAACTGCGCCTGGCTGGCGCCCGGGATCTTCGCCTTGAGGGTCAGGTGCACGGCAGTAATCGCAAAGCCACCGTCCACTTGGTCCAGGGTCACTTCGGCCTGGGTGTCGATGCTGTCGGCCTTGAGCCCGGCATCGCCGAGAATCATGGAAAACGCCATGGAGAAACAACCGGCATGGGCTGCGCCGATCAGTTCTTCAGGGTTGGTGCCCTTGCCACCTTCGAAACGGGCCTTGAAGCCGTAAGGCGCTTCACGCAGAACGCCGGTTTCGGTGGAAATGGAACCCAGGCCAGTCTTCAGGTCGCCTTCCCAATGCGCGGATGCTTTTTTAACAATACTCATAGCGGTCTCCTCGAACGGTGGTTTTGCGTCAGTAAGGGTTCTGAGGATAGACGCCACGGCAAAGTTCATCTTGTCGGAGAAACCTACCGATTAAGTAGGAAATTTCACCATCGCTATTGAATCTCGGGTATATGCCCTCATTGCATAGGACATGCACATGAAGCGGCAGGTTTTGGTTCGTCTAAGAAGCCTGCGCCCCCATTGGAGAAGCAGGCTTATGAAATCGCTGTCCGACGTAAAGTTCTCGACCCTCGACCTCGTGCCCGTGCGTGCCAACGGCAGCCCGGCGCAGTCGCTGCGCAATTCCCTGGACCTGGCCCAGCACGTGGAAAAATTCGGCTACAACCGTTTCTGGGTCGCCGAACACCACAATATGGACGGCATCGCCAGCTCGGCGACCTCGGTATTGCTGGGTTACCTGGCCGGTGGCACCTCGACGATCCGTGTCGGTTCCGGTGGGGTGATGCTGCCCAACCACGCACCGCTGGTGATCGCCGAGCAGTTCGGCACCCTGGAAAGCCTGTACCCGGGCCGCATCGACCTGGGCCTTGGCCGCGCACCAGGCTCCGACCAGATGACCGCCCGCGCGCTGCGCCGTGAACGCTCCGGCAGCGCTGATGATTTCCCGGAAGACGTGGCAGAACTGATGGCCTACCTCGGCCCGCGCACTCCGGACCAACGAGTGATCGCCGTACCCGGCACCGGCACCAACGTCCCTGTGTGGCTATTGGGCTCCAGCCTGTTCAGTGCGCAGCTGGCAGGCGAGCGCGGTTTGCCTTACGCCTTTGCCTCACATTTCGCACCGCGCCTGATGCATGAAGCGATTCGCGTCTATCGCAACCACTTCAAGCCTTCGGCCGTGCTGGACAAGCCCTACGTGATGCTCGGCATCCCGCTGGTGGCCGCCGACACCGATGAGCAAGCCGATTACCTGGCCACCTCGGTGTACCAGCGAATCCTCGCGCTGATGCGTGGGCAAAGCCTGGTGCAGCGCCCGCCGGTCAAGACCATGGACGGCCTGTGGCTGCCCCATGAGAAAGACGCCGTGGGCAGTTTCCTCGGCCTGGCCATGGTGGGCAGCCCGCAGAAGATCCGCGCCAAGCTGGAAGTGCTGGTGGAGCAGACCGGCGCGGATGAGCTGATCTTCACCTGTGACCTGTACGAGCATGCCGACCGGATTCATTCCTACGAGCTGCTGGCGCAGGTCATGAAGGGCTGAATCCAGGAGTGAGGCGGGACGCAGAGCATCCCAGGCTTCATTCCCACGCGGAGCGAGGGATCGCAGGCATAAAAAAACCGACGCACTCGCGTCGGTTTTTTACGTCTGCAACACGGGATCACCCGCGCTTGTAGGCGATTTCCTTGGTACCGGCTTCACAGCTGCCGACAACCGTGTGGTCACTAGGTGCAGCACCTTTGTCCACGATTTCCAGGGAGTAGCCCGAAGCGCCTTTAGCGTCGATTTTCGCCGCAATCTCGCTTTTCAGCTCTTCACAAGGCTTGCCCGCCGCCAGGGCCGTGCCCGCAATGCTCAACAAACCTACCGCCAACAAAAAGTTCTTCATCCGTCACTTCCTTGGGTTGATCGAAAGGAAGCACGCCGACGCTCGTCACGTCGACGTGCCTAAAGGTTGTAGCGGAGTTTATGGCAATCGGCCAGCGCGCAAGTTCAACCGGCTCAATCAACTACTGGCAATTCGGAACCCCACCTTGAGGGTGACCTGGAAATGCGCAGCCTTGCCATCCTTGATGTGGCCACGGGTTTCGGTCACTTCAAACCACTCCAAGTGCTTGATGCTCTTGCTGGCTTCAGCCAGGGCATTGTTGATGGCCTCCTCGATGCTGGTCGCGGAAGAGCCCACCAGTTCGACTTTCTTGTAGGTGTGATGATCACTCATAAGTTTTTCTCCTGGGGTCGTTAATCAAGACTAGCAGTGAATTCTCGTACTGCTTCTGGCGGCTATTGCGATGTGAAAGTTCAGATTTACTGCACTTTCTGAAACCGCCGCAGTCGGAAACAACACACGCAACTCAATCACTCCAGGAGAGCCCACATGGCCAACACCTCTTTACGCAAAGCGTCATTGGAAAGCATGGAAGCCGAGATTTCGAGCCTGCTCAAATCTTTGGAAAGCCTCAAGGACGATGCGTCTGACGAGTCGCGCAAAACCCTGAAGGCCCTGAAAAGCAATGCCGAGAACGCCCTCAAGCATTCCCGCCACCTGATCAGCGATGCCTACGAAGAAAGCAAAGTCAAAATCCGCGAAACCGGTGTTGCAACACGGGACTACGCGCAAGAGCATCCATGGACTACCGCCGGTGTCGCCGTCGGCGCGCTGGGTCTGCTGGCAGCTTACTTGCTGTGCAAACGCGGCGACTAAACGTCCTGGCGCGCAAGCTCAGCCTTGAGCCACTGCGCCAGTTGCCCGGCGCGCCCATCTGCGGCGCGCTTGGGTAGCCACAACGCCAGTTGCGCCGGGGTTTCACTGAAACCCCACGGCGCAACCAGGCGACCCGCTCGCAGGTCCTCTGCCACCAGCGGCTCAGGCGCAATTGCTACCCCCAGCCCGGCCACCGCCGCCTCCAGCAAATAATACAAATGCTCAAACCCCTGACCGTACTTCAACGCGCCAGCGTCGATCCCATGGTGCTGCGCCCAGCTGGGCCAGGCTTGCGGGCGTGAGGTAGTGTGCAACAGGGCCTCATTCAGCAGCGCCTCGGGAGGCGCCTGGCGCAATCGCTCGTAATGGGCAAAACGCGGGCTCATGACCGGGCCGATGCGTTCGCTGGCCAATTCGTACACCTGCATATCCGCCGGCCATGGGGGTTCGGCGAACACCAGCAGCGCGTCCAGGCCGGGGCGACGCGGGTCAAGATCGCCTTCACCCGCCGACAGATGCAGGCGCAAATCCGGCAACTCGGCGTTCAGGCGCCCCAGACGCGGAATAAACCAGCGCGCCAGCAGGCTGCCGGAGCAGCCGAGCACAAACGGCGCATCGGCACTGCTTTGCGTGAGCTCGGCGCAAGTGTCCCTCAGTCGCTCGAAGGCCTCGAAACTCGCATCTCGCAGGCGAATGCCGGAATCTGTGAGTTTGAGGCCGCGCCCGTCCTTGGCGAACAGGCTTACACCAAGGTGTTCTTCCAACACCTTCAGCTGCCGGCTGACCGCACCATGGGTCACGTGCAGTTGCTCAGCGGCCTGGCTAACGCTGTTCAGGCGCGCAGTCGCCTCAAAAGCGCGCAAGGCATTCAGCGGTGGGAGGTCTCGGCTCATCTGTGAGTTTTCCTGACAGGTTGTGGCGATCTTATCGGTTTTCACGCGGAAGCGTCAGGGGTAGAGTGACCGTCATTGCCTCTTACACATTTTCTACCTGGAGCGTCCCATGACTCAGACCCAGACCGATTTACGCAACGGCCCGGATGCCAATGGCCTGTTTGGTTCGTTCGGCGGCCGCTACGTGGCGGAAACCCTGATGCCGTTGATCCTTGACCTGGCCCGCGAATACGAAGCGGCCAAGATCGATCCGGCCTTCAACGAAGAACTGGCCTACTTCCAGCGCGACTACGTCGGACGCCCAAGCCCGCTGTACTTCGCCGAGCGCCTGACCGAGTTCTGCGGTGGCGCCAAGATCTACCTCAAGCGCGAAGAGCTGAACCACACCGGCGCCCACAAGATCAACAACTGCATCGGCCAGATCCTGCTGGCGCGGCGCATGGGTAAAAAACGCATCATCGCCGAGACCGGCGCCGGCATGCACGGTGTGGCCACGGCCACCGTCGCCGCGCGTTTCGGCCTGCAATGCGTGATCTACATGGGCACCACCGACATCGAGCGCCAACAGGCCAACGTATTTCGCATGAAGCTGCTGGGCGCTGAAGTGATACCGGTGGTCGCCGGCACCGGCACCCTGAAAGACGCGATGAACGAAGCCCTGCGTGACTGGGTCACCAACGTCGACAGCACCTTCTACCTGATCGGCACCGTGGCCGGTCCGCACCCGTACCCAGCCATGGTTCGCGACTTCCAGGCCGTGATCGGCAAGGAAACCCGTACCCAGCTGCAAGCCCAGGAAGGCCGCCTGCCCGACAGCCTGGTGGCGTGCATCGGCGGCGGTTCCAATGCCATGGGCCTGTTCCACCCGTTCCTGGATGACACCAGCGTCGAAATCATCGGCGTTGAAGCGGCCGGCTACGGCATCGAGACCGGCAAACACGCGGCCAGCCTCAACGGCGGCGTCCCGGGCGTACTGCACGGCAACCGTACCTTCCTGTTGCAGGACGACGATGGCCAGATCATCGACGCCCACTCGATCTCCGCGGGCCTCGACTACCCGGGCATCGGCCCTGAACACGCCTGGTTGCACGACATCGGCCGCGTCCAGTACACCTCGGTGACCGACGACGAAGCCCTCGACGCCTTTCACAAATGCTGCCGCCTGGAAGGGATTATTCCTGCACTGGAAAGCGCCCACGCCTTGGCCGAAGTGTTCAAGCGCGCGCCGACCTTACCGAAAGATCACCTGATGGTGGTCAACCTGTCCGGCCGTGGCGACAAAGACATGCAAACCGTGATGCACCACATGGAACAGTCCCAGCAGGAGAAACACTGATGAGCCGCCTGCAAACACGTTTTGCGCAACTGAAAGAACAAAACCGCGCCGCCCTGGTGACCTTCGTCACCGCCGGTGACCCGG
Source organism: Pseudomonas sp. D8002 (assembly GCF_013385695.1). Taxonomy (NCBI): domain Bacteria; kingdom Pseudomonadati; phylum Pseudomonadota; class Gammaproteobacteria; order Pseudomonadales; family Pseudomonadaceae; genus Pseudomonas; species Pseudomonas sp. D8002. The sequence goes on from NZ_JACAPM010000032.1 coordinate 81,378, forward strand.
GTTATGACACCTCGCTGGCGATCCTCAAGGGCTTGCCGGCGGCCGGCGCCGATGTAATCGAGCTGGGCATGCCGTTCACCGACCCGATGGCCGATGGCCCGGCCATTCAACTGGCCAACATCCGCGCACTGACCGCCAAGCAGAACCTCACGAAAACCCTGCAAATGGTTCGCGAGTTCCGCGAGGGCAACAGCGACACGCCGCTGGTGCTGATGGGCTACTTCAACCCGATCCACATGTACGGCGTGCCACGCTTCATCAGCGATGCGAAAGAAGCCGGCGTCGACGGCCTGATCGTGGTCGACATGCCGCCGGAACATAACGGCGAGCTGTGCGACCCGGCCCAGGCTGCCGGTATCGACTTTATCCGCCTGACCACGCCGACCACCGACGACGCGCGCCTGCCGACCGTGCTCAACGGCAGCTCAGGGTTTGTGTACTACGTCTCGGTGGCCGGTGTGACCGGTGCCGGCGCCGCGACCCTGGAACACGTCGAAGAGGCCGTGACCCGTCTACGTCGGCATACCGACCTGCCGATCAGCATCGGTTTCGGCATACGCACCCCGGAGCAGGCCGCTGCAATCGCCCGCTTGGCAGACGGTGTGGTGGTGGGGTCGGCACTGATCGACCACATCGCCAACGCCAGCAATGATCAACAGGCCATCGACGGTGTATTGACCCTGTGCTCGGCGCTGTCGGAAGGTGTACGCAACGCCCGTAAGTAAGCGGCTCGTAAGCGGTAGGTAAAGTTCCTGATACAGAGGAATCATGCTGGCAAATCAGTACCTAAGCTAACAAGACCAAGGGATTTCGAACGTGGTTCGAGATCCCTTTTTGTTGTTCGTGCAGTTGAGGAAACCCCTGATGAAAATGCCTAAACGTGTGATAGCCGGTCTGGGTGTGCTGTTGCTCGGCGCCAGCGCGCTGGTGCAAGCCGCACCGTATGACCAAGGCGGCGGACCTGACCGTGGCGGCCCGCCGGGCCAGCAGAACGATCACCGTGGCGATGACCATCGCGGGCCCCAGGACAACCACCGTGGCGGTCCTCCTCAGGACTTCGGCCCTGTGAGACAGGTCATCCGCGATAACCATGGCGACTTTCGCCGTGGCGCACCGCCGCCTCCCGGCATCCACCTGGTGCGCGGCCAGCGCCTGCCGCCAAACTACTATGGTGAGCGCCTGGACCCTCGGGCTCTGTCGCATCTGCCGCAATACCCTGGCTACGAATGGCGCCGCTCGGGTGGGGACATCGTGTTGATCGCGATTGGCACCAGCATCGTTTATCAAATCCTGGATGGCGCGCTGTACTAGTAGCTCCCTGTAGGAGCGAGCTTGCTCGCGAAAACCGTTAACGATACCGCGGGGCATCTGACACCCCGCGGCGCTCTGAGGTTTTTCGCGAGCAAGCTCGCTCCTACAGTTCTATACGCTCGACCTTGCCGACCAGCAAGATGTAGGACAACGCCCCCAGCAACGCCAGCACCGCGATGTACGTAATCGCCGGTGCAAACGAATCCCCTGTCGCCAGAAAGCCAATCACGATCGGCGTGGTAATCGCCGACAGATTGCCGATGAAGTTGAACACCCCTCCGGTCAGCCCCAGCAGCCTTGCCGGCGCCAGGGTCGACACCAGCGACCAGGTGATCGACGCCAGGCCATTGCCGAAAAACGCCACCGCCAGAAACGCAATCACCCACGCCGTGGAATCAACAAAGTTGGCGCCGATGATCGCCGTGGAAATCAACAGCCCGCCAATGATCGGCAACTTGCGCGCAAACCCCACGGACGCTCCCCGGCGAATCAGCCAATCGGAAAACAGCCCCGAACACAGCACCCCGACAAACGCTGCCAGAAACGGCAGCGACGCCAGCAGGCCGGACTTGATGAAGTCCATGCCGCGATATTTCACCAGGTAGGTCGGAAACCACGTCAGGAAAAACCACAACGTGGAATTCAGGCAGAACTGCCCCAAGTAGATCCCCCACAGTTTGCGCTTGCTCAACACGATGCCGAGGTCGACCCAGCTGAACGGTGCCTTGGCCGCCTGCGCCTGGATGTCCACCAACCCGCCGCCTTCGCGGATCAGCTCGATTTCCGCCGCATTCGCGCCTTTGAAATCCCGTGGCTCGCGGTACACCGCGTACCAGATCAACGCCCACACAATGCCCACGCCGCCGGTGGCGACAAACACCATGTGCCAGCCAAAGGCGTGTTGCAGCCAGGCCAATACCGGCGTGAGAAACGCCAGCCCGACAAACTGCCCGGAGGTGTAGACGCCAATCGCCGTGGCTCGCTCACGCTCAGGGAACCAGGTGGTGACCACGCGGCTGTTGATCGGGTAGGCCGGGGCCTCCAGGGCGCCCACCGCCATGCGCAATACGAACAGCGCGATGAAGCTGGCGGCGAAACCGAGCATCACCGTGGCCACCGACCACAGCAGCAGGGCGACGCTGTAGAGAATGCGCGGCGGCACCCGGTCCACCAGCCAGCCGCCGGGAATCTGCATGGCCGCGTAGGTCCAGCCGAACGCGGAGAAGATCAACCCGACATGCACCGGGTCGATCCCCAGCTCGCTGGTCAGGGCCGGAGCGGCAATCGACAGGTTGCTGCGGTCCAGGTAGTTGATCACCACGGTGATGAACAGCAGCACCATGATGAAGAAACGCTTTCGGCTGGGCGTGACTAAAGAAGCCTGCCCGGTGAAGGACTCGGATTGCATGGGGGTTGCCTCTTCTTATGGTTATTGAGGACAGGTCTTACTGAAGAAACCGAATCAAATGTGGGAGCGGGCTTGCTCGCGAAAGCGGTCTACCAGCAGCGGAGGTGTTGACTGACACTCCGCCTTCGCGAGCAAGCCCGCTCCCACATTGACCGGGTTTTCACCTCAAATTCGCGGTGTTTACCACTCCGCGAAGCTGCCATCGGCATGCCGCCAGATCGGATTGCGCCAGCGATGCCCGATGGCCGCGCGTTCGATCACGTATTCCTCGTTGATCTCGATGCCCAGGCCTGGCCCGTTGGGGATTTTCACAAAGCCCTGGTCGTAGTCGAAAACACCCGGATCGCGCACGTAATCCAGCAGGTCATTGCTCTCGTTGTAGTGAATGCCCAGGCTCTGTTCCTGGATGAACGCGTTGTAGCAAACCGCATCCAGCTGCAGGCACGCTGCCAGGGCAATCGGGCCGAGCGGGCAGTGCAGGGCGAGGGCCACGTCGTAGGCTTCGGCCATGTTGGCAATCTTGCGGGTTTCGGTGATACCGCCGGCGTGGGAAGCATCCGGCTGGATGATGTCGACGTAGCCTTCGCTGAGCACGCGCTTGAAGTCCCAGCGCGAGAACAGGCGCTCGCCGAGGGCAATCGGGGTGCTGGTGAGCGGCGCCAGCTCTTTCAGCGCTTCGTAGTTTTCGCTGAGCACCGGCTCTTCGATAAACATCAGTTTGTAGGGATCGAGTTCCTTCATCAGCACCTTGGCCATGGGTTTGTGCACCCGGCCATGGAAGTCGACGCCGATGCCGACGTTCGGACCGACCGCATCCCGCACGGCGGCGACGTTGGCCAGGGCCTGGTCGACTTTTTCGAAGCTGTCGAGAAATTGCAGCTCTTCGGTGCCGTTCATTTTCACCGCGGTAAAACCACGGGCCACGGCTTCCTTGGCGGCGCGGGCAGTGTCGGCCGGGCGGTCGCCACCGATCCACGAATACACGCGGATCTTGTCGCGCACCTGGCCACCCAGCAGGTCGCTGACCGACACGCCGAGGGCCTTGCCCTTGATGTCCCACAGCGCCTGGTCGATACCGGCGAGAGCGCTCATATGGATCGCGCCGCCACGGTAGAAACCGCCGCGATAGAGCACGGTCCAGATGTCCTCGATATTGCGTGGGTCCTTGCCGATCAAGTAGTCGGACAATTCCTCGACGGCGGCAGCCACGGTATGGGCGCGGCCCTCGACAACGGGCTCGCCCCAACCAGTCACGCCCTGGTCGGTTTCAACCTTGAGGAAGCACCAGCGCGGCGGGACGATGAAGGTGGTCAGTTTGGTGATTTTCATCTTCTTATCTCTCTTGTAGATGGAGAACGCTGATCAGCCCAAGGCATGCCAGGCGGCGACGTAGGCCTGGGCGTTGCTCGCCACTTGGGCGACGCTCATGCCCGGCTTGAATAACCCGGAGCCCAGGCCGAAGCCCTTGACGCCCGCGTCGAAAAATACCTGCATGTTGTCCGGGGTGATGCCGCCCACCGGCAGCAGCACGGTGCCGGCGGGCAGTACCGCGAGCCAGGCCTTGACCACCGCCGGGCCCATTTGCTCGGCCGGGAACAGCTTCAGCACGTCGGCGCCTTCGGCCAGCGCGGCAAACGCTTCGGTGGGCGTGGCCACACCCGGCGACAGATACAGGCCCGCGGCCTTGGCGGCTCGCAGCACCTTGGCATCGCTATGGGGCATGACGATCACCTGGCCGCCGGCGGCTTTGACTTGATCGACCTGTTCCGGGGTCAGCACGGTGCCGGCGCCGATCAGGCAATCGGCGGGGAGGCCGTCCCGCAGGATGCGGATGCTGGAATAAGGATCCGGCGAGTTCAGCGGCACTTCGATCACCCTGAAGCCCGCCGTGTACAACACCTCGCCGATCGCCAGCGCCTCCTCCGGTCGCAGGCCGCGCAGGATCGCGATCAAACCGTTGTGTGTCAGTGCTTGCTTGAGCATGTCGGGCCTCTCGTCAGGTTGCAGGCAGCAGCCCCGCCGCCATGGCCAGCTGCCAAAGGCCACGCTCGGTAGCCTCCTGCGCCAGGGTCACGTGGGGGAAGCCACAGAGTTGGAGTGCACGCTGGTAGCGGGTGCAGAGTTGGGGTGTGCCGACCAGGACGATGTCGCGCTGCTGGCTGGGCTTGCGAGTGCGCAGGCCGGTCAGTTCGTGGCCGATCAACAGCCCGGACAGATAGTCCGGTTGCTCGTCAGGCGCCAGCTCGCCGGTCAATCCCAGGGAACGTGCGCTGAACAAGTTCGACAACAGGCCCGTTTGGCCGTCTGCCGACAGCGCAACCTGAACACCGCGATCAAAAGCGGCCACCTGGAACTGTTCGGAAGGGCGCTGGGTGCGCCCCAGAATGCTGTGCTGACTGAGCACGGCGAACAACTCGCCGGTCATGAAAGTATCGAAGTGAGTGATGCAGCCTTCCACCACCTCCACCCACTTGGAATGGCTGCCCGGCAGGCCGATCAATACGTCGCGCCCGGTATGGGCAGACAGGCTTTGCAGCACGCCGAGCACCTGGGTTTCTTCACCGCGCATCACATTGGGCAACGCGCCGCGTTGAATCACGCCGGGCACGATGTGCACCGCTGCGCCCCGCAGGCTGCGCACCACATGCAGCGCCTGGCCGAGGGTAGAGACGTCGGCCGGGGTGTCGCGGTAAGCCGCTTCGCTCCAGCCCTGGGCGCTGCCGACCATGCCGCAGGCGATAACGGGAAGGTCGGGCTGGGTGTCGAGCCAGTCACCGCAGGCTGCGTCGAATGCCAGCTCGAACCCGTTGCTGCAGCGAACACCGGCTATTTCCCGGGCTTCAGTGGGCAGGTGCATGATCCCCGACGCCAAGGTGCGCCGTTCGATCACGACGCCTGCCGGGCCGAGCTTGTAAGCACGAAGGGAACTGGTTCCCCAATCGAGCGCGATCAATTGCGCCTGCATCGCTTCACCTGAGTGTTCTGAGCGGATGAGGCGAATATAAACCCAAGACCGGCAAAGTCTCAATATATAAATATCAGTCCCATATATAGGGAAATTGAAGGCTTAAAATATTGACAGATCCAGCGTGCGCATCGCCCCCATCCAGATCGCGTGTTCGGTGTGGTCCTTGAGGTCATCACCGGTGGTCGGGTGCAGGAACACCACCAGGCCGTTGCGGTTGAGGGCCAGCCAAGGCAGCACGACGCCGATGTATTCAGGTTCGAATGCCAGCTGGCAGCTCCAGTCCGGGTGCGGGCCCACCGGGCGTTCATGCACGCGGCCCATGCGCAGCGGAAACAATTGCGCGGCGTCTTCGCAGAGTTTGCGCGCCTGGTCGATGGTGTTGGCGTCGAAATAGATATGGGCGTGGTAGCCCTTGATACGTTGCATGACAGGCTCCGGGCTCATTGATCGGCAAATCCTAGACCGCAATGGACGGCAGGGCCAGACCGGTCAGCGATTGTGCGCTGCTGGCCTGTTCGGTCATCAGCCAGTCGACGAAACGCTCGATCAACTGGCTGCGGCGTTTGCGCTGGGGCAGCACCACGTAATAGCCGAAGCGCGAGATCACCGTGTCGCCAATCGGCCGGCACAGCCATTTTTGCTCCAGCAGGTTATCCACAAGGTGACGCCAGCCGATGGCCACGCCCTGGCCCGCGATCGCGGCCTGGATCAACAGCGTGTAATTGTCGAAACGCAGTTGGCCCGGGGTGGGCGCGGTGGTGATGCCCAGTTCGCGAAACACCCCGCTCCAGTCGAACCACTGGTTGTTGTTTTGCTGGCGCAGGTGCAGCAAGGGGAACTCCAGCAGGCTCTGCACCGATAGTGGCGCGACTCGGTCCTGGAGTAGCTGCGGGCTGCACACCGGGAACACTTCCTCGTTGAACAGCCACAGGCTGTCGCCCTGTTTGAAGCGTCCGTCACCGAACAGCACCGCTACGTCGATATCGCTGCGCAACGTGGCGTGGTTACGCTCGCTGGTGACCAGGCTCACGTCCACCTGCGGGTTGGCTTCATGGAAACGATGCAAGCGTGGCATCAGCCAATACGCGGCGAAGGCAAAGTCGGTCGCCACCTGCAGGACTTCATGCTGGTCCTGCTCGGCAATCGCGCTCAGGCCCTGGTTGATGCTCTGCAAACCGGCCTGTACCTGCTCGAATAACAAGGCGCCCGCGTCGGTCAGCTCGATGCCACGGTAGATGCGATCAAACAGGCGCACCTTCAGCTGTTCTTCCAGGCGCTTGATCTGCTGGCTGATGGCCGGCTGGGTGGTGCCCAACTCCATCGCCGCTGCCGTAAAGCTGCGTTGGCGCGCTGCGGATTCAAAGGCACGCAGCAGGTCGAGTGACAGGTGACCGAGGGATTCATACATAAGCTGGGCTTATCCTAGACATTGCTTCTCATGGGCTTTACCACGATTTCCATGGCCTGCATGCTCATTCGCATAAACATCGACTATGGAATGCCGCGAAACCATGAAGCGCAAGAACATTCTTTTTATCATGGCCGATCAAATGGCCGCGCCGATGCTTCCGTTCTACGGTCCTTCGCCTATCAAACTGCCAAACTTGAGTCGCCTCGCCGCTGAGGGCGTGGTGTTCGACGCCGCTTACTGCAACAGTCCGCTGTGTGCGCCATCGCGCTTTACCCTGGTGAGCGGCCAGTTGCCGAGCAAGATCGGCGCCTACGACAACGCAGCCGATTTCCCCGCCGACGTGCCGACCTATGCCCACTACCTGCGTCGCCTTGGCTACCGCACAGCGCTGTCGGGCAAGATGCATTTTTGCGGCCCCGACCAGCTCCACGGCTATGAAGAACGCCTGACCAGTGACATCTACCCGGCCGACTATGGCTGGGCCGTGAACTGGGATGAGCCGGACGTGCGCCCCTCCTGGTACCACAACATGGCGTCGGTGCTGCAGGCCGGGCCGTGCGTGCGCACCAACCAGCTGGATTTCGACGAAGAGGTGGTGTTCAAGGCCCAGCAGTACCTGTTCGACCATATCCGCGAGGACGGCGACCAGCCGTTCTGCCTGACCGTGTCGATGACTCACCCACACGACCCTTACACCATTCCCAAACCGTTCTGGGACCTGTACGACGACAACGACATCCCGCTGCCTGCAACACCGCCACAGGCTGACCTCGACCCTCACTCCCAGCGCCTGCTCAAGGTCTATGACCTGTGGGACAAGCCGCTGCCGCTGAACAAGATCCGCGATGCACGCCGCGCTTACTTCGGCGCGTGCAGCTACATTGACAGTAACGTCGGCAAGCTCCTGCAAACCCTGGAAGACACGGGCCTGGCCGACGACACCATCATCATCTTCTCCGGCGACCACGGCGACATGCTCGGCGAACGCGGGCTCTGGTACAAAATGCACTGGTTTGAAATGGCCGCCCGGGTGCCGCTGCTGATCAGCGCGCCGGGGCAGTTTGCCGCCGGCCGGGTGACCGCCGCCGTGTCCACCGCCGACCTGTTGCCTACCCTGGTGGAACTGGCCGGCGGCGAGCTGGACCCGAGGCTGGCGCTGGACGGTCGCTCGCTGGTGTCTCACCTGCAAGGGCAGGGCGGGCACGACGAAGTGTTCGGCGAGTACATGGCCGAGGGCACCATCAGCCCGCTGATGATGATCCGCCGTGGTGCCTACAAGTTCATCTACAGCGAGGACGATCCTTGCCTATTGTTCGATGTGCACAACGACCCGCACGAGCGGGAGGACCTCAGCCAGTCACCGGAACACCGGCCACTGTTCGAGGCGTTTTTGCATGAAGCGCGGGCCAAATGGGACATCCCGGCGATCCACCAGCAGGTGCTCGCCAGCCAACGCCGTCGCCGCCTGGTGTTCGAGGCGCTGACCCAGGGCAAGCTGAAGAGCTGGGACCACCAGCCACTGGTAGACGCCAGTCAGCAATACATGCGCAACCATATCGACCTCGACGATCTGGAGCGCAAGGCACGTTTTCCACAACCCTGCCAAAACCAATAAAACTGAGGGGAAGGTCATGCAAAAGTTATCCACCGTGTTGAGCGTTGCGCTGCTGGCATTGAGCAGTGCCGGCGTCTACGCGGATACTAGCTGCGACACCGTGAAGATGGCCGATCCGGGCTGGAGCGATATCGCCGCCACCAATGCCATTACCGGTTTCCTGTTGAACGGCATGGGCTACAAGGCCAAGGTCGACACCCTTGCGGTGCCGATCACCTTTGGCGGGCTCAAGGACGGCCAGGTGGATGTGTTCCTGGGTAACTGGATGCCGGCGCAGCAGGGCTTCTACGACAAGTTCGTGGCCAATGGCGATGTGGTGCAACTGGCGAAGAACCTCGACGGTACCGAATTCACCCTGGCCGTGCCGGACTATGTCTGGGACGCCGGGGTGCATGACTTTGCCGACCTGAACAAGTTTGCCGACAAGTTCGACAAGAAGATCTACGGCATCGGTTCGGGTGCGCCGGCGAATCTCTCGTTGCAGGAAATCATCAAGAAGAACGACTTCGACCTGGGCCAGTGGAAGCTGATCGAGTCCAGTGAACAGGCGATGCTGGCCGAAGTGTCCCGGGCGGTGAAGAAGCAGAAGTTCGTGACCTTCCTCGGCTGGACGCCGCACCCGATGAACGTGCAGTTGAAGATGCATTACCTCAAGGGTGGGGAGAAGTACTTTGGTGACACCGGCAGCGTGTATACGTTGACCCGCAAGGGCTATGCACAGGCGTGCCCGAATGTGGGGAAATTGCTGACCAACCTGAGTTTCACCCAGGAGATGGAGAACGCCATCATGGCTGAGGTGGTGAACAAGAAGGTCAGTAATGCGGACGCGGCGAAGGCGTGGATCAAGGCGAACCCGGCGGTGCTGGACAAGTGGCTGGACGGGGTTAAAACCGTGGACGGCCAGGATGCACTGGCCGCTGTAAAAGCCAAACTCTGATGCACTGATCGTTCCCACGCTCTGCGTGGGAACGCATCCGGTGACGCTGCGCGTCACGACTCAAGAGCGGACGCAGAGCGTCCAAGACGGCATTCCCACGCAGAGCGTGGGAACGATCATCATGAGCCTGATACTCTGATTCAAACCTCTTCAACCGAGTTTCCAATGCCCTGGCCCAACCGCCATACACTCTTTCCCTTCCTCAGCTGGCTCCCGCGCCAAACCCGCGCCAGCGTCGGAAGGGACGCGGTCGTCGGCCTGAGCGGTGCAGTCCTGGCATTACCCCAGTCCATTGCCTACGCGCTGATCGCCGGTCTCCCACCGGAGTATGGCCTGTACGCCGCGATCATCCCGGTATTGATCGCCTGCTTGTGGGGCTCTTCCTGGCACCTGATCTGCGGCCCCACGGCAGCCATCTCTATCGTGCTCTACGCCAGCGTCAGCCCGTTGGCAGTGCCCGGCTCCCAGGACTACATCACACTCATCCTGTTGCTGACATTCCTGGCCGGCGTCTTCCAATGGCTGTTGGGCATGCTGCGCTTCGGCGCCCTGGTGAATTTCGTCTCGCATTCAGTGGTGCTCGGCTTCACCCTCGGCGCTGCGGTGGTGATCGCCCTGGGCCAACTGCCCAACCTGCTGGGGCTGGACCTGCCCAGCCAGGCCACGGCGATCAACAGTCTGCTGGCGCTGATCAACCATGCCGGGGAGTGGAATCGTCCTTCACTGGTGCTCGGGCTCGGCACCTTGCTGGTGGGGGTGCTGCTGAAACTCTGGGTACCGCGCTGGCCAACCCTGTTGATCGCGCTGGCCCTGGGCAGCCTCATCCCGTGGCTGTGGCCGACGATGTTCGGGGAGGTGGCGCGGGTCAGTTCATTTGTCGGCAAGCTGCCACCGTTCAGCCCGCTGCCGATGGACCTGGACATGGTCCTGCGCCTGCTGCCGAGTGCCGTGGCGGTGGGCATGCTGGGGCTGGTGACCAGCCTGTCGATTGCGCGCTCACTGTCGGCCCGCTCCCAACAATTGCTCGATGCAAATCAGGAAGTGCGCGCCCAGGGTTTATCCAACATTGTCGGCGGATTTTTCTCGGGGTACTTGTCGGCAGGTTCCTTCACACGGTCGGGCCTGAGTTATGAGGCAGGCGCCTGTTCGCCGCTGGCGGGGGTGTTTTCCGCATTGTGGGTGGCGTTGTTCGCGCTGTTCGGTGCGGCATTGATCGCGCATATTCCGATCCCGAGCATGGCCGCCAGCATCCTGCTGATTTGCTGGGGGTTGGTCGACCATCGCGGTATTCGGGCGCTGTTCCGGGTCAGCCGCGCAGAGTTCGTGGTGATGAGCCTGACTTGCATCGCCACGCTGTTGCTGGAGTTGCAAACGGCCATTTACGCCGGGGTGCTGGCGTCGCTGTTTTTCTACCTCAAGCGCACCTCACAGCCGCGGGTCCAGCAATGGCGTGACGGAGAGGACGATGTGCTGCGGGTCGGCGGGTCGATCTTTTTCGGCGCCAGCCATTACCTGCAGGTGCGGCTGCAAAGCCTGCACGGCCAGCGGGTGGTGATCGAGGCGCAGCAGATCAACTTCATCGACTATTCCGGGGTGGAGATGCTGCACCAGGAAGCGCGCCGATTGAATGGAGTGGGGCGCAGCCTGGCGTTGCGCAAGGCCCGGCCGCAGGTGGTGGAAGAGCTGAAGAAACTGGAAGGGGCCGACCAATGCCCCATCCATTTCGAAGACTGAATGCGGTTGAAACTGTGGGAGCGGGCTTGCTCGCGAATGCGGTGTGACAGTCGCCGTATGTATCGACTGATCCACCGCATTCGCGAGCAAGCCCGCTCCCACATTTGGATTGCGTCAGGCCAGTTGGCTACGCAATTCAGCCAGCACCGGCGCGGAGTCCGGTCGAACGCCGCGCCACAGGAAGAACGCTTCCGCGGCCTGTTCCACCAGCATCCCCAGGCCATCCATTGCCACCGCCGCGCCCTGCTCACCGGCCCAGCGGCAGAAAGCCGTAGGCTCTTTGCCGTACATCATGTCGTAGCAAAAAGTCTTTCCGGGTTCGATCAGGCTGCCGGCAATCGGCGGTACATCGCCTGACAGGCTGGCGGACGTGGCATTGATGATCAGATCCACCGGTTCACGCAGCCAGTCGAAACCGCTGGCGGACACCGGGCCGAGATCGTCGAACAGCTCGGCGAGCAATTCGGCTTTTTCCACGGTGCGATTGGCAATGATCAGCGAAGCCGGCTGCTCAGCCAGCAATGGCTCCAACGCGCCGCGCACCGCACCACCGGCGCCCAGCAGCAGGATGCGTTTGCCTTGCAGGCTGAACCCGGCATTCACCGTCAAATCCCGCACCAGGCCGGCGCCGTCGGTGTTGTCTCCCAACAGGCTGCCATCGCCGAGCTTGCTCAGGGTATTCACCGCGCCGGCCCGTTGGGCGCGTTCGGTCAGGGTATTGGCCAGGCGATAGGCCTCTTCCTTGAACGGTACGGTGACGTTGGCGCCACGGCCTTGTGCGAAAAATGCTTTTGCACAGCCGGTGAAATCCTCCAACGGCGCGAGCAAGGTGCTGTAGTCCAGTTGCTCGCCGGTCTGTTCGGCGAACAGACGGTGAATCAGCGGCGACTTGCTGTGGCCGATGGGGTTGCCGAAGACGACATAACGATCCATCAGACCGCCGCCTTGGGCAGCACACCCAGCCAGTCGCGGTCTTGCAGGAAGTAGTCGGTTAGGCGCGCTTCTTCGCTGTCGGGGGCGGCTTTCCAGTCATAGCTCCAGCGCACTTGGGGTGGCAGCGACATCAGGATCGACTCGGTACGCCCGCCCGATTGCAGGCCAAACAAAGTGCCACGGTCGTAGACCAGGTTGAATTCGACGTAGCGGCCACGGCGGAATTCCTGGAATTCGCGCTGCTGCTCGGTATAGGCCATGGCCTTGCGGCGCTGGACGATCGGCAGGTAGGCGTCGATGTAGGCGTCGCCGATGGCGCGCATGAAGGCGAAGCTGGTGTCGAAGTCCCACTCGTTCAAATCATCGAAGAACAAACCGCCGATGCCACGCGGTTCGTTGCGGTGCTTGATGTGGAAGTAGGTGTCGCACCAGGCCTTGTAGCGTGAATAAACGTCCGGGCCAAACGGCGCGCAGGCCTGTTCGGCGACGCGGTGCCAGTGGATGCAGTCTTCTTCGTTGCCGTAGTAGGGCGTCAGGTCGAAGCCGCCGCCAAACCACCACACCGGCTCTTCGCCTTCTTTTTCAGCGATGAAAAAACGCACATTGGCGTGGGAAGTCGGCACATGCGGGTTGTGCGGGTGGATCACCAGCGACACGCCGAGGGCCTCAAAACCGCGACCGGCCAATTCCGGGCGATGGGCACTGGCGGACGGTGGGAGGCCGCTGCCAAACACGTGGGAAAAGTTAACGCCGCCTTTCTCGATTACCGAACCGTTTTCGATCACACGGGTGCGACCGCCGCCGCCGGCAGGCCGGGTCCAGGCGTCTTCGATGAAGCGAGTGTCCGTCTCGAAGGTTTCCAGGGCGCTGCAAATGCGGTCTTGCAGGTCAAGCAGGTAGGCTTTGACAGCCTCGGTGCGGGTAGTCATGACATCACCTTGAATCGGGCAACGCTACACGAGGCCATTGGGCATCGGCGGCAAATGGGCGCACAGGATACCACTGCACCCACTGCTGCCACAGTTGACGAAGATCAAGCTTAGGAGTCCGATAGGGGGCTACGCGAAATGACTTAAGGAGAGTGCAGATGGCCAAACGTATCCAGTTCCGTGCCCATGGCGGCCCCGAAGTGCTTGAGTATGTGGACTACACCCCGGCAGAACCCGGCCCGCAGCAGGTTCGCGTGCAGAACAAGGCCATTGGCCTGAACTTCATCGACACCTATTTCCGCAGCGGCCTGTATGCACCACCGGCCTTGCCGTCGGGCCTGGGCGCTGAAGGCGCTGGCGTGGTTGAAGCAGTAGGCAGTGAAGTCACTCAATTCAAGGTAGGTGATCGCGTGGCCTACGGCAGCGGCCCACTGGGTGCCTACAGCGAATTGCATGTACTGCCGGCCGCCAACCTGGTGCACCTGCCGGACGACATCAGCTTCGAACAGGCCGCCGGCGCGATGCTCAAGGGCCTGACGGTGCAGTACCTGTTGCGCCAGACCTATGAGTTGAAGGGCGACGAAACCATTCTGTTCCACGCCGCTGCCGGTGGCGTCGGCTCCCTGGCTTGCCAATGGGCCAAGGCCTTGGGCGTGAAGCTGATCGGTACCGTGAGTTCGCCGGAAAAAGCGGCGCTGGCCAAATCCCTCGGCGCCTGGGAAACCATCGACTACAGCAAGGAAAATGTCGCACAACGCGTGCTGGAACTGACTGACGGCAAGAAGTGCCCAGTGGTGTACGACGGCGTAGGCAAGGACACCTGGCTCACCTCCTTGGATAGCGTTGCGCCACGCGGTTTGGTGGTGAGTTTTGGTAATGCTTCGGGGGCGGTGGATGGGGTTAACCTGGGGATTCTGGCGGCCAAGGGCTCGCTGTATGTGACCCGGCCGACATTGGCGACCTATGCCAACAACCCGGAAAACCTGCAGGCGATGGCGGATGATCTGTTTTCGATGATCATCAGCGGGAAGCTGCAGATTGATATTAACCAACGGTTTTCGTTGGGGGATGCGGCGAAGGCTCAGGCAGAGTTGTCGGCGCGGCGCACGACTGGGTCGACCATTCTGCTGCCATAGGGCGTTGGATTTTCAGCGGCTTTGAGGGCCTCTTCGCGAGCAAGTCGAATCGTCGCACCGCCGCTCCCACATTTGTCCGCGTTCCAAAAGTTGGACTCGGTCAAATGTGGGAGCGGGCTTGCTCGCGAAAGCAGGCGGCTCGGTCTCAGGAAGGCCGCACAACCTCACCCGTCGCCAGATCCCGAATCAGACTCGGGTTCTTGCGCCCCCCCAGATTCCCGCCCAACACCAGATCCACCTGCCCGCGGAAGTACTGCTCCACACGAATCCGCGTGCGCGCCGCCGGGCGGCCCTGCGGGTTGGCCGAGGTGGAAATCAGTGGCCCGACCAGCGAGCACAGATCCCGCACTTGCGGATGATCAGTCACCCGCAACGCCACCGTGTCATGCACCCCGGTAATCCACTCGGGCAGCAAGTCCTGATGGGGCACCAGCCACGTATTCGGGCCAGGCCAGGTACTGGCCATGCGGTCCATCCACTCATCGGGAAAGTCTTCGAAGAGAAAATCGAACTGACGGATATTGTCGGCAATCAGGATCAGCCCCTTATCCACAGACCGGCCCTTGATCGCCAGCAACCGATCCACCGCTTCTTCGTTCCAAGGGTCACAGCCCAGGCCCCAGACCGCCTCGGTTGGATAGGCAATCACTGCGCCTGCGCGAATTTCTCGTGCGGCTTCTCGCACACGCCACCTGTTGACCATTACTCACTCTCCGGACTAAAGCTCTGCGCAGTTTACCGATCTTCGTTACAAAACCTAGCTGCGCGCAAGCCAGCGCCCGCTTTCGCAGATCACTCGGCCTTCCAGTTCCAGCTCCGTCAGGCTGGCCAGCACCTCGGACAAGGCCCTGCCACTGGCAATCGCCAGGGCTTCACTGGTGTGGGGCGCCGCGTGCAACAGCGCCACCAGCGGATGATTGACCGCAATCGGCGCCGGGCGGGAGAGGGCCTGCCAGCCACGCAGGTTTTCAAGAATGTGCTCGATGGTTTCCACCAGCACCGCGCCATCGCGGATCAGTTGATGGCAGCCTTTGGCCCCGGGGTGATGGATGGAGCCGGGGATGGCGTATACCTCGCGCCCTTGCTCCGCCGCCAGCCGCGCGGTGATCAGCGAACCGCTGGCCATGCTGGCCTCCACCACCAGTACCCCAAGCGACAGGCCACTGATAATACGGTTGCGGCGCGGGAAGTTGCCGGCCTGGGGCGCGGCGTCCAACGGAAACTCGGAAACCACGGCGCTGCCTTGGGCAATCATCGCCTCGGCCAAGCGTCGATGGCGCTGTGGATAAAAATTTTCGAGCCCGGTGCCCAGCACGCCGATTGTATGTCCACCAACATCCAAAGCCGCCTGGTGAGCAGCACCGTCGATACCCAGGGCAAGGCCACTGGTGATGACAAAACCGGCACTCGCCAGGCTGCGGGAAAACGCGGCGGCGGTATCCATTCCTGGCCTGGAGGCGCGACGGCTGCCGACCATCGCCAGCTGCGGTTTCTCCAGAATCGCCGGGTTGCCAGCGACGAATAATAGCGGGGGTGCATCATCCAATTCTGCAAGCAATGCCGGGTAGTCGGGTTGGTCCCACATCAGCAAATGCTGGGCCGGACGCTCCAACCAGGCCAATGCCGCACTGGCACCATCACGTACTTCCTCGCAACGCCGGGCATCGGCGCTGGCCACCTTGAGCCCCAGGGAGCGCCAGGCACTGGCCGGTGCGCTGATGGCTTTTGACGCAGAACCAAAGGCCTCGATAAGTTTTTTAAAGCCCTTGGGACCCAGTTCCGGCAGCCTGTGCAAGCGTAGTCGGGCTTCCAGTTCTGCCGGGGAAATTTCACGGTCATTCGTCGGTAACATTTGATCGTCCTTGATCGGAACAAGCTGTGGATAACTCTGTTGGTAACTTATTTAGCAACCTAATTATTGTCTTCGTTCAGGCGCCTCAAAACGGTCCATTACCGCCGGCGAACGCGACGCGCTGAGCACCAGGCCGTAGCTGAGCTTTTCGTAGGTGCGGAACACCAATAGCGTCCCGGCCGGCTCGTCGGGCATCTTCACCGGAGCACCGGTCACTCGGTCCCGAACGGTTTCCCCGGTTTTCACCACGGCCAGCAAATGGCCTTCCATCAGGCCGTCACGACGGCCCTTGTTCAGCGTCACCGCGTCCAGCACGCCGATCTGCGTCACGCCCCGTGGCACGTCGATGATGTGCCCGGCAGTGGCGCGAGCAGGCATCTGAATCACCAGGCTAGCCAGGTCGGTGGGCGCTTGCTGGCTGAGCAATCGGTCGCCGGGCCGCACTTCCTGGGTGACGCGCTGCACACCCAACGTGCTGACATCGCCCGCCGTCACAAAACGTGCGGTGCCAATGTCGTCGACGTTGATACCCAGCAATTCCTGGCTTTGCGGGTCGGTATAGGCCTTGCCGCGACGGAAGATCCCGTAGCTTTCGGCGGTAGGGTCCAGGGCACCTCGCGCATAAATACGCTCGCCATCGGCGCCCAATACTCGTCCGGCATCTGCTGCAACAATATAGGGAGCGTGCTCCAGTTCCTGGGGGGTATCGAGAATGCGGTTGTGCAGTAAAAAGCGCTGGATGGCCTGCTGCGTATGAAGCGGCAACGGTTGGCCGGCCTGTGGATAGCTCTCGGGAACCTGGGCAATAACGGCCTGGGCCCACAGCAGCAAGACGAGTAGCGATTTCCTCATGGGGTGAATCTCCTTTATTATGTGCATTCGCGTGAAACGCCTTGGCCTTCGCGGCTTTCGGACGTTTTCCCACGGCACTTATCCCGGCACATCAAGGGTCCATCCCCGGCGCCGACTTGCCTTTACCTCACATGTGCAGCAATTACGCTTATGGCTATTTTGAACATCCTCGAATTTCCGGACTCACGCCTGCGCACCATCGCCAAGCCAGTGGCCGTAGTGGACGCCAAGGTTCGTCAGTTGGTCGATGACATGTTTGAAACAATGTATGAAGCCCCGGGTATCGGCCTCGCCGCGACCCAGGTCGACGTGCATCAGCGCGTCGTGGTCATGGACCTGTCCGAAGACCGCAGCGAGCCCCTGGTGTTTATCAACCCTGAGTTCGAAACCCTGACCGACGAGATGGGCCAGTACCAGGAAGGCTGCCTGTCGGTGCCCGACTTCTACGAGAACGTCGACCGTCCCCAGCGCGTCAAGATCAAGGCCCTGGACCGTGACGGCAAGCCGTTCGAGATGATTGCCGAAGGCCTGCTGGCGGTGTGCATCCAACACGAGTGCGACCACCTCAACGGCAAGCTGTTTGTCGATTACCTGTCCACGCTTAAACGCGACCGGATCAAGAAGAAGCTGGAAAAGAAGCATCGCCAGCAAGCTTGATTCCCTTCTTTCAAAGGCTTGCTCCGGCAAGCCTTTTTCTTTTGTGAGACGTTTCCCATGACCGAGCCACTGCGCATCGTTTTTGCCGGCACCCCCGAATTCGCCGCCGAACACCTCAAGGCCCTGCTCGCCAGCCCTTATGAAATCGTGGCGGTCTACACCCAGCCCGATCGCCCGGCCGGTCGTGGGCAAAAACTGATGCCCAGCCCGGTCAAGCAGCTGGCACTGGAAAACAACATTGTGGTGCTGCAGCCGCCGACCCTGCGCAACGCCGATGCCCAGGCCGAACTGGCTGCGCTGAAGCCAGACCTGTTGGTGGTGGTGGCCTACGGCTTGATCCTGCCCCAGGCTGTGCTGGATATCCCGCGCCTGGGCTGCATCAACAGTCACGCCTCGCTGCTGCCTCGCTGGCGTGGCGCGGCACCGATCCAGCGTGCCGTCGAAGCCGGTGATGCGCAAAGCGGTGTGACCGTGATGCGCATGGAAGCAGGCCTGGACACCGGGCCGATGCTGCTGAAAGTCACCACCCCGATCACCGGGCAAGACACCGGCGGCAGCCTGCATGATCGCCTCGCCGAAATGGGCCCGCCGGCTGTCGTCCAGGCCATCGCAGGCCTGGCTGCCGGCACTCTGCAAGGTGAAGTGCAGGACGACAGCCTCGCCACCTACGCCCACAAACTGAACAAGGATGAAGCCCGCATCGACTGGAGCCGCCCGGCCGTTGAGCTGGAGCGTCTGGTGCGTGCCTTCAACCCGTGGCCGATCTGCCACAGCACGCTCAATGGCGAGGCCTTGAAAGTACTGGCCGCCACCCTGGCCGAAGGCAAGGGCGCCCCCGGCGAGATCATCGGCGCCAGCAAGGACGGCCTGTTGGTAGCGTGCGGTGAACAGGCGCTGTGTCTGACCCGTCTGCAATTGCCCGGCGGCAAGGCGCTGAACTTCAGCGATTTGTTCAACAGCCGCCGTGAGAAATTTGCCGTTGGCATCGTCCTCGGCCAAGCGGTGGACGCGCAATGAACCCACGTCTGGCCGCCGCCAAGGCCCTGGCCGCCGTGCTCAACGGCAAGGCTTCCCTCAATAGTTCGTTGCCGACCCAACTGGATAGAGTCGAAGACCGCGATCGCGGCTTTACCCAGGACCTGGCCTTCGGTACCGCCCGCTGGCAGCCACGTTTATCGGCGCTGGCGGCCAAGCTGCTGCAAAAGCCGTTCAAGGCGGCAGACGCCGATGTCGAGGCGCTGCTGCTGGTGGGCCTGTATCAACTGCTCTACACCCGCGTGCCGGCCCACGCAGCCATCGGCGAAACCGTCGGTTGCGCCGACAAGCTGAAAAAGCCTTGGGCCAAGGCCCTGCTCAACGCCGTGCTGCGCCGCGCCCAGCGCGAAAGCGAAGCGCTGCTGGCCGAGCTGGAACATGACCCGGTGGTGCGCACCGCCCACCCGCGCTGGCTGCAAAAATCCTTGAAGGCGTTCTGGCCCGAGCAGTGGGAAGCCATCTGCGCGGCCAACAACGCGCACCCGCCGATGATCCTGCGGGTCAATCGCCGTCATCACACCCGCGACGCTTATCTCACATTGCTTGGCGAAGCCGGTGTAGCGGCCACGGCCTGCGTCTACAGCCAGGACGGCATCGTTCTTACAGAACCGGGCGATGTACGTAACCTGCCCGGGTTCGCCGAAGGCTGGATCAGCGTGCAGGACGAAGCCGCTCAACTGGCCGCCGACCTGCTGGACCTGGCCCCGGGCCAACGCGTACTGGACGCCTGTTGCGCCCCCGGCGGCAAGACCTGCCACATCATGGAAGTGCAAGCAGACCTGGCCGGTGTCGTCGCCGTCGACCTGGAAGCCAAGCGCCTGGTGCGTGTGCGGGAAAACCTCGCCCGTCTGGGCCTCAGCGCCGACCTGATCGCCGCCGACGGCCGCGACACCGCCACCTGGTGGGACGGCAAGCCGTTCCAGCGCATCCTGCTGGACGCACCGTGCTCCGCCACCGGCGTGATCCGCCGCCACCCGGACATAAAGCTGACCCGCCAACCCGACGACATCGCCGCCCTGGCCGTGCTGCAAGGCGAGTTGCTGGACGCGTTGTGGCCGACCCTCGAAGTAGGCGGCATCCTGCTGTACGCCACCTGCTCGACGCTGCCTACCGAAAACACTGAAGTCATCGAAGCCTTCCTTGCTCGCACCAGCGGCGCACGGGAACTGGACCTCGACATCCAGGCCGGGATCAAGCAGCCTCATGGCCGCCAGTTGCTGGCCCAGGAAGGCGGCCACGACGGGTTCTATTACGCCAAGCTGATCAAGATTGCCGCCGCTCGCGGCTGAATGGTTTTAAGGGAGTGACCGGATGAAAATCATCATCCTCGGCGCAGGGCAGGTTGGCGGTACGCTGGCCGAGCATTTGGCCAGCGAAGCCAACGACATCACCGTGGTCGACACCGACGCGGAGCGCCTGCGGGATTTGGGCGACCGTTTGGACATCCGTACCGTACAGGGCCGCGCCTCGTTTCCTACAGTGCTGCGCCAGGCCGGTGCCGACGATGCCGACATGCTGGTGGCAGTCACCAACAGTGACGAGACCAACATGGTTGCCTGCCAGGTCGCCCACACCCTGTTTCACACTCCGACCAAGATCGCCCGAGTGCGTGAGGCGGCCTACCTGACCCGCGCCGGACTGTTCGACAACGACGCGATCCCGGTCGATGTGCTAATCAGCCCGGAACAGGTGGTGACCCATTACATCAAGCGCCTGATCGAACACCCGGGCGCCTTGCAGGTGATCGACTTCGCCGAAGGCAAGGCACAGCTGGTGGCGGTCAAGGCCTACTACGGCGGACCGTTGGTGGGCCAGCAACTGCGCCAGCTACGCGAGCACATGCCCAACGTCGAGACGCGGGTGGCGGCGATCTTCCGTCGCGACCGGCCGATCCTGCCCCAGGGCGATACGGTGATCGAGGCTGACGACGAGGTGTTTTTCATCGCCGCCAAAGCGAACATTCGCGCGGTGATGAGCGAAATGCGCCGTCTGGATGAGACCTATAAACGCATCGTCATCGCCGGCGGCGGGCAGATCGGTGAGCGCTTGGCCGAGGCCATCGAAAGCCGCTACCAGGTGAAGATCATCGAGATGAATCCGGCACGCTGCCGGTATTTGTCCGACACCCTCGACAGCACCGTGGTCCTGCAGGGCAGCGCCTCGGATCGTGATCTGCTGCTGGAAGAAAACATCGCCGACGCCGATATCTTCCTGGCCCTGACCAACGATGACGAAGCCAACATCATGTCGTCGTTGCTGGCCAAGCGGCTGGGGGCGAAGAAGGTGATGACCATCATCAACAACCCGGCCTACGTCGACCTGATCCAGGGCGGCGATATCGACATCGCCATCAGCCCGCAACTGGCGACCATCGGCACCTTGCTGGCCCACGTGCGGCGCGGCGATATCGTCAGTGTGCACTCGTTGCGCCGGGGTGCGGCGGAAGCCATCGAGGCGATTGCCCACGGTGATTCAAAATCGAGCAAGGTGATTGGCAAGGCGATCCGCGATATCGGCCTGCCGCCGGGCACCACCATCGGCGCAATCATTCGCGATGAAGAAGTGATCATCGCCCACGACGACACGGTGATCGCCACGGGCGACCACGTGATTCTGTTCCTTGTGGATAAAAAACATATCCGCGATGTGGAGAAGCTGTTCCACGTGGGCCTGAGCTTTTTCTGATCAAACGGAGTGACCGACATGCTCGAATCCCTGGAAAAAATGCTCGCCAAGGGCGTGGATAACTCACTGCTGCGGTTTGGTTTGGGCAAGGGTTATCTTGATCTGAAGGACAACGCCAAGGCGGCCGAGCATTTGCAGAAATGCGTCGAGTTCGACCCGAAGTATTCGGCGGCGTGGAAGCTGTTGGGCAAGGCGCAGCTGGGGCAGGGTGATAACGCTGCAGCGCGGTTAGCTTGGGAGAAGGGTATTGAAGCGGCCCTGGCACATGGCGACAAGCAGGCCGAAAAGGAAATGACCGTATTCCTGAAGAAACTCGACCGCCAAGCTTAAGCAGAACCCAATGTGGGAGCGGGCTTGCTCGCGAAGGCGTCGTGTCAGTCACCGAATTTGTGTCTGATACACCGCCTTCGCGAGCAAGCCCGCTCCCACATTTTGTTTTGTGCCAACCTTGAGTCAGCCGTACATCAATACCACCGCGCCTCACCCGGCGGGCGTTTCTTGAAGCGTTTCATGCTCCACATGTACTGGCTCGGGTAAGCCCCCACATAGCGCTCCACCACCTTGCTCATCGCCGCACACGAAGTGGCGGTGTCGGTGCTGTACATGTCTTCCGGCGCCGCTTCCAGGATCACTTTGTAGCCCGAGCCATCCGGCAGCCGCAGGGCATGCAGGAACACCCCGACCGCCTTGTGCCCCGCCAGCATGTTCGGCACGAACTTGCTGGTCAGCGCCTGGGTGGCGAAGAACGGCACGAAGATCCCGGCCGATTCCGCCGGCTCCGGATCCGCAGGAATGCCCACCTGGCCGCCTTTGCGCACTTCCTTGATGACACTGAGGATGCCTTCCTTGGTGGACGCCGCCACGCGGTTACCCAGTTGCACCCGCTGTTTGCGCAGCAAGTCATCCACCGCCTTGAGCTTCGGCGGGCGGTAGAAAATGATCGGTTTGCACTGGCTGCAATAGAAGTGGTTCAACACTTCCCAGTTGCCCAGGTGGCTGGTGATGCCGACCACGCCTTTGCCCGAGGCCAGGGCTTCGTGCAGCACTTCCAGGCCTTCGACCTCGCGCACCAGGTCGATGGAACGCTGGGCCGGCCAGATCCAGGCGCAGGCGCTTTCGGTCAGGGACTTGCCGATGTCCATCAGGCTGCGTCCAACGAGACGCTCGCGCTCGGCCGGATCCATGTCCGGAAAGCATTTGGACAGGTTGATCCGCACCGTCTCGCGGGAACGGTTGGGGGTTTTCCACATGATCCAGCCAATTGCCGAACCGACCGCTTGCACCGCGCGCCAGGGCAGCAGGGCAAACAACCGAAGAGCGCCTACCAGCAAGGCGCCTTTAAACTTTTCCACAGGTCACTCCTGATCGTGTGTGGTGCGCAAAGCCGCCATTCTAACCGGCGTTGGCGAGGTCCGCGTAACGGTCGCAGTCCTGAGTGTGGTCCATGACCATGCCCGAGGCCTGCATGAACGCGTAGCAGATGGTCGGCCCGACGAACGTGAAGCCGGCTTTTTTCAAGGCTTTGCTCATGGCCTCAGCCTCCGGCGTAATGGCCGGGACCTGGCTGCGGTCCTTGAAATGATTGACCTTGGGCACGCCGCCCACAAACGACCACAGAAACTCCACGGGGTCCTGCAGCGCCAGCCAGGCGGCGGCATTGCGCCGGGTGGCATTGAGTTTCAGGCGGTTACGCACGATGCCCGGATCGAGCATCAGCGCTTCGATCTCGGCATCGCTCAGTTGGGCCAGACGCTGCGTATCAAAGCCGAACAAGACCTTTCGATAATGCTCGCGTTTGCGTAAAACGGTGATCCAGGACAGGCCCGCCTGGAACCCTTCGAGCAAAAGCAACTCGAACAGTCCCTGCGCATCGCGCAGCGGCGTTCCCCACTCCTGATCGTGATAAGCCATGTACAGCGGATCTTCAGAACACCAAAAGCAGCGTGGCATAAGGCTCCAGGGGATGGTGGCGCGGCCGAATCGGGTATACTCCCGCTCTTTAAATCGCAGCCCAAGTAACAGGTGAATTTCGTGAGCCAGCCTACGCCAGCCGTGCGTACCTTCCAAGACTTGATCCTCGCCCTCCAGCAATACTGGGCCGAGCAAGGTTGTGTGGTACTTCAGCCCTACGATATGGAAGTAGGCGCCGGCACTTTCCACACCGCTACCTTCCTGCGGGCCATCGGCCCGGAAACCTGGAACGCCGCTTATGTGCAGCCCAGTCGTCGCCCGACTGACGGCCGCTACGGCGAAAACCCGAACCGCCTGCAGCACTACTACCAGTTCCAGGTGGTTCTGAAGCCAAACCCGGACAACTTCCAGGAGCTGTACCTGGGCTCGTTGAAACATGTCGGCCTGGACCCGCTGGTCCACGACATCCGTTTCGTCGAAGACAACTGGGAATCGCCAACCCTGGGCGCCTGGGGCCTGGGCTGGGAAGTCTGGCTCAACGGCATGGAAGTGACGCAGTTCACTTACTTCCAGCAAGCCGGCGGCATCGAGTGCTACCCGGTGACCGGCGAGATCACCTACGGTCTCGAGCGCCTGGCCATGTACCTGCAAGGCGTGGACTCGGTCTACGACCTGGTGTGGGCTGACGGCCCGTTCGGCAAGGTGACCTACGGCGACGTGTTCCACCAGAACGAAGTGGAGCAGTCGACCTACAACTTCGAACACGCCAACGTCGAGAAGCTGTTCGAACTGTTCGACTTCTATGAAAGCGAAGCCAAGCGCCTGATCGAACTGGATCAGCCGCTGCCGTTGCCAAGCTATGAAATGGTTCTGAAGGCATCCCACACCTTCAACCTGCTGGACGCCCGTCGTGCCATCTCGGTAACTGCGCGCCAGCAATACATCCTGCGTGTACGCACCCTGGCGCGTTCCGTCGCCCAAGCCTACCTGTTGGCTCGCGCCAAGCTGGGCTTCCCGATGGCCACCCCGGACCTGCGTGATGAAGTGTTGGCTAAGCTGGAGGCTGCACAATGAGTGCTCAAGATTTCCTGGTTGAACTGGGCACCGAAGAGCTGCCACCCAAGGCCCTGAATACCCTGGCCGACGCATTCCTGGCCGGTATCGAAAAAGGCCTGCAAACCGCTGGCCTGAAGTTCGCCGCAAAAAAGGTCTACGCCGCGCCGCGCCGACTGGCTGTGTTGCTCACCGCACTGGAAACCCAGCAGCCGGACCGCAGCATCAACCTCGACGGCCCGCCACGCCAGGCCGCCTTCGATGCTGAAGGCAACCCGACTCAAGCCGCCCTTGGTTTTGCCAAGAAGTGTGGCGTCGAGCTGAGCGAGATCGACCAGAGCGGCCCGAAGCTGCGTTTCAGCCAGGTCATCACCGGCAAGCCGACCGCCAGCCTGTTGCCGACCATCGTTGAAGACTCGCTGAACGACCTGCCGATTCCCAAGCGCATGCGCTGGGGTGCCCGCAAGGAAGAGTTCGTGCGCCCGACCCAATGGCTGGTGATGCTGCTCGGTGACCAGGTCATCGACTGCACCATCCTCGCCCAGAAGGCCGGCCGTGATTCACGTGGCCACCGCTTCCACCATCCTGAAGCCGTGCGCATCACCGCGCCCGCCAACTACCTCAATGACCTGCGTGCAGCCTATGTGCTGGCGGATGCCAATGAGCGCCGCGAGCTGATCAGCAAGCGTACCGAAGAGCTGGCCCGCCTGCAGGAAGGCACCGCCATCGTGCCGCCAAGCCTGCTGGACGAAGTGACCGCTTTGGTTGAATGGCCAGTGCCGCTGGTGTGCTCGTTCGAGGAGCGTTTCCTCGACGTGCCGCAGGAAGCGCTGATCACCACCATGCAGGACAACCAGAAGTATTTCTGCCTGCTGGACGTCGACGGCAAGCTGCTGCCGCGCTTCATCACCGTGGCCAACATCGAAAGCAAGGACCCGCAGCAGATCATCGCCGGTAACGAAAAAGTCGTTCGCCCGCGCCTGACTGACGCCGAGTTCTTCTTCAAGCAAGACAAGAAGCAGAAGCTCGAAGACTTCAACCTGCGCCTGCAGAACGTGGTGTTCCAGGAAAAACTCGGCAGCGTCTACGACAAGGCCGTACGGGTTTCCAAGCTGGCGGCCTACATCGCGCCACGCATTGGTGGCGATGCTGCCTGGGCTGCGCGTGCCGGCCTGCTGTCCAAGTGCGACCTGGCCACCGAGATGGTCGGCGAGTTCCCGGAGATGCAAGGTGTTGCCGGTTACTACTACGCCCTGAATGATGGCGAGCCGCAAGACGTCGCCCTGGCGCTGAACGAGCAGTACATGCCGCGCGGTGCTGGCGCCGAGCTGCCGACCACCCTCACCGGTGCGGCCGTGGCCATCGCTGACAAGCTGGATACCCTAGTCGGTATCTTCGGTATCGGCATGTTGCCTACCGGCAGCAAAGACCCGTATGCGCTGCGCCGTGCGGCCCTGGGCGTGCTGCGCATCCTGATCGACAAGAAGCTCGACCTCGACCTGACCCAGGCCGTGGTGTTTGCGGTTGGCCAGTTCGGTGCCAAGGTCAAGCAAGCCGGCCTGGCCGAGCAAGTGCTGGAGTTCGTGTTCGACCGTCTGCGTGCGCGTTACGAAGACGAAGGCGTGGACGTTTCGGTGTACCTGTCGGTACGTGCCCTGCAACCAGGTTCGGCGCTGGACTTCGACCAGCGTGTGC
The DNA here is from genome assembly GCF_013385695.1 of Pseudomonas sp. D8002. NCBI lineage: Bacteria > Pseudomonadati > Pseudomonadota > Gammaproteobacteria > Pseudomonadales > Pseudomonadaceae > Pseudomonas > Pseudomonas sp. D8002. The sequence goes on from NZ_JACAPM010000032.1 coordinate 107,500, forward strand.
AGGCCGTACAGGCCTTCCGCAAGCTGCCGGAAGCCGGTGCCCTGGCCGCCGTGAACAAGCGTGTATCGAACCTGCTGAGCAAGGCCGACAACCTCGGCAATGCCGAAGTCGACCCGGGCCTGTTTGCCGATGCCAAGGAGTTCTCGCTGAACTCGGCCATCGCCAAGGCGGAAAACGCAGTGAAGCCGCTGATCGCCGAACGCAACTACGCCGAAGCCTTGGCGCGCCTGGCCACCTTGCGTGAGCCGGTGGATGCGTTCTTCGAAGCGGTGATGATCAATGCCGAAGACGCGGGCGTGCGGAAAAACCGCTACGCCATGCTGGCGCGCCTGCGCGGCCTGTTCATCAATATCGCTGACATTTCCGTACTGAGCTGACCATGTTGAAACTGCTGATTCTCGATCGGGACGGAGTGATCAATTACGACTCCGACGCTTACATCAAATCGGTGGCGGAATGGATTCCACTGCCCGGCTCGATCGAGGCCATCGCGCAGTTGAGCAAAGCGGGCTGGACAGTGGCCATCGCCACCAACCAGTCCGGCATCGCCCGCGGCTACTACGACATCGCCACCCTCGACGCCATGCACGCGCGCCTGCGCACGCTGGTGGCCGAGCAGGGCGGTGAAGTAGGGCTGGTGGTGTATTGCCCGCACGGCCCGGATGAAGGCTGCGATTGCCGCAAGCCCAAACCGGGTATGCTTAAAACTATTGCTGAACATTACAACGTGCCGTTGGCTGGGCTATGGTTTGTCGGGGACAGCCTCGGTGACCTGGAAGCCGCCAAAGCCGTCGACTCTCAGCCAGTTTTGGTAAAAACCGGGAAAGGCGAAAAGACCCAGGCTAAAACCCTGCCGGTAGGTACCTTGATTTTTGACGATCTGGCGGCGGTTGCCGCAGAACTTATCAACAACTAGCAGCCCTTCTGACTTCCTGACCAAGGACTGTTCGGGAGCGCGCTTTTAACAGGCGGGCGTTGTCCCGCAACGGTAAATGCCGCCATGTCGATTTTGCAGGCCATCAGAACCTTCTTCTTTTACCTGCTGTTGGGCACCAGCTCTTTTCTCTGGTGCACCCTGAGCTTTTTTATCGCGCCTTTCCTGCCGTTCAAGGCGCGCTATCGTTTCATCAACGTCTTTTGGTGCAACTGCGCGCTGTGGTTGACCAAGGTGTTCCTGAACATTCGTTTCGAGATCAAGGGCGCCGAAAACGTCCCGGACCAGCCTTGTGTGATTCTGTCGAACCACCAGAGCACCTGGGAAACCTTTTTCCTGTCTGCGTATTTCTCGCCCCTGAGCCAGGTGCTCAAGCGTGAGCTGCTGTACGTGCCATTCTTCGGCTGGGCCATGGCCATGCTGCGACCGATCGCCATCGACCGCGACAACCCCAAGGCCGCACTCAAGCATGTGGCCAAGAAGGGCGATGAGCTGTTGAAGGATGGGGTTTGGGTGCTGATCTTCCCTGAAGGCACACGCGTGCCCTACGGCACTGTGGGCAAGTTCTCACGTGGCGGTACGGCCCTGGCGGTGAACGCCGGGCTGCCGGTGCTGCCGATTGCCCACAACGCCGGCAAGTTCTGGCCGAAGACCGGCTGGGCCAAGCGTGAAGGCACCATCACTGTAATCATTGGCGAGCCCATGTATGCCGAGGGCGAAGGCCCACGTGCCATTGCAGCGCTGAACGACCGTGCCCAGGCATGGAATGAAGCGCAACAAAGGGCCATGGGTTCGTTGCCGCCGGAGCCGGTTGTGGTCGACACGCCGGTGATTTGAGTTTCTGTGGATAACCTGTGTACGGTTTGTTGGCGAATTGCTCTTTTTAGCTTATAGGCTGCTGATTTACTTACATATTTCCCAAGTTCATAAAACAGCGGAAAAGGTGCATAAGTTTTTCCCGCATTAAAAAACCGGTCCCTGAGACCGGTTTTTTATGCACAGGTGAAAAGCCGCGATTCAGTCTCGCCACAATGGCAGCTGAAGGATGAAGGTCGTACCTTTATCCACCTCGCTTTCGCAGCGAATTCTCCCACCGTGACGATCCACGACGGCCTTGACCATGGTCAGCCCCAACCCCAATCCTTCACTGCCCTGAGCCGAGGCGAAGCGCCGGTATTGAGCGAAGAGTTCGGGCAAATCCTGCGGGGAGATTCCTCGCCCCTGGTCGCTGATACGGCACTCCAAAGCGTCTTCATGGCTGGTCAGGCTCAACGTAACGGTGGTGCCCGATGGGCTGTATTTCACCGCATTTTCCAACAGGTTGAACAAGGCTCGGGTCAGCAGCGATTGGTCTGCCCACACCATTTCTTCGCCGTCTTCATCCAGGTGATGGACCAGGCGAATACCTTTCAACTGGGCGTGCACTGCGACTTGATCAAATGCGTCGAGCACCAACATGGCGAACAGGCTGGGCTGGAATTGGTAGCCATCGGATTCGGCTTTCGCCAGCTGCACGAATGATTCGGTCAGGTTCAGGGCACGGCGGACTTGTTGTTCGATCTGCGCAAATATGGGCGCGGCGGAGTCCTGAACATCCAACAGGGCCAGGATCGCCGAATGCGGCGCACGCAGGTCATGGGACAGAAAGCGCAGCAGGGTCTCCCGTTGCTGCTGGGCATCACGCTCAATGCTCAGGTCTGTGAGGCTCAGCAGCCAGCCCAGGGCCACGTCACCGTCTGCAGGCAGCAGCGGCGCCAGGTCGAGGCGCAGGCTGCGGTCAAGGGTATCGCGGAACTCGACAATCTCCAGCGTCGACAGGGCAGGGCGAACACCGTCCTGCAGCGGTGGATAACCTAATGCGGCGAGCTGATCCAAGAGGTTTTCGGCCACCAGTTCATTGCCGAACACATCGCGGGCAATTCGATTGGCCAGCAGGACGTTGCCCTTGGGATCGGTAATCAAGGTTGCTACAGGCAAACATTCCAGCCCATCGGCCATGAAGCGACGAGTGTCCCGGGTACGGCTGACCGCTTGTTCGAGGGCGAAGATTCGTCCCTGCAATACATCACCCTGGCTGGCGGGCGCTCGACGGCGCTCCGGGAGCACTTTGGGCTCGTTGTCCAGGCGTGCCAGTTCCCAGCCGAAGTAGGCCAGGATCACGCTCAGGCGCCGCCAGTTCCAGATCAGATAGCTGAGCAACATGCCAACCAGACTTGCTGCCGGCGACCACCAATGGCCCAGGCGCAACAGGCCCCAAGAACCCAGAAGCGCAGCCCCCATGCAACCGAGGGTCAGCCAAAGTGCATAACGCGGGCGAAACAGCAGAAGGCCCAACAGCACCGCGACCATCGCGGTGGCCAGTAGCGTCGCCATCCACACGGGCAGATCGACAATACTGCGCCCTTGCAGCAAGCCATTGAGAATATTTGCCTGGATCTCCACGCCCGGGGTGGTGCCGACACTGGCCGAAAGCGGCGTGACATAACGGTCGCCCATGCCCGGTGCCGTAGCGCCAATCAGGATCAAGCGGTCGCGCAGCAACTCGGATGGCACCTCCCCGCGCAAGACACTGATATACGGCACGCTGGGAAAGCCAGCATGACTGGCAATAAAAGGAATTCGAATGGCATTTTCCCGCTGCCAGCTGGAGCTTTCCGACGGACCAGGTGCGCCCGGCATTAGGGATGGCTGGCCGCTCAGTTCAAACGCCAGCCAGGCTAACTGCGGTGTCAAATTACCTGGTGGACCTTCACGTAAATACAGGCTTCGAACGATGCCGTCGCTGTCCGCTTCCACGTTGATATGGCCGACGCTACGGGCGCAATCACGCAAGGGCAACACGGGCAGGATTTGCGCCACAGGCTGGCCGTAGCGCGGCGAGCCTTCACGAATCAAAGGCAACAGGACGTTGCCAGCGTTGCACATAGCCTCGGCCAGGCGCAGGTCATTGGCTGGCTCCCGGGCGGGCTCGCTGAAGATCACATCAAACAGGATGCCGGCAGGCTTGGCGGCGCTCAGCTGATCAAGCAGGTCGGCATGCACACGTCGGGACCATGGCCATTGGCCAAGTTCCTTCAGGCTTCGGTCGTCGATCGTTACCAGCAGGATGCGTGGATCCACCGATAAAGGCGCCAGCCGGCGGAGGCTGTCATACAGCAGGTTATTGAGGGCCAGGCCAGGGCTCAGGGACAGGAAGGCCGTGATGGGTAATAGCAACAGGCTGACCCACAGCCATTCGCGCACCAGGCCATTGAACAGCCGCTGAGCCTGAGTCGGTTGGCGCTTTTCAGCCCTGTGCCACAGCCTCACCGGCTCGCGTCCAGGGCACTACTGAACGCGGTTCGCGGGTGGGTAATAGAAAATGTCATAAACCCCGGTTTCTCCCTCAAGCCCGTGTTCATCATATGCCGACAAGCGAACGTGATAGAACGATGCTTTCAGCCCAGTGAAGCGCATTTGCGGCTTGTCGGAGAAATTTTCCTGCTTGATGTTCAGAAACTCCTTATCGGTCGCGACCTGGGCCCGGTAGCGTTGGGCCCCGGCCAATGGCCGCAGGAACAGGGTCCAGACAGGCGCATCGCCCTTTTGGCCGTCCTGGCCGACCAACCGTGGCGCATCAAGCAGTTCCACGGGTTTGAGTTCGCCTTGTTTCTTGAACGCGAGGCCCTGCCGCGCACCAACCTTTACTTCACCAGAGACTGGACCGGTAATGGGCTTCTTCTTGATAGGGCGCGGGGTCGGTGGAGCGTCATCACGATTGACCGCCACTTGCCCGTTGAGTACTTCCACCAGCGATTGTTCGCCATCGTTACGCACACGGAAATGCGTGCCGCGTACCCCTAGAACGCCCACCGGGGTCATGATCTGGAAACGGTCATAGTCGCTGGCACGCTTGATCACGTAAGCCTCGACCTGACCTTCTTCAAGAATCACCTGGGGAATGGATTGCTCCTCGACCAGATGCAATCGGACCTGGGAGCTGGAGGGCAAGACAATCCGCGAGCCGTCCCCCAGCAACAGGCTGACAAATGCGCCCGATGAGGTTTTTACGCTTTCTTGTTCATCGATGAACATGCCTTCTTCCAGGGCCGTGGACACACCCTTGGCATCCAGTTTCCAGGCTTCACCCGTGAGGTGCTGCACCACTGCCGGAAGCGGTTGCGCGCGGCACATCCGGTTGTCGTCGATATAGGGTGCACGGGGAGGGGAAGGGCGTGCCAAGGCCGGAAGACTCACTACGCCAAGCGTAACGATCAGGCCCGAACTCAACAGCGTAGAAGCGGCAGAGCGGAATCGGCAAGGGAAAAAGGTCATGGCGCTCATCAAGATTCTAGTTCTAATGGGTCATCAGAAAGCACTTTCAGGCAGCGTCTTGCAGCGGGAAGACCTTGAGTACCGTCTACGATACTCGATGAGGTATCCAGTCGATAGCCGAAATATCTGGGAGCGTGAGATCCATTGCAGAAGATGACACGTCCCTGTGTCGGAGCACTTCCGTCGCTCCAATCCGTGTGTCATCCAGCGAGAGCGAATTTACCTACAACATAGGTGCATCGGACCGATTCGCAACATTTGTTCAGATTTGCGGGTACTTAAAATACCCAACGTTGGGTCTGCTGCTGTTCGCTGAGTTGCTGAAACGGTGAACGGGCGAAGCCCATGCCATTGCCGGGCTCACTCAAAGTCTGCCGTTCCTCGAACGGCATAGGTATCGCCGGCTTATTGGCCCCGACCGTTTCCGTGCCCAGCGTAGCAACCATCACCACCAATACCAGTCTTCCCCATACATCAACCTTCCCCAGAACGGCCATACGTCTCGAAACAGCATAAAACCAGATTGCCATTGATCCTTTTCCTGAAGGTCTCGAGCCGGTATCTTCCCAGCTTGGGTGTTGACGATTTCCAATGGCTTGCGGCCATTTGATATCAGCGTACCGAGAGATTCAGAGGGCCTGAGAATCTGGCCATAATTGTTCAGATTCGATGCCCGCATTCTTCAATAAGAAAGGACCCTGCCATGCGTGTCGCAATATTGGATGACGAACCTGCTGAACTGCGGCGGGTGGAACAGACACTGCGACAAATCCCCAGCGCTGCGGATCAGCCATGGACCCTGCACTGCTTCGAGCGTGGAGAAGACCTGCTGCGACAACTGCGCCGCGAGACCTTCGACTTGCTGATCCTTGACTGGCAACTGCCCGACCTCAGTGGCCTGGCATTGCTGCGCTGGACCCGCGAGCACATGGAAGCGCCGCCAGCCGCCATCATGCTTACCAGCCGCGATGCCGAGAGCGATATCGTCCAGGCGCTGAACAGTGGTGCAGATGATTACGTCAGCAAGCCGTTTCGTCCCAATGAGCTTAAGGCTCGGGTGAATGCCGTTCTGCGTCGCCACGGGTTGCAGAAGTCTGCAGCCAGTGAGGTGCATACCTTCAATGACCTGACCTTTGATGATGCTGAACTCACGGTGAGCAGGGCGGGAAAACCCATCAGCCTGACGGAGCGCGAATACCGCCTGGCGCGGTGCCTGTTTGAGAACCTGGCGCGGCCGCTGTCTCGAGAGTACCTGTATGAACGGTTCTGGACCCATGAGGAGATGGTGTCGTCGCGGCCGCTGGATACGCATATTTATCGGCTGCGGAATAAGCTCGGGCTGACGGCGGATCGGGGTTGGCAGTTGCTGACGATCTATGGGTACGGATATCGGTTGGAGAGTGTGACGGCGGCTTCCGAGGACTGAGATGTTCCACGTGGAGCATTTATAAAATGCTCATATCCAGCCCATAAAAAAGGCCAACGCTAAGCGTTGGCCTTTTTTGTTTTTGCGCTGCAACCTGATCAGAAGTCCAGGTTGGAAACCGCCAGGGCATTGCTCTCGATGAAGTCACGACGAGGCTCGACCGCATCACCCATCAGGGTGTTGAAGATCTGGTCCGCGCCAATGGCGTCTTCGATGGTCACGCGCAGCATGCGACGCTGGGCTGGGTCCATGGTGGTTTCCCACAGCTGATCCGGGTTCATTTCGCCCAGACCTTTGTATCGCTGAATGGTGTGGCGCTTGGTGCTTTCCGCCATCAACCAGTCCAGGGCTTCCTTGAACTCTTTGACCGCTTTCTTGCGCTCGCCACGCTGAATGTAAGCACCGTCGTCCAGCAGGGTGCTCAGTTGCGCGCCGAGGGTAACAACCGTCTTGTAGTCGTTGCTGCCGAAGAAGTCGCGGTTGAAGGTGACGTAGTTCGACAGGCCGTGGGAGATCAGTTCGACCTCTGGCAGCCAGACGTTACGTTCACGGTCTTCACGCAGGCTGGCTTTGTAGACCAGGCCGGATTTTTCAACGGTACGCAGGCGGACTTCGTACTGGGCCAACCAAGCCTGCATGTGGGCATGATCACCCAACTGTTCCAGGCTGACGGATGGCAGGTAGATGAAGTGCTCGGTCAGCTCCTGAGGGTACAGGCGCGACAAACGCTTGAGGGTCTTCATCACCATGCGGAAGTCGTTTACCAGGCGCTCCAACGCTTCACCGGAGATGCCCGGGGCTTCGTCGTTCAAGTGCAGGCTCGCATCTTCCAGGGCCGACTGCGTCATGTACTCTTCCATGGCGTCGTCGTCTTTGATGTATTGCTCTTGCTTGCCTTTTTTCACTTTGTACAACGGCGGCTGGGCGATGTAGATGTAGCCACGCTCGATCAACTCCGGCAACTGACGGAAGAAGAACGTCAGCAGCAGGGTGCGGATGTGCGAACCGTCAACGTCAGCATCGGTCATGATGATGATGTTGTGGTAGCGCAGCTTGTCGATGTTGTACTCATCGCGGCCGATGCCACAGCCCAGGGCGGTGATCAAGGTGCCGACTTCCTGCGAGGAAATCATCTTGTCGAAACGCGCCTTCTCGACGTTGAGGATCTTACCCTTCAACGGCAGGATGGCCTGGGTGCGACGGTTGCGACCCTGCTTGGCGGAACCGCCAGCAGAGTCACCTTCCACCAGGTACAGTTCGGAGAGGGCAGGGTCTTTCTCCTGGCAGTCAGCCAGTTTGCCCGGCAGGCCGGCGATATCCAGCGCACCTTTACGACGCGTCATCTCACGGGCTTTACGCGCCGCTTCACGAGCCCGTGCTGCGTCGATCATCTTGCCGACAACCAGCTTGGCTTCGTTCGGGTTTTCCAGCAGGAAGTCGGAGAAGTACTTGCCCATTTCCTGTTCGACCGCTGTCTTCACTTCGGAGGACACCAGCTTGTCTTTGGTCTGGGAGCTGAACTTCGGATCCGGAACCTTGACCGAGATAATGGCGGTCAGGCCTTCGCGGGCATCGTCACCGGTGGTGGCGACTTTGTGTTTCTTCGCCAGGCCTTCCGCTTCGATGTAGGTGTTCAGGTTACGCGTCAGTGCAGAACGGAAACCCACCAGGTGAGTACCGCCATCGCGCTGAGGAATGTTGTTGGTGAAGCACAACAGGTTCTCGTTGAAGCTGTCGTTCCACTGCAGGGCGATTTCTACGCCGATGCCGTCTTCACGCTGGATGTTGAAGTGGAACACCTGATTGACCGCGGTCTTGTTGGTGTTCAGGTATTCAACGAACGCACGCAGGCCGCCTTCGTACTTGAACAGCTCTTCCTTGCCGCTGCGTTCGTCCTTGAGGACGATACCCACACCGGAGTTCAGGAAAGACAGTTCACGAATCCGCTTGGCCAGAATGTCCCAGCTGAAGTGGATGTTCTTGAAGGTTTCAGCCGAAGGCTTGAAGTGAATCTGCGTACCAGTGCTTTCGCTGTCACCGACGATTTTCATCGGTTCCTGTGGAACACCATGAACGTAAGTCTGTTCCCAGATCTTGCCGCTACGACGTACAGTCAGGATCAGCTCTTCAGAAAGGGCGTTTACTACCGAAACACCTACACCGTGCAAACCGCCGGATACTTTATAGGAGTTATCGTCGAACTTACCGCCGGCGTGGAGCACGGTCATGATGACCTCTGCCGCCGAAACGCCTTCTTCTTTATGCACATCTACCGGAATGCCGCGACCGTTGTCGCGTACGGTGATGGATTCGTCCGGGTGGATGATGATGCTGATGTCGTCGCAGTGACCGGCCAAAGCTTCGTCGATCGAGTTATCGACCACCTCGAACACCATGTGGTGCAGACCGCTGCCATCATCGGTATCACCGATGTACATACCGGGACGTTTGCGTACGGCATCCAAACCTTTAAGCACTTTAATGCTGGTCGAGTCGTACGTATTCGTATTTTCTTCGCTCATGCCTTCACTCCCGATGGTCGTGGGTCTGGGTGATACGGCCTTGTTCCACGTGGAACAAAGCGACTGGCGTTTCCGTCTGCCAGCCTTCCCTCAATAATTCGTGGTCTACACAGGTGATAAACACCTGGCAGCGTAAGTCTTCCAACAAGCGGCATAACGCGCGGCGGTGCTGCTCGTCCAGTTCGGACGGCAAGTCATCCACCAGATAAATACATTGCCCGCGCCGGGCCTGGCTAACCAGATGCCCCTGGGCGATACGCAAAGCGCAGACCACCAACTTCTGCTGACCGCGGGACAAGATATCCGCAGCATTGTGTGCGCCCAATCTAAGGCGCAAATCAGCCCGTTGTGGTCCGGCCTGGGTGTGACCAATTTGCTGATCCCGTTGCAAGGACGTCGCGAGCACTGCACTCAGTTCCCGGTCTTTGTCCCAACCACGGTAGTAGCTCAACGTCAGCCCCTCGAGTTCGAGTAACTCGCTCAAGGTCTGCTCAAAGACTGGTTTCAAGGCTTTGATATAGGCGCGGCGGTATTCATCTATTTCAGCGCTGGCCAGGCACAGTTCCCGGTCCCAAGCAGCTTGCGAAGCGGCGTCAAGTGTACCATGCCGCAGCCATGAGTTCCGCTGCCGCAGGGCCTTCTGCAGGCGCTGCCAAGTGGCCATGAAACGCGGTTCCACGTGGAACACTCCCCAATCGAGGAATTGCCTGCGGATTTTAGGCGCGCCTTCCAGCAAGCGGAAGCTGTCCGGGTTGATCAGTTGCAGCGGCAGGATTTCTGCCAGCTGCGCAGCACTACGAGCATTCTGCCCATCGATGCGGATTTGAAACTCCCCCTGACGATCACGAGAAATCCCCAGGCTGCTATGACCGCCTTCGGCCAATTCGACTTGGCCAAATACTGTGCACGCCAGTTGCTCGTACTGAATCACCGGCAACAAGCGGGCACTGCGAAAGGAACGAGCGAGCCCCAGCAGGTGAATGGCTTCCAGCACGCTGGTTTTGCCACTGCCGTTGGCGCCGTGGAGGATATTGATGCGGGGGGAGGGGGAGAAGGTCACCGGGTGCAAATTGCGCACCGCGGTGACCGAGACGCGACTGAGGGACATCTAGCTTCTGCTGAACATGATTACAGGCGCATCGGCATGACAACGTAAGCCGAGTCATCGTTGTCGGATTCTTGTACCAGGGCGCTGCTGTTGGAGTCAGACAGAATCAGGCGAACCTGTTCAGTGGTCATCACGCCCAGCACGTCCAGCAGGTAGCTGACGTTGAAGCCGATTTCCAGGTTGCCGCCGTTGTAGTCGACGCCCACTTCTTCTTCCGCTTCTTCCTGCTCAGGGTTATTCGCCTGGATTTTCAGTTGGCCGTTGGCCAATTGCAGGCGGATACCACGGTATTTCTCGTTGGAAAGAATAGCGGTACGGCTGAACGCTTCACGCAGGGCCTGACGATCACCGATCACCAGCTTGTCGCCGCCTTTAGGCAGAACGCGCTCGTAATCCGGGAACTTGCCGTCAACCAGCTTGGAAGTGAAGGTGAACTCGCCAGTGGTCGCGCGGATGTGGTGCTGGCCCAGCACGATACTGACATTGCCATCCGGCTCAGTCAGCAGGCGCGCGAGTTCCAGAATACCTTTACGCGGCACGATCACCTGGTGGCGATCCGGCTGACCGATATCGGCCTTCATCGAGCACATGGCCAGACGGTGACCGTCGGTGGCTACGGCGCGGATGATGCCTTCGGAGACTTCCAGCAGCATGCCGTTAAGGTAATAACGCACGTCCTGCTGGGCCATGGCGAAGCTGGTGCGCTCGATCAAGCGGCGCAGTCGGCTTTGTTCCAGGCTGCAGGTCAGCGAGCCTGGGCCTTCTTCCACGGTCGGGAAGTCGTTGGCCGGCAAGGTCGACAGGGTGAAACGGCTGCGACCGGCCTTGACCACCAGCTTTTGCTCATCAACCTTGATGTCGATCAGCGCGTCGTTGGGCAGGCTCTTGCAGATGTCCATCAGCTTGCGCGCCGGCACGGTGATCTCGCCGGGTTCGGCGGGCTCTTCGAGCTGGACGCGACCGACCAGCTCGACTTCCAGGTCGGTACCGGTCAAGGACAATTGCTGGCCTTCGACAACCAGCAATACGTTGGAAAGCACCGGCAAGGTCTGTCGGCGCTCGACGACGCCTGCGACCAGTTGCAGGGGTTTCAACAGGGCTTCGCGTTGAATGGTGAAATGCATGGTCTAGTCCCTTGCCTTAATAAGCTGCGCTGGTGTTCATCAAGTAGTCAGTGTACGCAGCAGGTTCTTGTAGTCCTCGCGAATATCCGCGTCGGATTCCTTAAGTTCGTTGATCTTGCGGCACGCGTGCAAGACCGTGGTGTGGTCGCGACCGCCAAACACATCACCAATTTCCGGCAGGCTGTGGTTGGTCAGCTCTTTGGAGAGCGCCATCGCTACCTGGCGGGGACGTGCTACCGAGCGCGAACGGCGCTTGGACAGCAGGTCGGAAATCTTGATCTTGTAATACTCGGCCACGGTGCGCTGGATGTTATCCACACTCACCAGCTTGTCTTGCAACGCCAGCAGGTCTTTCAGGGATTCGCGAATCAGCTCGATGGTGATGTCACGACCCATGAAGTGCGAGTGAGCGATGACCCGCTTGAGTGCGCCTTCCAGTTCACGCACGTTGGAGCGAATGCGCTGGGCGATAAAGAACGCGGCGTCGTGCGGCAGGTCGACTTTGGCCTGGTCGGCCTTTTTCATCAGGATCGCGACGCGGGTTTCAAGCTCCGGCGGTTCTACCGCTACGGTCAGGCCCCAGCCGAAGCGCGACTTCAGGCGCTCTTCCAGGCCTTCGATTTCCTTCGGATAACGGTCACTGGTCAGGATGACCTGCTGGCCACCTTCGAGCAACGCGTTGAACGTGTGGAAAAACTCTTCCTGGGAACGTTCCTTGCGGGCGAAGAATTGAATGTCATCGATCAGCAAGGCATCAACGGAACGGTAGAACCGCTTGAACTCGTTGATGGCGTTGAGCTGCAACGCCTTGACCATATCGGCCACGAAGCGCTCCGAGTGCAGGTACACGACCTTGGCATTCGGGTTCTTCTTTAATAGGTGGTTACCCACGGCGTGCATCAAGTGAGTTTTACCCAAGCCAACGCCACCATAAAGGAAGAGCGGGTTGTAACCGTGCTTGGGATTGTCGGCGACCTGCCAGGCAGCCGCGCGGGCCAGCTGGTTGGATTTACCTTCGACAAAGTTCTCAAAGGTGAACGTGCGGTTCAGATAGCTGGTGTGCTTGAGCGCACCCTCTACCTGGACGGTGCGCTGTTCGGCACGAACCGGGGCCTGTTGTGAGCTGGCGCCGGCCATTGGGTCAAAGCTGTCGCGGGACGGCTCTTCATTTATAGGCGCGTTTTTCTGCGACGAGGATTTCGAAGGCGTCTGGGCGACCGGGGCTGGAGAGTTATTAACAGGTGCCGCAGCGGCCTGAGCCTGGGAGGCACTGGCTGCCAACGGTGCATTCGGCGCAGCACGAGGTGCCGAGCTACGTTTGCTGCCTATTAATAAGGAGAGCACCGGAGCAAGCCCGTTGCCGTGTTCGTCGAGCAATTCGAGAACGCGGCTCAGGTATTTCTCGTTGACCCAGTCGAGAACAAAACGATTGGGTGCGTAGACACGCAACTCGTCGCCTTCGGCTTCGACCTGTAGCGGACGGATCCAGGTGTTGAATTGCTGGGCAGGCAGCTCATCGCGCAAAAGCTCCACGCACTGCTGCCAAAGTTCCACTGACACGGATATCCCCTAAGTTGAAAGCCGGTGAGGCAAAAACAGCCGCCATTGTAGCGGCCAGCCGCCCACTTATCCACATGTAGGTTGCTCACAGGGCGCCAAGAATCAATGCCTTAACCGTAAAAAAGGCGACAAATGGTCTGTGCATAAGCTCTGTGGATAAGCGCCCCTAAGCTCGTTGTACAAGTGGGGTCGAAAGTCTGTGGGTAACTGGCCTGTGGATAACTAGCCATTCCACACACAGCTTATCCGATAGCGCAGCACAGGCAGAGCACCGTTTCTCCCCCGTGTTGTCATTCTCTGTACAGCCCGTAGAATATGTCCTCAAGGCAGTTATCCACAGAAGATGGGGTGCCTAGCTTTTATAAGCTTTACAGAAAAGCTTTAAATAACTTCCTTCTTTATTTTTATATCTATGGCATTGCTCGTGAAAGGCGAATCGCCCGGATTCGGTACGCAGGCCTCCAGATATCTAATTAAAGGAAAAGCTGGTTGGAAATTGACCTAGAGGCTTGCTTTCTCTAGAATCGCCGGTCTCTTAAAACGGGGGCCATTCCGGCCCGTTGTGGACGAACCAGGTAACACGCCATGAAACGTACTTTCCAACCAAGCACCATCAAACGCGCCCGTACTCACGGCTTCCGTGCTCGCATGGCCACCAAGAACGGCCGTGCTGTCCTGTCGCGTCGCCGCGCCAAAGGTCGTGCGCGTCTGGCAGTTTGATAATCCGGTACTGGTGGTGAGTCAGGACTTCAGTCGGGAAAAGCGTCTGCTAACCCCCCGGCATTTCAAGGCAGTCTTTGACTCCCCCACCGGCAAGGTTCCGGGGAAAAATCTCCTGCTCCTTGCGCGTAACAACGATCTGGATCACCCCCGTCTCGGGTTGGTGATCGGCAAGAAGAGCGTAAAGCTCTCCGTTGAGCGCAATCGCCTCAAGCGTCTGATGCGCGAATCGTTTCGCCTCCACCAGGAGACTCTGGTTGGTTGGGATATTGTTATCGTCGCGCGCAAAGGCTTGGGGGACGTAGAAAACCCCGAATTGATTCAGCATTTCGGCAAGCTCTGGAAACGTTTGGCTCGTACCAACAAGCCAGCACCAGCTGTCAGCACCGAAACTGTAGGGGTAGACAGTACTGATGCGTAAACTGGCCCTCGTTCCGATCCAGTTTTACCGCTATGCCATTAGTCCCCTGATGGCAAACCACTGTCGTTTCTACCCCAGTTGTTCCTGCTACGCGTTGGAAGCCATAGAAAATCATGGCCTTCTGCGCGGTGGCTGGCTGACCTTTCGTCGTTTAGGTCGCTGTCATCCGTGGAATCCCGGTGGTTATGACCCGGTTCCGCCTATCCCTACCTCCCGTTCTTCTTCGATGGCCGAGTAATCATGGATATTAAACGCACGATCCTGATCGTCGCCCTGGCAATCGTGTCCTACTCTATGGTTCTTAAGTGGAACCAGGATTATGGCCAAGCTGCCCTGCCGACTCAGAATGTTGCTACCAATCAGTCGGCGCCGGCTATTCCGGATACGCCACTGGGTAACAATGCTGCCGCCAGTGCCGATGTACCCAGCGCGAATGCCGATACCAGTACCCCGGTAGAAACCCCGGTCGTCACCAATAAAGACCTCATCCATGTAAAAACGGATGTACTGGACCTGGCAATCGACCCACAGGGTGGTGATATCGCCCAGCTGAAGCTGCCGCTGTATCCACGTCGCCAAGACCATCCGGACGTTCCGTTCCAACTGTTCGATAACGGTGGCGAACGTGTATATCTGGCGCAAAGTGGCCTGACCGGTACTGACGGTCCGGATGCTCGTGCTACCGGTCGTCCGGTTTATTCGACCGAACAGAAGACTTATCAACTGGCCGATGGCCAGAACCAGTTGAACGTCGACCTGAAATTCAGTCACGACGGCGTCAACTACATCAAGCGTTTCAGCTTCACCCGCGGTTTGTACGATCTGAAAGTCACTTACCTGATCGACAACGAAAGCGCGAAGCCGTGGACGGGCAACCTGTTTGCCCAGCTCAAGCGTGACAACAGCGCCGATCCTTCTTCCAGCACCGCCACCGGCACCGCGACTTACCTGGGCGCAGCCCTGTGGACAAGTAGCGAGCCGTACAAAAAAGTGTCGATGAAAGATATCGACAAGGGCGCGCTGAAAGAAACCGTTCAAGGTGGCTGGGTTGCCTGGTTGCAACACTACTTCGTGACCGCATGGATCCCGAACAAAGGTGATGCCAACCTGGTTCAAACCCGCAAAGACAGCCAAGGCAACTACATCATTGGCTTTACTGGCCCGACGTTGACCGTCGCGCCGGGTGCCAAGGCTGAAGCCAGCGCCACGTTGTACGCCGGTCCGAAGAGCCAGGCAGTCCTCAAAGAGTTATCCCCAGGTCTGGAACTGACTGTGGATTACGGCATTCTGTGGTTCATTGCCCAGCCGATTTTCTGGCTGCTGCAACATATCCACAGCATTGTGGGTAACTGGGGCTTCTCGATTATCCTGCTGACCATGCTGATCAAGGGGATCTTCTTCCCACTGTCGGCCGCCAGCTACAAGTCGATGGCGCGTATGCGTGCCGTGGCCCCGAAACTGGCTGCGCTGAAAGAACAACATGGCGATGACCGGCAGAAAATGTCCCAGGCCATGATGGAGCTGTACAAGAAAGAGAAGATCAACCCGCTGGGTGGATGCTTGCCGATTCTGGTGCAGATGCCGGTGTTCCTGTCGCTGTACTGGGTGCTCCTGGAAAGCGTGGAAATGCGCCAGGCTCCGTTCATGCTGTGGATAACTGACCTGTCGATCAAAGACCCGTTCTTTATCCTGCCGATCATCATGGGCGCGACCATGTTCATCCAGCAGCGCCTGAACCCGACTCCGCCGGACCCGATGCAGGCCAAGGTAATGAAAATGATGCCAATCATCTTCACCTTCTTCTTCCTGTGGTTCCCGGCTGGTCTGGTGCTGTACTGGGTGGTCAACAACTGCCTGTCGATCTCCCAACAGTGGTACATCACACGTAAAATCGAAGCGGCTACCAAAAAAGCCGAGGCGTAATTTACTCTGTGGATAACACCACTCAAGACGCCCCCTAGTGGGGCGTTTTGCTTTCTGTCACTTTTATCCGGGTACCCGCCATGAGCGCTCCTCGTGAAACCATCGCCGCTGTCGCCACCGCTCAAGGTCGTGGTGGTGTCGGTATCGTTCGTATTTCCGGGCCGCTCGCCAGCGTGGCGGCCCAGGCCATCAGCGGGCGGGAACTGAAGCCGAGGTATGCGCATTACGGGCCGTTTTTAGGTGCTGATGAAGAAGTGCTGGATGAAGGTATCGCCCTTTATTTCCCGGGGCCGAACTCCTTTACCGGCGAAGACGTCCTCGAGCTGCAAGGCCACGGCGGCCCGATCGTTCTGGACATGCTGCTGCAGCGTTGCCTGCAGTTGGGTTGCCGCCTGGCACGTCCGGGTGAATTCAGCGAACGCGCGTTCCTCAACGACAAACTCGACCTGGCCCAGGCCGAGGCGATTGCCGACCTGATCGAAGCCAGCTCTGCACAAGCTGCGCGCAATGCGTTGCGCTCGTTGCAGGGCGCGTTTTCCCTGCGTGTGCATAACCTCACCGAGCAATTGATCAGCTTGCGCATCTACGTGGAGGCCGCGATTGATTTCCCGGAGGAAGAAATCGACTTCCTTGCCGATGGCCATGTCCTGGCGATGCTGGATAAGGTTCGTGATGAGTTATCCACAGTGCTGCGCGAAGCCGGGCAAGGTGCCTTGCTGCGTGACGGTATGACCGTGGTGATTGCCGGCCGTCCCAACGCCGGCAAGTCGAGCCTGCTCAATGCCCTGGCCGGGCGAGAGGCCGCGATCGTCACCGAGATCGCCGGCACCACGCGGGATATCCTGCGCGAACATATCCACATCGATGGCATGCCCCTGCATGTGGTGGACACCGCTGGACTGCGTGACACCGATGACCAGGTGGAAAAGATCGGGGTGGAACGCGCGTTGAAGGCCATCACGGAAGCTGACCGCGTGTTGCTGGTGGTGGATGCCACCGCGCCAGAGGCTGCAGACCCGTTCGCACTGTGGCCGGAATTCCTCGAACAACGGCCGGACCCGGCCAAGGTCACGCTGATTCGCAACAAGGCTGACCTGACGGGCGAGGCAATTGCCCTGGAAGTCAGTGAAGATGGCCACGTGACAATCAGCTTGAGTGCCAAGGCTGCAGGAGAAGGGCTGGAACTGCTGCGCGATCATCTGAAAGCGTGCATGGGCTACGAGCAGACTTCGGAAAGCAGCTTCAGCGCTCGTCGCAGGCACCTGGAGGCACTGCGGCATGCCAGCGCCGCCCTCGAGCATGGCCGTGCGCAACTGACGCTGGCAGGAGCCGGTGAGCTGCTGGCTGAGGATTTACGCCAGGCGCAGCAGCTGTTGGGTGAGATCACCGGCGCATTCAGCTCCGATGATTTGTTGGGGCGGATCTTTTCAAGCTTCTGTATCGGGAAATAGGCGGTTATCCACAGCTGGCTGGTTACCAGTTGTAGGAAACTGTTCCGAGTAGCGTCCGGCTTTCACCCCAGTAGCAGCGGCCCGCATCGTTGCAGCCGGACACATACTCCTTGTCGAACAGGTTCTTCGCGTTCACGTCTACCGACCAGTGCTGGTCAATCTGGTAACCAATGGCGGCATCCACCAACGTCACGCTTCCAGCATCCAGCTTCCCGTAAAGAGAAGGCGCGGTGTAAGCGAAAGTGCTGTCGAAGTAGCGCACGCCGCCACCGACGGACAAGCCCTTGAGCTGGTCATCAAGAAAGCGGTATTTGCCCCAGACCGAAGCCTGATTACGCGGAACACCGGTCATCTGGTGACCTTCCACGAGCGACGTTGCCGAATCCTTGGTAATCCGAGCATCGGTGTAGGTGTAGGCCGCAGTCACGTTCAAATTAGGTGTGAGGTTGCTGTTGACCTCCACTTCCACACCCTTGGCCCGGCTTTCGCCGACCTGGCGGTAGGTATTGGTCGTGGCGTCGAGGTACGTGTCGTCCTGCTTGCGCAAGTCATAGACCGACAACGTCATCGCCGTGTCCCAGCCGATCGGCTCGTACTTGAGGCCTACTTCATATTGACTGCTGGTGATCGGGTCCAGCGGTGTGCCGGCATTGGAGATCTGCTGTACCGGAACGAACGCGGTCGAGTAGCTGACATATGGCGTCAGGCCATTGTCGAACTGGTACATGATCCCGCCCTGATAGGTGAACTTGCGGTCTTCAGAGCTGATGTTGCCGGCCTTGGCCACCTTGTCGCGAAAATCACTGTCGACCCAGTCCTGCCGCCCGCCGAGCAAGAATAACCAGTGGTCATACTTGCTCTGAAGCTGTGCATAAACACCTTTCATCTGCTGTTCGAGCAACGTGTTTTGCACCGCGAGAGGCGTCAATGGATCCCTCAGGTACACCGGGTTATACACATTGATCGTGCCTGCAAATCCGGCATTCCAATCCTGGCTGAACGAGGTACGGTCATAGCTGGCACCGAACAGCACGGTATTTTCCAGCCCGCCTACCTGGAATTTGCCTTCCAACTGGTTATCCAGCGAGTAGACCATCGATTTGTTGTAGCGGTCGTAGGCATTCATGTTCAGCTGTGTGCCGAACCCCGCATTATTCAGGTTGCCTGGCCAGGTTTCATGGCGGGTGATTCGCGACTGCATGTAGCGCGAGTTCTGCCGAAACTGCCAGTCGTCGTTGAAGCTGTGGCTGAACTCGTAGCCGGTGCTCCAGGTTTCCCGTTCGAAGGTGTTCCAATCCGGGTCACCGAGCATGGTGTGCTTTGAGAGCTTTCCGTTGGGGTTGGTCAGTAACGTGCCTGCTGCAGGTAGGCCAAGTTCAAGATTGGTGTGGTCTTTCTGGTAGTTGGCCAGCAGCGTCAGGGTGTTGTAGTCGTCGAAATTGAGGGTCAGGGACGGTGCGATATACAGGCGGTCATCGGGAACGTGATCGGTCTGGGTGTCGGACTTCCTGCCGAGCATCACCACCCGTCCAAGGATATTGCCGCTGTCGTCCAAGGGACCGGAGATATCCACACCCACCTGGCGCCGGTTATTAGAACCGTAGGTCAGCTGAACTTCGCCTTGTGGTGTAGCTGTCGGGTGTTTACTCACCAGGTTGACCAGGCCACCGGGTGCGTTTTCGCCGTAGAGCAGGGAAGAAGGGCCACGGAATATCTCCACCCGTTCCAGGCCATAAGGTTCGCTGGTGGTGTCATACCGGTTGCCTTGGACTCGCAAGCCATCGCGCAGCAGGCCGTAGCCATAATCCGTAGCGTTGAAACCGCGAATGAAGAACAAGTCACCGGCCAGCCCGTCGCCCGCAGCGAAGGGAGGGGCAAAGATTCCCGGCACATAGCCCAGCACTTCTGTGAGCGTCTGGGATTTTTGATCCTTGATGCGCTGGCCGGTCACCACCGACACCGAGCGCGGGGTTTCCGACAATGGTGTGCTGGTCTTGGTACCGATTCGGCTGTTTTGCGCCTTGTAACCTACGTCCCCGGCAATTTCCTGATTGAACCCAGTCTGTTGATACGTGCTTACAGTAGTGGGGGCCAGCATGAGCTGTTCTCCGCTAGCGGCCGGCTGCAGCGCGTAGCTGCCGGGGCCTTGAACCGCCGCCTGCAATCCCGAGTTTTGCAGCAATAACGCAAACCCTTGCTCCACCGAGTAGTCACCCTCCAGCCCAGGACTTTGCAGGCGCGCCGTCTGCTGCGGCGAGAATGACAGAATCACATTGGCCTTCGAAGCGAATTGGCTCAAGGCATTGTCGAGTGGCCCGGAGGCGATCACGTAATGTTGCACTGGGCTGGCAGCAATGGCCCGAGTGCATAGCAAGGTGCTGGCAGTCGCTGCCGTGGCCAGCAGCAAGCCATACGTGATGCCGTGATGGGAGAGACGCTGGCGAAGTTTTGTAGGAAGGCGCATGTGTGAGTAAGCCCTGAAGGTAGCATCGTGATTACCTGTAGGGCCGCGCCAGGTAAAAAAAAGATAACCCCCGTTGAGAGTATTTTTTCAGTATCAAGCGGTAAGCGTGACGGAGACCCAATAGCGCGTGAAATACTTCACGTGGATCGGCAGCGTGACCTGCAGGTTGGCCAATACGGCGTCGGTGGAATCCAGACGGAAAGTGCCGGACACCCGCAGCCGCGCTGATGCGGCATCGCACTGCATAACGCCCGGCCGATAGCGCGCCAGTTCGTCGATGACATCCCCCAGTCGCGCATCCAGAACGATCAGTTGGCCGTCGACCCATGCGGCTTGGTTCCCGCGATAGATATGGCTGGGGCCTACGTCTTGCGTGCCGAAGTCGACACTTTCACCAGGTCCGAGCACTCGGCTATTGGCCGGCTGGTCGACGGGTTGCACGCTGACCCGGTCTTCCAGCACACCAACCCGCGTCGACCCTTGCAGTTGGCGAACAGTGAACCGCGTACCCAAGGCTTGAACACGACCCTCATGGGTTTCGACATAAAACGGTGTTTGCCGGCCCGACTTTCCGGTGTGGATAAGTACTTCCCCCTCACGCAAACGGACCAGTCGCTGCTGCCCATCGAAAAGTACGTCGATAGCCGTGTTCGTATTGAGGTCAATTTGAGTGCCGTCGGCCAACCCGATTCGCCGTCGTTCGCCGACCTTGGTCCGATAGTCAGCCCAGAGGTTGCCCAGTGACGTGTGTTGTTGAACGTTCCACCCCAAGTACCCGGCGGCACCGAGCATCAGCATCAGCTTGAGCACTTGCCGCCGTTGTTGACTGGCCGAGAGCGCACGACGGGTGAAGTCCTTGGGTAGCGCACCGAGGCCACGTTGCAACTGCTCCATCTGGTTCCAGGCCGCCTGATGGGAGGGATCGCCGTTGAGCCATTGCTGCCAGGCACTTTGTTGCGCGGGTGTCGGTGGCTGCGATTGAAATTGCACGTACCAACTGGCGGCGGCTTCGAACGTCTTGCGATCCGGGGCAGCCATTACATGCCCGCCATGATCAAGGCGCATTCAGTCAGGGCCCGAACCATATGTTTCTTGACGGTGGTCAGCGAGACACGCAACTGATCGGCGATCTGTTGATAAGTCAGGCCTTCGACCTGGGACAGCATGAAAATTCGCCTGGCCCGTTCCCCCAGCCCACACAAGGCTTTATCCACAGCAACGAGGGTTTCAATGATGATGGCCTTGTCTTCTTCACTGATTGCGATCGCTTCGGGCCGGTCTGCCAGGGTTTGCAGATAGGCCTGCTCAATGGCGCGGCGGCGATAGCGGTCAATCACCAGTCCCCGGGCAACTGTGGCCAGATAGTCCCTGGGCTCGAGGATCTGCGTCGCATTGCGGCCCCCCAGGATCCGCACGAACGTATCGTGTGCCACGTCAGCTGCATCGCAGGCGTTATGCAACTTTCCCTTGAGCCAGCTGTGCAACCACGAATGGTGCTGCTCATAGATGTGTTGGACTGCAACGGTATGCGAGGGAAGGGCCATGAGAGGTGACGAGGCAGGTTAATGATAATAACTATTATTAACTGCCGTGACGCTTTCTCACAATAGGCGTTCCATCAACCCGTTTCACAAATGCAAATGAACTGTTTCCTGCCTGACCGAGGATTTTCGGAGGCATCTGCCTGCCTGAAACTTATCGGGATCCGTGTTTTCTGTGGATTAAGCCCTGTGAATAACCGCCCCTGTGCCCAGTTGATAACCAGGCTTGAAACCTGAGTAAAAACCCCTCTGTGGATAACCACCCGTTTAATCCACAGGCTTAAAGCACTTATCCAAGGGCCTCATTGACACCTAACCACAGACTTTTGAATCTCTGTACATAACGTAAATAAAGGCCTGTAGAGATCTATCCACAGAAACATGCCTCAGTAGAAATAAACATAAAAACAAAGATTTAATAAATTTCTCTCTTTTAATTTCTATTGTTCGTGATTCATCCACAGCTGGTTAAATTTTGTGCAAAGGGTTCTTTAGGAAGGGCGAAGTCCCTATACTTGCCGACTCGTTCGAAAACCTGATCTCGAACGCTCATTCCTAATTACCTACAGAAGCAGGCACGAGGTGCGTGGTGGATTTCCCTTCCCGTTTTGAAGTGATCGTCATCGGCGGCGGTCATGCCGGTACCGAGGCAGCACTGGCGTCAGCACGCATGGGGGCAAAAACCCTGTTGCTGACGCATAACGTGGAAACCCTCGGCGCCATGAGCTGCAACCCCGCGATCGGCGGGATTGGCAAAAGCCACCTGGTCAAGGAAATCGATGCCCTGGGCGGCGCGATGGCCATGGCCACCGATAAGGGTGGTATTCAATTTCGCGTATTGAACAGTCGCAAAGGACCGGCCGTACGAGCCACACGTGCTCAAGCCGACCGCATCCTGTACAAGGCCGCTGTCCGCGAAACCCTGGAAAACCAGCCGAACCTGTGGATATTTCAACAGGCAGCCGATGACCTGATCGTCGAACAAGACCAGGTACGCGGTGTTGTCACGCAAATGGGCCTGCGTTTCTTCGCAGAATCCGTGGTGTTGACCACCGGTACCTTCCTCGGCGGACTTATCCACATCGGTATGCAGAACTATTCCGGTGGCCGCGCCGGTGATCCACCGTCAATCGCCCTGGCTCAGCGCCTTCGCGAACTGCCACTGCGTGTTGGTCGCCTGAAAACCGGCACCCCGCCGCGTATCGATGGCCGTTCGGTGGATTTCTCGGTGATGACCGAGCAAGCCGGTGATACGCCGATCCCGGTGATGTCGTTCATGGGCTCCAAGGAACAGCATCCGAAACAGGTCAGTTGCTGGATTACCCATACCAACGCTCGCACCCACGAAATCATTGCTGCGAACCTCGACCGTTCGCCGATGTATTCCGGGGTGATCGAAGGCATTGGCCCACGCTATTGCCCGTCGATCGAAGACAAGATCCATCGCTTTGCCGACAAGGAAAGCCACCAGGTCTTTATCGAACCGGAAGGTCTGACCACCCATGAGCTGTACCCGAACGGAATTTCCACGTCTCTGCCGTTCGACGTGCAAATCCAGATCGTGCAGTCGATTCGCGGTATGGAAAATGCGCACATCGTGCGTCCTGGCTACGCCATCGAGTACGACTACTTCGACCCGCGTGACCTGAAATACAGCCTGGAAACCAAGGTCATCGGCGGTTTGTTCTTTGCAGGGCAAATCAACGGCACCACCGGTTACGAAGAAGCCGGCGCCCAGGGTTTGCTGGCCGGAACCAACGCGGCACTGCGTGCACAGGGCAAAGACAGCTGGTGCCCGCGTCGCGATGAGGCGTACATCGGTGTGTTGGTCGACGACCTGATCACCCTCGGAACCCAGGAACCGTACCGGATGTTTACGTCCCGGGCCGAATACCGCCTGATCCTGCGGGAAGACAACGCCGACCTGCGCTTGACCGAAAAAGGTCGCGAATTGGGCCTGGTCGACGACGTGCGTTGGGCGGCCTTCTGCAAAAAACGCGAAAGTATCGAGTTGGAAGAGCAACGCCTGAAAAGTACCTGGGTTCGCCCGGGCACCGAGCAAGGCGATGCGATTGCCGAAAAATTCGGCACGCCGCTGACTCACGAATACAACTTGCTGAACCTGCTGTCCCGGCCGGAAATCGACTACGCTGGTCTGATCTCGGTCACCGGCGCTGGCGCAGAAGATCCACAGGTTGCCGAGCAGGTCGAAATCAAGACCAAATACGCCGGTTACATTGACCGTCAGCAGGATGAGATCGCTCGTCTGCGGGCCAGCGAAGACACCAAGCTGCCTGTGGATATCGATTACACAAACATTTCCGGGCTGTCGAAAGAGATCCAAGGCAAGCTGGGGATAACTCGACCGGAGACCCTGGGCCAGGCGTCCCGTATCCCGGGCGTCACGCCTGCAGCCATTTCGCTGTTGATGATTCATTTGAAAAAACGCGGCGCGGGCCGTCAGTTGGAGCAAAGCGCTTGAGTTCGTTGGTCACCTCGCAACACGCCGAAGAGTTATCCACAGGTGCTCGCCAGCTTGGCGTCAACCTGACCGAAGCCCAGCACGAGTTGCTGCTGGGTTATCTGGCCCTGTTGATCAAATGGAACAAGGCTTACAACCTCACGGCGGTGCGTGACCCGGACGAAATGGTCTCCCGCCATCTGCTCGACAGTCTCAGTGTGATGCCGTTTATCGAAAACGGCCGCTGGCTCGACGTTGGCAGCGGCGGCGGCATGCCCGGCATCCCGCTGGCGATCCTGTTTCCGGAGTCGCAAGTGACCTGCCTGGACAGCAACGGCAAGAAAACCCGCTTCCTGACCCAGGTCAAACTCGAACTCAAGCTGGATAACCTGCAAGTTATCCACAGTCGCGTCGAAGCCTTTACGCCTGAACAGCCTTTCAACGGAATTGTTTCCCGGGCGTTCAGCAGCATGGAGAACTTCAGCAACTGGACCCGCCACCTCGGCGACCGCGATACCCGTTGGCTGGCAATGAAGGGCGTTCATCCAAGCGACGAGCTGTTAGCATTGCCGGCAGACTTCCACCTCGATAGCGAACACGCCTTGGCCGTACCCGGTTGCCAAGGCCAACGCCATCTGCTGATACTGCGCCGCACGGCATGATTGGGAACACAAGCAAGAATGGCTAAGGTATTCGCGATAGCGAACCAGAAAGGTGGCGTGGGCAAAACCACCACCTGCATCAACCTCGCAGCATCCCTGGTCGCTACCAAGCGTCGGGTGCTGTTGATCGATCTCGATCCACAGGGCAACGCCACCATGGGTAGCGGTGTGGATAAACACGGCCTGGAAAACTCGGTCTACGACTTGCTGATTGGCGAGTGCGACCTGGCCCAGGCCATGCACTTCTCCGAGCACGGCGGTTATCAACTGCTGCCTGCCAACCGCGATTTGACCGCGGCGGAAGTGGTGCTGCTGGAAATGCAGATGAAAGAAAGCCGTCTGCGCAGCGCTCTGGCGCCGATTCGCGAGAATTACGACTACATTTTGATCGACTGCCCGCCGTCGCTGTCGATGCTGACGTTGAACGCACTGGTTGCGGCCGACGGGGTGATTATCCCCATGCAGTGCGAGTACTTCGCGCTCGAAGGCTTGAGCGACCTTGTGGATAACATCAAGCGTATCGCCGAGTTGCTCAACCCGAACCTGCAAATCGAAGGCCTGCTGCGGACCATGTATGACCCGCGCCTGAGCCTGATGAACGATGTGTCGGCACAGCTCAAGGAACACTTCGGCGATCAGCTCTACGACACCGTGATTCCACGCAACATCCGCCTGGCCGAAGCGCCAAGCTATGGCATGCCCGCGCTGGCGTACGACAAGTCTTCCCGCGGCGCCATTGCCTATCTGGCGCTGGCCGGCGAGATGGTTCGCCGTCAACGCCGCAATTCACGCACCGCTGCAGCCCAGCCAACTTAAGGAATCCCCATGGCCGTCAAGAAACGAGGTCTCGGACGTGGACTGGATGCACTGCTGAGTGGTCCGACTGTCACTTCGCTTGAAGAACAGGCAGTGCAGGCCGACGAGCGCGAGCTGCAGCACCTGCCGCTGGACCTGATCCAGCGCGGCAAATACCAGCCGCGCCGGGACATGGACCCGCAGGCGCTGGAGGAATTGGCGAATTCGATCAAGGCCCAGGGCGTGATGCAGCCGATCGTGGTGCGCCCGATTGGTGCAGGCCGCTTTGAAATCATCGCCGGCGAGCGCCGCTGGCGCGCCAGCCAGCAGGCCGGCAAGGAAACCATTCCGGCAATGGTGCGCGATGTGCCGGATGAAACCGCCATCGCCATGGCGTTGATCGAGAACATCCAGCGTGAAGACCTCAATCCGATCGAGGAAGCGATCGCCCTGCAGCGTTTGCAGCAGGAATTCAAACTGACTCAGCAGGAAGTCGCGGATGCGGTGGGCAAGTCCCGGGTTACCGTGTCCAACCTGTTGCGCCTGATCGCGCTGCCGGAAGTCATCAAAACCATGCTTTCCCATGGCGACCTGGAAATGGGTCATGCCCGTGCTTTGCTCGGTTTGCCGGAAAATCAACAGGTTGAGGGGGCGCGACACGTTGTCGCACGAGGCCTCACCGTTCGTCAGACCGAGGCCCTGGTTCGCCAGTGGCTCAGTGGCAAACCTGCACCGGTCGAAACCGCCAAACCTGATCCGGATATTGCACGCCTGGAGCAGCGCCTGGCCGAACGCCTAGGCTCTGCGGTGCAAATTCGTCATGGCAAGAAAGGCAAAGGGCAATTGGTCATCGGATATAACTCATTGGATGAGCTTCAGGGCGTCCTTGCCCACATCCGCTGAAACAATTGCTTCTGTAGCGCGCAGTCGGAAATCACTACCCGGCAGTTGAATAGGGGCAGAACCGCCCCTATACTCTGCGCGCATTTTGTCGGCACAAATTATGCCAAGTTATTGATTTCCGGCAGCCGACCATTGAGGAGCAAGAGTGATGGAAACCCGCACGCCAAACACGTTGCCGTTCCATCGCTTGGCCGTTTTCCCGGTTTTAGTGGCTCAATTTGTCATTTTACTGATCGCCTCTTTGGCGCTCTGGTATTGGCATGGAGTCGTAGCCGGATACTCGGGACTCTGCGGAGGCCTGATAGCCTTGCTGCCCAATATGTATTTTGCTCACAGGGCCTTTCGGTTTTCCGGCGCCCGAGCAGCCCAGGCTATCGTCCGGTCTTTTTATGCCGGCGAGGCGGGGAAATTGATTTTGACGGCAGTGCTGTTTGCACTGACCTTTGCAGGTGTGAAGCCATTGGCGCCGCTGGCTGTATTCGGCGTCTTCGTGTTGACCCAACTGGTCAGCTGGTTCGCTCCCCTGCTAATGAAAACAAGACTTTCGAAACCTTAGGGCGTTTGAGGCAACCATGGCAGAAACAACCGCTTCGGGCTATATCCAGCACCACTTGCAGAACCTGACCTTCGGTCAGCTTCCCAACGGCGGCTGGGGCTTTGCCCACTCCGCAGCAGAAGCCAAAGAAATGGGCTTCTGGGCATTCCACCTGGATACTCTGGGCTGGTCTGTCGCATTGGGTCTGATCTTCGTCCTGATTTTCCGCATGGCGGCAAAGAAGGCGACTTCCGGTCAGCCAGGTGCTTTGCAGAACTTCGTTGAAGTATTGGTCGAATTCGTCGATGGCAGCGTGCGGGACAGCTTCCATGGTCGTAGCGCGGTGATTGCACCGTTGGCACTGACCATCTTCGTCTGGGTGTTCCTGATGAACGCCGTCGACCTGATCCCGGTCGACTGGATTCCTCAGCTGGCCATCCTGATCTCCGGCGATCACCACATTCCATTCCGTGCGGTTTCGACCACGGACCCTAACGCCACCCTGGGCATGGCCCTGTCGGTGTTCGCGTTGATCATTTTCTACAGCATCAAGATCAAGGGCATCGGCGGCTTCATCGGCGAACTGACCCTGCACCCGTTCGGCAGCAAGAACATCTTCGTTCAAGCGCTGCTGATCCCGGTGAACTTCCTGCTGGAGTTCGTGACCCTGGTCGCCAAGCCGATTTCCCTGGCCCTGCGACTGTTCGGCAACATGTATGCCGGCGAGCTGGTGTTCATTCTGATCGCTGTGATGTTCGGCAGTGGTCTGCTCTGGCTTAGCGGCCTGGGCATTGTTCTGCAGTGGGCGTGGGCTGTGTTCCACATCCTGATCATCACCCTGCAGGCGTTTATCTTCATGATGCTGACCATCGTCTACCTGTCGATGGCGCACGAAGAGAACCATTAAGACCAGTCTCGACTAGTCTGATGTCCCTCCCGGTCAAACGGGAGGGTAGCCCTGAAGGGCTATGAAACGATTTGTTTTACCGCTTTAAAATCTAAAAAACCTAAACCATACGACGTAAAAGTCGGGAGGAAAGATGGAAACTGTAGTTGGTCTAACCGCTATCGCTGTTGCACTGTTGATCGGCCTGGGCGCCCTGGGTACTGCCATTGGTTTCGGCCTGCTGGGCGGCAAGTTCCTGGAAGGCGCAGCGCGTCAGCCAGAAATGGTTCCAATGCTGCAAGTTAAAATGTTCATCGTCGCCGGCCTGCTCGACGCCGTGACCATGATCGGTGTTGGTATCGCTCTGTTCTTCACCTTCGCGAACCCCTTCGTTGGTCAACTCGCCGGTTAATCACTCGTTTTTTCGAGTGATTGGTGTGTTGTGCAACGAACGAGCGAGGTATTGGCGTGAACATTAATGCAACCATTATTGGTCAGTCCTTAGCGTTCTTGATTTTTGTAGTTTTCTGCATGAAGTTCGTATGGCCTCCGGTCATCGCGGCTTTGCACGAACGTCAGAAGAAGATCGCAGACGGACTGGACGCTGCCGCACGAGCAGCTCGCGACCTGGAGTTGGCCCAAGATAAAGCGGGTCAACAACTGCGCGAAGCGAAAGCTCAGGCAGCTGAAATCATTGAGCAAGCCAAGAAACGCGGTAACCAGATCGTTGAAGAGGCTGTTGAAAAAGCCCGTATCGACGCTGACCGTGTGAAGGTTCAGGCTCAAGCCGAGATCGAGCAGGAACTGAACGGTGTCAAAGATGCGCTGCGTGCCCAACTGGGTGCTCTGGCCGTCGGCGGTGCTGAGAAGATCCTGGGTGCCACAATCGATCAAAACGCGCACGCGGAGCTGGTAAACAAACTGGCTGCTGAAATTTAAGCGAGGGCGATCATGGCAGAATTGACCACGTTGGCCCGACCTTACGCTAAGGCAGCCTTCGAGCACGCCCAGGCCCACCAGCAGCTGGCCTCTTGGTCAGCCATGCTCGGCCTGGCTGCAGCAGTGTCGCAAGACGACACCATGCAGCGCGTGCTCAAGGCCCCGCGACTGACGAGCGCAGACAAGGCCGCCACGTTTATTGACGTGTGCGGCGACAAGTTTGATGTAAAAGTGCAGAACTTCATCCACGTCGTTGCCGAAAACGACCGTCTCCCGCTTCTGCCGGAGATCGCCGCTCTGTTTGACCTGTACAAGGCCGAACAAGAGAAATCGGTAGATGTTGAAGTGACCAGTGCTTTTGCATTGAACCAAGAACAGCAAGACAAACTCGCCAAGGTTCTCAGTGCACGACTCGACCGGGAAGTGCGCCTGCAAGTTGCGGAGGATGCCACCCTGATTGGTGGTGTCATCATTCGCGCCGGCGACCTGGTTATCGATGGCTCGATTCGCGGCAAACTCGCGAATCTTGCCGAAGCATTGAAATCTTGAGTTTGAAGGGGCAGCAGAGCAATGCAGCAACTCAATCCTTCCGAAATAAGTGAAATTATCAAGGGCCGCATCGACAAGCTCGATGTGACCTCCCAAGCCCGTAACGAAGGCACTGTCGTCAGCGTATCTGACGGCATCGTGCGGATTCACGGTCTGGCCGACGTAATGTACGGCGAGATGATCGAGTTTCCGGGCGGCGTCTACGGTATGGCCCTCAACCTGGAGCAAGACTCTGTAGGTGCCGTTGTATTGGGCTCCTACCAGACTCTGGCCGAAGGCATGAGCGCCAAGTGCACAGGCCGCATCCTGGAAGTTCCGGTTGGTAAGGAACTGCTGGGTCGCGTTGTCGACGCACTGGGTAACCCAGTTGACGGCAAAGGTCCGCTGAACAACACCGAGACCGATGCGGTCGAGAAAGTTGCTCCAGGCGTGATCTGGCGTAAGTCGGTAGACCAGCCTGTACAGACTGGCTACAAGGCTGTCGATGCCATGATTCCTGTCGGCCGTGGCCAGCGTGAGCTGATCATCGGTGACCGTCAGATCGGTAAAACCGCTCTGGCGATCGACGCGATCATCAACCAGAAAGACAGCGGGATTTTCTGCGTCTACGTAGCCATCGGTCAGAAACAATCGACCATCGCCAACGTGGTTCGCAAGCTGGAAGAAAACGGCGCCCTGGCTAACACCATCGTCGTGGCCGCCAGTGCTTCGGAATCCGCTGCACTTCAGTTCCTGGCACCGTACTCCGGTTGCACCATGGGCGAATACTTCCGCGACCGCGGTGAAGACGCGCT
Source organism: Pseudomonas sp. D8002 (assembly GCF_013385695.1). Taxonomy (NCBI): domain Bacteria; kingdom Pseudomonadati; phylum Pseudomonadota; class Gammaproteobacteria; order Pseudomonadales; family Pseudomonadaceae; genus Pseudomonas; species Pseudomonas sp. D8002. The sequence goes on from NZ_JACAPM010000032.1 coordinate 137,532, forward strand.
GATCGTTTATGACGATCTGTCCAAGCAAGCAGTGGCTTACCGCCAGATTTCCCTGCTGCTGCGCCGTCCACCAGGCCGTGAAGCTTACCCAGGCGACGTGTTCTATCTCCACTCCCGTCTGCTGGAGCGCGCATCCCGCGTTTCGGAAGAATACGTAGAGAAGTTCACCAACGGCGCAGTGACCGGCAAAACCGGTTCCCTGACCGCACTGCCGATCATCGAAACCCAGGCTGGCGACGTTTCCGCGTTCGTTCCGACCAACGTGATTTCCATCACCGACGGTCAGATCTTCCTGGAATCGGCCATGTTCAACTCCGGGATCCGTCCTGCAGTGAACGCCGGTGTTTCGGTATCCCGTGTGGGTGGTGCCGCTCAGACCAAGATCATCAAGAAGCTCTCCGGTGGTATCCGTACCGCTCTGGCTCAGTACCGTGAACTGGCGGCATTCGCCCAGTTCGCTTCTGACCTGGACGAAGCGACCCGTAAGCAACTTGAGCATGGTCAGCGCGTTACCGAGCTGATGAAGCAGAAGCAATACGCACCAATGTCGATCGCTGACATGGCGCTGTCGCTGTATGCCGCTGAGCGTGGGTTCCTGACCGACGTTGAAATCACCAAGGTCGGCAGCTTCGAACAAGCGCTGATTGCTTACTTCAACCGCGATCACGCCGAATTGATGGCGAAGATCAACGTGAAGGGTGACTTCAATGACGACATCGACGCTGGCATCAAAGCCGGTATCGAGAAGTTCAAGGCCACCCAAACCTGGTAAGCCGCAGCGGGGGCCGCGAGGCTCCCGCTTGCTAACCTGATAGGTGTTACATGGCAGGCGCAAAAGAGATTCGCAGTAAGATTGCGAGCATCAAAAGCACGCAAAAGATCACCAGCGCCATGGAAAAAGTGGCGGTCAGCAAAATGCGCAAGGCACAAATGCGCATGGCTGCTAGCCGTCCCTACGCGGAGCGTATCCGCCAGGTTATTGGTCATCTGGCCAACGCCAACCCGGAATATCGCCACCCGTTCATGATCGATCGCGAAGTAAAGCGCGTCGGTTATGTCGTGGTGAGCAGTGACCGTGGTTTGTGCGGTGGTTTGAATACCAACCTGTTCAAGGCCCTGGTCAAGGACATGGCGGTAAACCGCGAAAAAGGCGTCGAGATCGATCTGTGTGTGGTCGGTAGCAAGGGTGCGGCCTTTTTCCGCAACTTCGGCGGTAACGTCGTTGCAGCTATCAGCCACCTGGGTGAAGAACCGTCGATCAATGATTTGATCGGCAGCGTCAAAGTGATGCTGGATGCATACCTGGAAGGCCGGATTGACCGCCTCTCCGTGGTATCCAACAAGTTCATCAACACCATGACGCAACAGCCTACCGTGGAGCAGTTGATTCCATTGGTGGCCGCCCCGGAACAAGAACTCAAGCACCACTGGGACTACCTCTACGAACCAGACGCCAAAGAGCTGCTTGACGGCTTGATGGTGCGCTACGTGGAGTCGCAGGTGTACCAGGCGGTGGTCGAGAACAACGCGGCTGAACAAGCTGCGCGGATGATCGCGATGAAGAACGCTACCGACAACGCCGGTGATTTGATCAGCGATTTGCAGCTGATCTACAACAAGGCGCGTCAGGCTGCGATCACCCAAGAGATCTCGGAAATCGTCGGCGGCGCTGCCGCGGTTTAACGGTTCAAATATTCAGAGGATCCAGCTATGAGTAGCGGACGTATCGTTCAAATCATCGGCGCCGTTATCGACGTGGAATTCCCACGCGACAGCGTACCGAGCATCTACAACGCTTTGAAAGTCAAAAGCGATGCAGGCACCACCCTGGAAGTTCAGCAGCAGCTGGGCGACGGCGTGGTTCGTACCATTGCAATGGGTTCCACCGAAGGCTTGAAGCGCGGTCTGGAAGTCACTGACTCTGGCGCAGCCATCTCCGTACCGGTCGGTAAAGCGACCCTGGGCCGGATCATGGACGTCCTCGGTAACCCGATCGACGAAGCCGGTCCAATCGACACCGAAGAGCGCTGGGGCATTCACCGTCCTGCGCCTTCCTTCGCGGAACAAGCAGGCGGCAACGACCTGCTGGAAACCGGCATCAAGGTTATCGACCTGGTTTGCCCGTTCGCCAAGGGCGGTAAAGTCGGTCTGTTCGGTGGTGCCGGTGTAGGCAAAACCGTAAACATGATGGAACTGATCCGTAACATCGCCATCGAGCACAGCGGTTATTCCGTGTTCGCCGGTGTGGGTGAGCGTACTCGTGAGGGTAACGACTTCTACCACGAGATGAAGGATTCCAACGTTCTGGACAAAGTGGCACTGGTTTACGGTCAGATGAACGAGCCGCCGGGCAACCGTCTGCGCGTAGCACTGACCGGCCTGACCATGGCCGAGAAGTTCCGTGACGAAGGTAACGACGTTCTGCTGTTCGTCGACAACATCTATCGTTACACCCTGGCCGGTACTGAAGTATCCGCACTGCTGGGCCGTATGCCTTCCGCAGTAGGTTACCAGCCGACCCTGGCCGAAGAGATGGGTACTCTGCAAGAGCGTATCACTTCGACCAAAAACGGTTCGATCACCTCGATCCAAGCGGTATACGTACCTGCGGATGACTTGACTGACCCGTCGCCAGCGACCACGTTCGCCCACTTGGACGCCACCGTCGTACTGTCCCGTGACATCGCCTCCCTGGGTATCTACCCAGCGGTCGATCCACTGGACTCGACTTCGCGCCAGCTGGACCCGAACGTCATCGGCCAGGAACACTACGACACCGCTCGCGGCGTCCAGTACGTTCTGCAGCGTTACAAAGAACTGAAGGACATCATTGCGATCCTGGGTATGGACGAGCTGTCGGAAACCGACAAGCAGTTGGTATCCCGCGCTCGTAAGATCCAGCGCTTCTTGTCGCAGCCGTTCTTCGTGGCTGAAGTCTTCACCGGTGCCTCGGGTAAATACGTTTCCCTGAAAGACACCATTGCTGGCTTCAAAGGCATCCTCAACGGTGACTACGACCACCTGCCAGAACAAGCGTTCTACATGGTCGGCGGCATCGAAGAAGCGATCGAGAAAGCCAAGAAACTGTAATTCCGGCGCCCGGTAACGGGCGCTAATCAGGTTGAGGCAAGCAGATGGCTATGACATTCCATTGCGATATCGTCAGCGCGGAAGGGGAAATCTTCTCCGGTCAGATCGAGAGTGTGATTGCACACGGCGAACTGGGCGACCTGGGTATTAACTTTGGCCACGCGCCATTGATTACATCCTTGAAGCCTGGTCCGATCACTCTGACCAAGCTGGGCGGGGAACGGGAGGTGTTTTACATCTCCGGTGGTTTCCTCGAGGTTCAGCCGAACATGGTCAAGGTACTTGCCGACACCGTGCAACGTGCTGCCGACCTGGATGAAGCCTCCGCTCAGGAAGCCGTCAAGGCTGCCGAGAAGGCCCTGAACGAAAAAGGCGCAGATTTCGACTACGGTTCTGCTGCTGCACGTCTGGCCGAGGCCGCAGCTCAGCTGCGCACCGTCCAGCAGATCCGCAAGAAGTTTGGCGGCTAAGCCGTCAAGCCTCATGCGTGATTGATTAAAAAGGGTAGCCTCGGCTACCCTTTTTCTTTTTTTGCAAAACACTTCTTTGGTCTGAAGTCTGACCGCCCAGGATTGGTAGCCATTCATGTCTCTCGAAATCGTAATTCTTGCCGCAGGCCAGGGCACCCGTATGCGTTCGGCCCTGCCCAAGGTGCTGCACCCGGTTGCCGGCAACTCCATGCTTGGCCATGTTATCCACAGCGCCCGGCAGCTGGATCCACAGCGCATTCATGTGGTGATCGGCCACGGTGCCGATGTGGTGCGTGAGCGGCTGGCGGCGGATGACCTGAATTTCGTATTGCAGGACAAGCAATTGGGTACCGGGCATGCCACCGCGCAGGCCGTGCCGTTCATCAAGGCCGACACCGTGCTGATCCTCTACGGTGACGTGCCGCTGATCGAAGTGGAAACCTTGCAGCGCCTGCTCAAGCACGTGGTGCCAGGCCAGATGGGCTTGCTCACTGTCGAGTTGGACGACCCGACCGGCTACGGTCGCATCGTGCGCAACGCTGACGGCAAGGTCGCCGCCATCGTCGAGCATAAAGACGCCAGCGAAGCCCAGCGCGCCATCACTGAAGGCAACACCGGTATCCTCGCTGTGCCGGCTGACCGCCTGGCTGACTGGATGAGCCGCTTGTCCAACAACAATGCCCAAGGCGAGTACTACCTGACCGACGTCATCGAGATGGCCGTCAGCGATGGCCTGGTGGTCGCCACCGAACAGCCCCACGACCCGATGGAAGTGCAGGGCGCCAACGACCGCAAGCAACTGGCGGAGCTGGAGCGTCACTACCAACTGCGTGAAGGCCGCCGCCTGATGGCGCTGGGCGTGACGCTGCGTGATCCGGCACGTTTCGATGTGCGGGGTGACGTCACCGTTGGCCGCGACGTGCTGATCGATATCAACGTGATCCTCGAAGGCCGCGTGGTCATTGAAGACGACGTGGTGATCGGGCCGAACTGCGTGATCAAGGACAGCACCCTGCGCAAGGGTGTGGTGATCAAGGCCAACAGCCATATCGACGGTGCGGTGATGGGCGAGGGCAGTGATGCCGGTCCGTTCGCGCGTTTGCGTCCGGGCAGCGTGCTGGGCGCTCGCGCCCATGTGGGTAACTTTGTAGAACTGAAAAACGCCCGGATGGGCGACGACGCCAAGGCCGGCCATCTGGCCTACCTCGGTGATGCAGTGATCGGTGCCCGCAGCAATATCGGCGCAGGCGCCATCACCTGCAATTACGACGGCGCCAACAAGTACCAGACGACCATTGGCGAAGACGTGTTTATCGGCTCCAACAACTCGCTGATCGCCCCCGTCACTATCGGTGATGGTTCAAACACCGCCGCAGGTTCCACCATCAACCAGGATGTGGATAAGTCCCAGTTGGCCGTCGCCCGCGCCCGCCAGCGCAACATCGACGGCTGGAAACGCCCGGTCAAAATCAAGAAGACCTGAGTTATCCACAACCCTGAAACACTGCGGTACTTATGTGGGAGCGGGCTTGTTCGCGAAGGCGGTCTTTCGGTTGATACATGCGCCGACTGACACACCGCCTTCGCGAGCAAGCCCGCTCCCACATTTTTATCTGTGTTGATTCAAAAAACTCAGTCGCATGCTTGACCATTTTGAATGAATAGGTTTTGATTGCCTTCGTTATCTTTCGAAACGAAACTTATCATCACCATGTCGAAACGAAATACACCCCAACGTCGCCACAACATCCTTGCCATGCTCACCGAGCAAGGTGAAGTCAGCGTGGACGAATTGGCCAAGCGTTTCGAAACCTCGGAAGTCACCATCCGCAAGGACCTGGCGGCCCTCGAAAGTAACGGCCTGTTGCTGCGTCGCTACGGTGGCGCCATCACCATGCCTCAGGAACTGGTCGGTGATCCGGCACAGCCCATTTCGGCCTACAAGCGCGCCATCGCCCGTGCGGCCGTCCGGCGTTTGCGGGAACACGCGCGCATCATCATCGACAGCGGCAGCACCACCGCCGCCATGATCCCCGAATTGGGCCACCAGCCCGGCCTGGTGGTGATGACCAACTCCCTGCACGTTGCCAGCGCCTTGAGCGACCTGGAACACGAGCCGGTATTGTTGATGACCGGCGGCACCTGGGACCCGCATTCGGACTCGTTCCAGGGTCAGGTCGCCGAACAGGTACTGCGTTCCTACGATTTCGACCAGCTCTTTATTGGTGCCGATGGCATCGACCTGGAGCGCGGCACCACCACCTTCAACGAATTACTGGGGCTGAGCCGCGTCATGGCCGAAGTCGCCCGCGAAGTGGTGGTGATGGTCGAGTCCGACAAGATTGGCCGCAAGATCCCCAACCTGGAACTGCCCTGGAGCAGCGTCCATACCCTTATTACCGATGATCGCCTGCCACTTGAGGCCCGCGACCAGATTCAAGCCCGCGGCATCACGCTGATTTGCGCGGCAGTCATCTAGGAGAGAAACCATGTGTGGAATTGTTGGCGCAGTCGCTGAACGAAACGTCACTGCCATTTTGCTCGAAGGCCTCAAACGCCTGGAATACCGTGGCTACGACAGCGCCGGTGTGGCGCTCTTTACCAACGCCGGCAAGCTTGAGCGCATGCGTCGCCCGGGCAAGGTCAGCGAACTCGAACAAGCGTTGGCCGGTGAGCCGCTGGTAGGCCGCCTGGGTATCGCCCACACCCGTTGGGCCACCCACGGCGCGCCGTGCGAACGCAATGCTCACCCGCACTTCTCCGGTGACCTGGCGGTTGTGCACAACGGCATCATCGAAAATCACGAAGTGCTGCGTGAACAGCTCAAAGGCCAGGGTTATGTCTTCACCTCGGACACCGACACCGAAGTCATCGCCCACCTGCTGAACCACAAGCTCAAGGACATCGGCGACCTGACCAACGCTCTCAAGGCCACCGTCAAGGAACTGCACGGCGCCTATGGCCTGGCCGTGATCAGCGCCAGCCAGCCCGACCGCCTGGTCGCCGCCCGCAGTGGCAGCCCGTTGGTGATCGGACTGGGCCTGGGCGAGAACTTCCTCGCCTCCGACCAACTGGCCCTGCGCCAGGTGACTGACCGCTTCATGTACCTGGAAGAAGGCGACATCGCCGAAATCCGCCGTGAAAGCGTGCAGATCTGGGACGTTGACGGCCAGTCCGTGGAACGTGAGGCCGTGCAGTATCGTGACGGCGCCGAAGCCGCCGACAAGGGCGAGTTCCGCCACTTCATGCTCAAGGAAATCCACGAGCAACCGGCCGTGGTGCAACGCACCCTGGAAGGTCGCCTGAGCCAGAACCAGGTATTGGTGCAAGCCTTCGGCCCGCAAGCTGCCGAGTTGTTCGCCAAAGTGCGCAACGTGCAAATCGTCGCCTGCGGCACCAGCTACCACGCCGGTATGGTCGCCCGTTACTGGCTGGAAGAACTGGCCGGCATCCCGTGCCAGGTCGAAGTCGCCAGCGAATTCCGCTACCGCAAGGTGGTGGTGCAGCCCGACACTCTGTTCGTGACCATCTCCCAGTCCGGTGAAACCGCCGACACCCTGGCCGCCCTGCGCAACGCCAAGGAACTGGGCTTCCTCGGCAGCCTGGCGATCTGCAACGTCGGCATCAGCTCGCTGGTGCGCGAGTCCGACCTGACCCTGCTGACCCAGGCCGGTCGTGAAATCGGCGTGGCATCCACCAAGGCCTTCACCACCCAGTTGGTCGGCCTGTTGTTGCTGACCCTGTCCCTGGGCCAGGTTCGCGGCACGCTGGGCGAAGGCGTCGAGGCACACCTGGTCGAAGAACTGCGCCGCCTGCCGGCCCGCCTGGGTGAAGCCCTGGCCATGGACAGCACCGTGGAGAAAGTCGCTGAGCTGTTCGCCGACAAACACCACACCCTGTTCCTCGGCCGTGGTGCGCAATACCCGGTGGCAATGGAAGGTTCGCTCAAGCTCAAGGAAATCTCCTACATCCACGCCGAAGCCTACCCGGCCGGTGAGCTCAAGCACGGTCCGCTGGCCCTGGTGGATGACGACATGCCAGTCGTTACCGTCGCGCCGAACAACGAACTGCTGGAGAAGCTCAAGTCCAACCTGCAGGAAGTGCGCGCCCGTGGCGGGCAACTGATCGTGTTCGCCGACGAGAAGGCCGGCATGACCAATGGCGAAGGCACCCACGTCATCAACATGCCGCACATCCACGACACCCTGTCGCCGATCCTCTACACCATCCCGCTGCAGCTGCTGTCGTATTACGTGGCTGTGCTGAAGGGCACCGACGTTGACCAGCCGCGTAACCTGGCGAAGTCGGTGACGGTGGAATAAGCCGCACCCGAACCACCAAAACCCCCGTTCTTCGGGGGTTTTGCTTTTTCAGGCTACCGAGCATCGGGTCTTGCCGTTTCTGTGGACTAATTCCGGGAGTATTCCCCTGCTTTACCCCTAGAATGCGCCCTGTGGATAACTAGCCAGGGAATGCCGCCGCCATGAACATCGAACTGCTGATCGCCGGTATCGTCGTGCTGATTATTGTCGTCGGCCTGGTCGGCTGGCTGGTGGGGGTCTACAACGGCCTGGTGATGCGCCGCAACGATGTGGATAAAGCCTTCGCCAACATCGACGTGCTGCTCAAGCAGCGGGCAGACCAGATTCCCGACCTGATGCGCGTGGTGCAAACCGCCATGAACCATGAGAACGCGCTGTTCACCCGCCTCAGCGACGCCCGCACCGCGTACCTCAACGCCAGCAGCCTCACCGATAAAGTCGATGCCTCCAACCAGCTCAATACGGCGCTCAAGTCGGTGATTGCAGTGGCCGAGAATTATCCGACGCTGATCTCCGGCCCCAACATGGTCGAGTTGCAGCAGGCGATCTCGGCAGTGGAGGAACGCATCGCCGACCGTCGCGAGTTCTTCAATGAGTCGGTCAACCTCTACAACATCGCCATCGCGATTTTTCCTGATCTGTTCTTCGCCAAGATGCTCGGCTATCAGCGCATTCCGCTGCTGGCCATCAGCGCCGAAGAAACCCGCTACGACGGCGTAAAGCTTGAGGTGCCGGGGGCATGAAAACCACCCAGGCAGGGGTTGTCACAAAAAAACCAGCGTGGAAAACCCTGGTGGCACTGGTCTTTCTCGCCGGCTTTATTGGCCTGATGGTCTACGCCCCGACGATCCTGGTGGCGCTGTTTTTTCCTGTGTGCATCCTGATCGGACTGCTGGCCAGCTTCGGCCCCAATTTCTATCGCACCGAACAGCGCCTGGCCACCAGCCAGATACGCTCATTGGCCATGGGGCTGGTGGAGGTGAACGGCAAGGTGATCGTCGACACGCCGCTGATCTCCCCGGTCCACGGCAAGCCTTGCGCCGGTTACGTGTGGGTCATCGAAGAAGGCACCAAAGACAAGGATGGCGATTGGAGCTGGAGCCAGGTCTCGGCCGAGGCTCGCTGCAATGACTTCCGCCTGCAGGACGCCACCGGTGAAGTGACAGTGATTGCCGAGGGTATCGACCTGTTCGGCAAGAAGCGCCCTGACGACCATGAATGGATCAGCAGCTCCCGCCGCCAGGGCGAACTGCTCCTCACCCAGGATATGCAGGTGATGCTGATTGGCGACGCCTGCGAGCGTGCGGGCAAGACGGTGATTGCCCAGGGCCGGCAACCTGACGCGGTGTTCGGCCTGGCCGAGACCAAGGAGGTGGAAAACCGCCGTGTGCTGGCGCCGCTGTGGCGCGCCGGTGGTTTCTACGCGGTGGTGGTGGGTTTGATCGGCGTCGGCATCATGGCCATGACGCCGGAACATTTTGCCCAACTGCATCTGCCGGGCCCCGCCACCTACCAGCAAATGGCAGAGCTGAATCCCGCCTATCGGTTTCTGGCCTGGTTGTACCGTGACAATGGCTTCGTGATTCCTTTCATGGCCGCGTTTGGCTTCTTGCTGACGATGTTTGTGGTGTTGCTCGCGCTGCGGCTCTTGCTGCCCACGGGCATGCGCCTGGCGGTAGGCCGCGTGCTGGGCGCCTGGATGGGCCTGGGCATGGTGATTGGCGGCGTAGTGACCTTGCTGCTGGTGGTGGCCCAGGTGGACACCATGAAGGTGTTCCTGGTGTGGATGATGATTCTGCTGGGCACCCTGGTGTTTTCGATCTTTGAGCAACGCAAGCTGGGGGTGGCGTACAAGCATTTCGCAAAAGATGCCGGCACTGCCGGTTTAGGCGACGAAGACGCCTGATCAGGGTACAAACTCAACCTTCAAGCCTCGGCTGGCGCTGCGGCCCTGATCGTCAGTCACCCGCAACCGGTACTCCCCCGACTTACCCGGCCGCCAGTTCAGCGTGGTTTGCGGCGGGCCCTGGCCGATCAGGGTCTGGTCGGCGAACCAATACAGCGTCAGTGCATCACTGGCCGCGTTGGCGTTCAGCGGGATGCTTTCCTGGGGCTGGGACAGGCGCAGGTGGTAGCTGACCTGGGTCAGCGGCGAGCGAATCTGTGGCGCTTCGCTTTGATCGCCGACACGGTTGGGTTGGCAGCTTTTCTGCACATTGGGCGGCGTACGCCGGGGCAGTCCGGCGGCGCGGAACAGCCGCTGCACATCGCTGGGCCAGAACTCGAAGACTTCTTCACGGGTGTACTGCGGGTCGAACGGCGGGCACGCGGCCTTGCCGGTGCGGGTGTCGATCAGCACCGGGCGGTGCAGGTTGGACACCCGAATCGGTGACACGCCGGGGATGTACCAGGTCTTGCGGGTACGTGGGCACCAACGGTTGGGCAAGTCACCAGAGGCCGCGCAGACGTCGATGCGGATCAGCCCGGCGGGCGGCTTGTCGGGCTTGATCACCACATTGGGCAAGGCCAGCGGCAGGGCGTCGGCGATACGGAAGAACAACGGTGCCGCAGTTTTCGCACCGATAAACTCAGGATTCGGACGGCCATCGAAGTTGCCCACCCACACCACCAGCACGTACGGGCCTACGAGGCCGGCGCTCCATGCATCATGAAAACCCCAGGACGTGCCGGTCTTCCAGGCCGTACGCCAGTGGCGCCCCGGCAGCCCGTCCGGGCGCGGGTTGCGCCGCAGCATGTCGCGCACCATAAACGCGGCCTGCGGCGTGAGTAGCTGGGCGCCAGTGGTTTGCGGCTGTTCCTGCAAATAGCGCAGCGGCCGCAAATGCCCGTCACCAGCCAGCATCACATACAGCCGCGCCAGCTCCTCGGGCGTCATCTCGCCGCCGCCCAAGGCCAGCGCCAAGCCGTAATGGCTTTCGCCGCGCAGGCCCTTGATCCCGGCCCGTTGCAGCAATCCGTAGAGTGACGGTGAGCGGGTTTGGCTGGCCAGCCACACCGCCGGAATATTGCGGCTGCGAATCAGCGCGTCGCGGGCTGTCACCGGACCGACAAAACTGCCGTCGAAATTTTCCGGCTGGAAGTAGCCGAAGTTACTCGGCATGTCCTTGAGGATGCTCATGGGGTGGATCACCCCTTGGTCCAGCGCCAGCCCATACAGGAATGGCTTGAGGGTGGAGCCCGGCGAGCGCCGCGACAACACGCCGTTGACCTGGCCGTGGATGCTTGTGGATAAGTAGTCTGCCGAGCCCACCAGGGCTTTTACGCTCTGGTCGCGGCTGTCGATCAGGATCGCCGTGGCGTTTTCCACACCGCTGCTGCGGCGCTCGGCGATGAAGCCGGTGATCAGCCGTTCCAGCAATTGTTGCAGCGCCAGGTTGAGGGTGCTGTTCAACTCATTGCCGGTTTGCGAGGCCAGCAACTGTTCGCTCAGGTGCGGCGCGAGAAACGGGATCTGCTGGCGGTTGCGGGCTTCCAGCGGCAGGTCCAGCAAACTGTCGTTACGCGGGTCCTGTGGATAAGTTTCCCGCCAGTCGGCCATCAGCCGTTGCCGGGCGGTTTGCAGGGAAGGCCCAAAGCGCGCCCGACGACCCGGTTGCTGGGGAATCACGGCCAGCGCGAGGGCTTCAGACAAGGACAACTGCGCCGCTGACTTGCCAAAATAGATCCGGCTGGCCGCTTCGGCACCTTCGATATTGCCGCCCATGGGCGCCAGGTTGAGGTAGGCCTCAAGGATGTCGTGCTTGCTGTAACGCGCCTCCAGCCACAGTGCCAGGGCCATCTGCTGCAGCTTGCCGGGTACCTGGCGGGTATTGAGATCCCACAGGCGCCTGGCCAACTGCATGCTCAAGGTCGAGCCGCCCTGGCGCTGGCCGCCGCTATAGGTGGCCATGGCCGCCCGCAGCAACGCCGGGGGATTGATCCCCGGGTGCCAGTAGAAATTGCGGTCTTCCTTGAGCAGCAACGCCTCAACCAGTGACGGAGAAATCCGTTCCAGGGGAAGCCACAGGCGATATTGCCCGTCAGCCGCCAGGGTCATGCGCAGCAGCGAACCGTCATCGGCCAAAACCACCCGTGATGAACTGGCCGCCTGTTCCAGCGGTGCATGGGGCCACAAGCGCAGCCCCGCCAGAATCAACGCCGCTGCCAGCAGCGGCGTCAGGTTTTTAAGGCTTGGTAATTTCAAGCTGGCCTACTTTGCCGCGTCCTTGCAGGGTGGTTTCGTACATGCCCTCGGCGTAGGCCGGTGGCGTATTGAAGGTACCGGCGTTGGTGGCGCGCACGCGGTACACGAAGGTGCCTACATCCCGCAGCGCGGTGCCGTACAACACCACTCGGTCATCACGCACGTCGACGTAGTCCGGTTGCCAGTTGCTCAAGTCGGTCTCGCCAATCGGCGCCTGCCAGGCGTCGGCTTCTTCGGTGTCTTCGCCGGTTTCAACGTACTCCGAATCGTCGCCTTCGCTTTCCTCGGTGCTGGCCGCTTCCGGCTCCGGCGGCAAGTTATACACAGGCTCGACACCACCCGGCAGCAAGTCGACCACGGCCACTTGCTGCACCTGATCACGGTCGGTGGCCCGCAAGCGCAGGCGCACCAGGAACTCATCGCCTACCGCGACCTTGCTGACTGGATTGCCCTTGAGGTCGAGGTATTCGTGGATGATTTCCAGGCCGCTGTTGATCGGCTTGAGGTTGGCGCCCTTGTCATAGCCCGCTTCGCTCAGCATGTAGAACGCCGCCGGGCCGTCGGATTTTTCCATCTGCAGTTTTTGCGTACCGGCAGGCACCGCCGCACGTGGCGGCTGGCCGGCCATCTGCAACAACTGTTGCTGCTTGTCGCTGAGCCATGCGGTGGCCTTGAGGGTCATGTCGCTTTGGGCGCGCTGGCCGTAATTGTCCAGGGCCCGCAGCAACAGTGCCGCCGACAGCGAGTTGTAGCGTTGCTCGTTGAGACGCTTGCCGAGTTTATCCAGCAGGCTTGTCGGCACATCGTCGAGCATTTCCGGGAAGTGCCGTGCGAGCAAATGCAGGTGCTCGGCGTCGTGCACCAGCGGGTCGTAATACAGGCCGTCGCTGTTCCATTTATCCGACAGGGAAAGCCACGGCACCTTGCGGAACAAGGTATCGGCCTGACGATCCTGCTTGAGCAGCTTGTAGCTGGCGGCCAGGTACGCCGCGCCAATGTCGTTCTGCCAGGTGTCCTTGAAGTAGCTTTCGTAGCGCTCGCGGATATCGCTCAAGGCGCCGCTCACCAGAATCCCCTGACGGCTCAGGAGGTAACTGGCATAGGCGCGGTTGCGCAATTCCGACAGGCCTTCGCTCGGGCCGTTGGCCAGGTCGGTGAGGTACGCGTTGGAACGTTGCAGCAGGTCTTCCGGCACCGGCAGCCCGCGCTCCCTGGCTTCGATCAGGAAGTCGGTGGCGTACAGGCTGGCATACGGCGCCACATCCGGGTTGGCCGCCCACAAGCCGAAACCGCCGGCCTGGTTCTGCCGTTGACGCAGCATGCGCACCGCACCGCTGAAGGCTTGCTCGGCCTCCGGCGCGTTACCACCCCAGATCAACGCCGGCATGGCCTTGGACACCAATTGCTCGGTGCAGGCGTAGCCATAGTCATCCAGGTAATGCTTGAGGCCGTTGGCCCATACCAGCGGCGAAGCGGCGACGCCCAACTGCACATCGCGCAACTGGCTGAACAGCTCGCGGGTCGGTTTCAGCTCTTTGCTGGCGCTGTCGAAACGGCCCAGGCTCAGGGCCACCCGATGCTCGCTCAAGGGTCGGATCGAAGTGGTTTCCGCCACCTGGATACGCTTGCCATCCGGCAGCACCGCGACGAAGCGCAAGTCGGCCGAGCCTAGGGTTTCCCCAACCTTGATCTTGAACTCGGCAACACCTTCCTTGCGCGGTTGCAGGGCCAGGGTGCTGGCCTTGTCGCCTTGCACCTGCAGGCCATCGCTGGTCTGCACTTCAAACTTCACGTCCGCCGCCGCGTCCAGGTTGCTGAACACCCCGGCGCTGACGCTGAACACATCCCCCGGTGCGACAAAGGCCGGCACGTTCGGCGTGATCACCAGCGGCCCGCGCACTTCGGTGTTGGCCTCGCTGACGCCCACGCTGTCGCTGTCCACGGCCACCGCAAACAGGTGCAGCTTGCCATTGAAGCTGTCCGGAACCTGGTAATGCAGCACGGTTTCACCGGCCGGCAAGTCCACCAGGCCAGACCACCAGGCCACAGGCGGCTGATGTTTACGCTTGAACGGGTTGAGGTGGTTGGCCAGGGCGCCTTCCGTATCGCCACCCGGCGCTGCCCCACTGAGCAGGCGGCTGAATTCCGGCAGGATCAGGTCAAGGATCTGACTGGTGCCGACCTCCAGTGCACGCTTCTGGAAGAAGAAGCCCAACGGGTCCGGCGTCTGGTAGCGCGCCACTTGCAGGATGCCTTCGTCCACCGCGTAGACCACTGCGCGGCCAGGGCGGTCGGCGTTGACCTTGATATCCAGGGTCTGCCCCGGCTCGATCTTCGCCGGGCCTTCGACTTTCAGCGCCATGCGCCGCGCGTCGAGGTTGATGCTGAACGGCACTACGCCGTAGGACAGCGGGCTCATGTAGACCTCGGACGAACCAATGTCCCGTACGAACTGCACGTTGACGTAGGCATTGCCCTCAAGCCCCGCAGGAACGCGGATGTGTTGCACGCTGTTGGTGCTGTCGGCCTTGAACCACTGCTGGGTGTAGACCTTGTCCCGCTCGATGGTGATCAACCCGGCGCCGGTGTACGGCGCGCGAATGCTGATGGCGATCTCATCACCGGTGGCGTAGCTGCGTTTATCCAGGCGCAGTTGCAGTTCGGCGTTGCGCTCCAGGGAGCGCGAGGTGTTGCCCCGGCCGGCGACGCTGTAGTCGATCTGGTTCAGCAGGTTGCCGTTGGCGTCCTTGAGTTGCAGGGTGAAATCGCCCGGGGTGCCGGTGTTCAGGGTTTGCTTGGCGCCGTCCTTGGTCATCACCAGCGGCGAGGCAGGCTGGCTGATGTTCTTGATGCGCGACTCGTATTTGTAGGTGCCGTTGGATTGCTTCACCAGCACCGAGACGTAGCGGTGCTCGACCACTTCACTGGTCAGGCCGTCGACTGCGACTGGCGTAAGGTCTGGCGCCACGGCCAGCCATTGCACTTCACGCGGGGCGTCCTTGGCGACGAAAGACAGCGAATCCTTGCTCTTCACACCCACCAGGTACGGCGCCGCCGACACCAGCAATGCGCTTTGTGCGGCGACGTTGCGACCGCCTTCGGCTTCGTACACCTGGGTCATCACTTGCAGGCGGTAGGTGCTGTTGGCGAAGCGTTGCAGGTTCAGGTCCAGCACCGCCTGGCCACTGTCGTCGACGGTGGTTTCGGCCAGGTCTTCGGAGCTGGCTTCTTCCAGCGAGTCATTCAGGCGGAAGCGGTAATCCGGGTAGCGATCAAAGGCCGCGAGCGTCGGGCTCAGAGACATTTTCGCCGTGACGCGACGACCCGCCGCCGGAGCGCCGAACAAGTGCATCGCGGTAACCTTGGCCACCACCTGGTCCGGCGGGATCCAGCCCAGCACCGGTGTATCGTGCAGGCTCAGGCTGACTTTCATCCGGTCCGGTTCAAAGTCGCGGACCTTGAAGCTGACGCTGCCCAGGTCGGTACGACGCTGCTTCTCACCGATCAGTTGCAGGGTCGCGGTGTAATCGCCGGATGGGGCTACTTCGCTGCTTGGGAAATCGAAGGTTTCAAAACCGCTGGCCGACAGTTTCAACGGCTGGCGAATCACCTCAAGGCCACGGGGGTCGGTGATCTGCAACTCAACCGGCAGGCCTTGCAGGGCGCCTTTCCAGTCGCCGCTGCGCACGATCATGCCCAGGTGCGCGGTCTCGCCGGGCCGGTACAGGCCGCGATCGGTAAACAGGTAGGCGCTGAGGCGATTGATCGCACCGTCCTCTTCCAGGCCGCCTACATCAAAGCGTGACAAATCCAGCTGTTGCGACTGACGGGCAATCGGCAGGAAGGATTGGTCATTGCCGCGACTGACCACATACATCAACGGCGTTTTCTCACGGCGCAGTTCATCCAGCTTGGCGAAGTGCGCGTGACCTTCGGCGTCGGTATGGCCGCTGGCGACCGGCAAACCGTTGCGGCCGATGATATCGACCTGGGCGTCGGACACCGGCGAGCCGTTGCCGATGGACTGCACGTACACATCGTGACTGCCATCGCTGGAGCGCTTGGCGATGATGCCCAAGTCGGTGACCACGATGAAACGCAGGTCGCTGGTGGTGTTGCGCGAGTAGTCGAAGGTGCGATCGGCCGGGTCGTCCTGCGGGCTCAGCTTGAGCACAAAAATCCCCCGGCGGCCGCCGTTGGCCGTGAGGTAGTTGCTCAGGTCGACGTTGTCGTAGACGGTTTTCGACGGGTCGCCAGCCGACAGCGGAATGTCCAGGCTCTGACGCTCCACCATCCGGTCGAAGTAGTCATTGGCAAAATTCGGTCGGGCAAAGCTGCCGCTGCTCTGGTCCACCAGGTGTTGCAACTGGTTGGGCAGCAGGCGCGCGATTTCCACATGGGCGCCGGGTACGCCACGGGCCATGAAGCCCAGGCGTTTTTCGCCGGTGAGGCTGAGCAGGGCGCCGTCGGACAGGAACTGCAGCGTGCGTGGATAAGCCGGCATGCTCACGAGAGAGGCTGTCGGATTTTTCGCCAGGTAGCCGCCGATGGCTTCCAGGTTGGCCGGCACCCGCACATACAGGGCGCGGCCCGGCGGGGCCTTGAACTTGAAGGCGTGCAGGGTGTTCAGCGGTTCGACGCTCGGCACGTGGGTCAGCTTGACCTTGGTGCTGCTGGCCAACAGCTTGTCGTCGATGTCTTGCAGGTTCCAGGGGCGGGTATCGTCCTCGGCTTTTTCCGGCAGCATCCAGGCCTGGACCTTGCTGGCGATGGTCTCGTCGGCCACGGCGCTGGAACTGCTGAACATCAACACCGGCTCGGGTTCGCCGCGCTCGTTGTCGACAAAGCTGACTTCGGCGCCGGTAAAGGTCAGGCGATAGCGGCCGGGCACGGTGACTTCGGCCACCAGCGGCGCCGAGCTGGGATTGCCGCCATCACGGGCCTTGAGGCCTTCATCGAGCTTGGCGCTGACCGGGGTGCTTTCCAGTGGGGTGGCCAGGGCGGCAGAGCGCACAAAGGCGTTGAGCTTGTGTTCGTCGAAGGTGATTTCCGGGCGATTGGGCAGTTGCGCGTCGCGGTAGGCCAAGCCTTTGCCGAGGGCGACCGAGGCACGTTTGCGTACGCTGTCTTCGTCTACCGGGTGGGAAAAGTGGAAGGTCGCTACCAGCTGTTTCTGCGTCGGGTTGCTCGGGTCCTGGTACAGCTCGTTTTGCGTCAAGGTGGCGCGGAACGGCTGGGTGGAGAATTGGCTGGTGTATTGGCTGAGCAGTACGCCGTCGGCCAACAGGGTTTTCTTGGCCAGGTCGATGGTGTAGTGGGCGTCGACGGGCCAGTCTTTTTCCGGGGTGAACACCAGGCTGCGGTCATCCGCCCAGCGCCAGGCGCCGGCGATGGCAGGCTTGAGGGTGATGCCTTCGGTGACCGGCTTGCCGATGGCCGCCAGCGGGGCCACGGATTCGGCGAAGCGCACCTGCAAGTTATCCACAACTGGCTGCGGCTGGGTGTAATCCGTCAGGTTGGGCTTGTGCAGCGAATAACCCACGGTGTGGGGCTGTGGCAGGTGGGAATACCAGTGCCAGCCGTAAAAGCCCGCGGCCAGCACGAGTACCAGGGCCAGCGCGCCGCCCGCAGCCTGGCGCGGATAAGCCCGGGCCTTGTGGCCGACGTTGACCAGGCCGTTGCCTGTGGCTTGCAGCCAGCGCGGCGGCTGCCACTGGCCGAACAGGCTGCGCGCCAGCCATCGAACGGCGCTGAACAGAACACTCACCACTGAGATCAAGGCCCCGAAAAAACGGCGGCTGGTCGCTTTTAACGAATCAAACATGGTGAGCATCCCTGGCAATGTGTCGCGTATCTTACACGTCTCTTTGATACAAAAGATGACGGCAAATGCGCTGCAAAGCTCAGGCTTGCTGTACGAAGGTGAGGCGTATCGCAAAACCGATCAAAAGACTGCCAAACAGCCATTGCTGAAGGCGCTGGGCGGACGGGCTGCGTTCCAGCCAGCGGCCGATTCTTGCGCCGGCCAATCCATAGCAACTGTCGAATCCCAGGCCGACCGCCACCAGAATCGCCCCCAGCAGCCCAAACTGCGCAGTCACCGATGCGCCATGTGGATCAATGAATTGCGGCAGCAGCACGGAGCAGAACAGCAGCGCCTTGGGGTTGAGCAGGTTGGTCAGCAAACCCCGCTGGAAGGCTTCGCACCAGGCATGCGCCGGCGTCGTGCTGTGCTCGGCGTTCAGGTTGGGCAGCAGGTTTGAGCGCAGGCACTGCACGCCGATCCACAGCAGATACGCCGCACCGCCCAGGCGCACCACATCGAAGGTCCAGGGTGCGACCTTGAACAGGGTCGCCAGGCCCATCCCCGCCAGCGCCACGTGGCAGGCTCGCGCCAAGCCCAAGCCGCCTGCGGTTGCCAGTGCCATCGCCTTGCCCTGGCGGGCGCCGGTTTGCAGCAGCAGGATCATGTCCGGGCCGGGCAGCAGGTACACCACTGCCAACGCGACTGAAAACAACCAGAGTTCTGCCATGTGCCTGCCCCTTGCGGTAGGTGATTCGTAGGGCAATTTTAGAGGTGAAGGCCGGGGCAGGTGCTTGCGTAGTCAGCCGGAAAAGCGTCTAGTCTTGGCACAATCTGCCACTTTTTTCGGGCGAAACATTTCACTTATGCCAAATCTGAAGCTGGACGCATTTGACCGCAAGATTCTTGAAGCCCTGCAACGGGATGGCCGGCTGAGCAACGTGCAACTGGCGGACCAGATTGGCCTGTCGGCCTCGCCCTGCTTGCGGCGTGTGCGGCTGCTGGAAGAGGCCGGGGTGATTCGTGGTTACCAGGCAAGCCTGGACCGGGATGAAGTCGGGTTGGGGCTGACGGTGTTTGTCGGGGTGAAAGTGGAGCGGCATAACGACGAACAGGCGGAGGCGTTTCGGTTGGCGGTGACGGCGCTGCCCCAGGTGATTTCGGCGTTTCTGGTGTCGGGGGAGTCGGATTTCCTGCTGCAAGTGGTGGTGCCGGACTTGCGCGGGTATGAACGGTTCCTGACAGGGAGCTTGTTGAAGTTGCCGGGGGTGAGTGATATCCGCAGCAACTTCGCGATTCAGACGGTGAAGACGCCCGGGGCGTTGCCGCTGAGTCACCTTCCCGGCTAGATCGTTCCCACGCTCCGCGTGGGAATGCCGCCCTGGACGCTCCGCGTCCGCTTTAAAGTCGTGACGCGGAGCGTCACCGGATGCATTCCCACGCAGAGCGTGGGAACGATCAGATAATGACGCCGGGGGCACCTTCCCGGCTGGTGCTTTCTTATTGTGATAAGGACGCTTGTTGTGGCGAGGGAGCTTGCTCCCGCTGGGCTGCGTAGCGGCCCCAAAATCCTGGGAGCGCTGCGCACTCCAGCGGGAGCAAGCTCCCTCGCCACTGGGGTTGTGTGGATTTGGGGAGGAAGGTGGTCGTCAGGTCCACCAGTAGCGCACGAGATGAAAGAAGATCGGCGCGGCAAAACACACTGAATCCAGCCGATCCAGCATCCCGCCGTGGCCCTCGATCATGTGCCCCCAATCCTTCACGCCCCGGTCGCGCTTGATCGCCGACATCACAATCCCGCCCGCAAACCCCAGCAGGTTGATCAACAGCGCAATCAGGAACGACTGCCAGGGATTGAACGGCGTGGTCCACCACAGCGCCGCGCCGATCAGGGATGACAGCAGGATCCCGCCGACAAACCCTTCCACGGTTTTCGATGGCGACAGGTTGGGCGCGATCTTGTGTTTGCCGAACAGCTTCCCGCACACGTACTGCAACACGTCCGACAGTTGCACCACGATCACCAGGTAGGCAATCAGCAGCAGGTTGCGGCCTTCGTAGCCGACGATATCCAGGGTCAGCAGCGCCGGCACGAAGGACACACAGAACACCGCGATCATCAGCCCCCATTGCACTTTCGACGCCCGTTCCAGGAAGTGCGTGCTGTCGCCGCCCAGTGACGCGAGGATCGGCAGCAGCAGGAACACGTACACCGGGATAAAGATCGAGAACAGCCCGTACCAGTCGAAGTAGATCAGCAGGTATTGCAGCGGCAGCGCCAGGTAGAAGGCCGCCACCAGCGCCGGGTAATCGCTGCGCCGGGTGGGTGTCAGCGTGAGGAATTCCCGCAGGGCATAGAACGACACGGCGTAAAACAGCAGGATCACCGCGCCGGTGCCGAGCCAGAACGCAATGCCAATCACCACCACCATCACCCACCACGCATTGATGCGGGCGTTGAGGTTGTCGATCACCGCGTTGGGTGTGCCACGGGTGCGCAGTTTGAGGATCAGGCCGATCAGCGAGGCGAGCACCAGGATCGCGCCGATCCCGCCGAACAACATCAGGGTTTGGCTATCCATCTCAGGAATGCTCCGGGGCAAGGGCGAGCAAGGCGTCGCGGGTGCGGGCGAGGAACAGCGCCTTGTCTTCGCCGTCCTCCAGTTGCAGCGGTGCGCCGAAGCTGGTGGTGCACAGCAAGGGCAGCGGCAGCACACGGCCCTTGGGCATGACCCGGTTGAGGTTGGCGATCCACACCGGGATCAATTCGGCTTGTGGATAACTCTTGGCCAGGTGATACAGCCCGCTTTTGAACGGCAACAGGCCGTCTTCCAGGTTGCGCGTGCCCTCGGGAAAGATGATCAGCGAGTCGCCGTTTTCCAGGGCCTGAAGCATCGGCGCCAGAGGGTTATCCACAGGGTCCTTGCGCTCGCGGTCGATCAGCACGCCGTTGAACACCCGGTTGATGATGTAGCGGCGCAGGGCGCTGGTGTTCCAGTAGTCGCTGCCGGCCACCGGGCGGGTGAATTTACGCAGGTTCTGCGGCAACGAGGCCCACAGCAGCACGAAATCGCCGTGGCTGCTGTGGTTGGCGTAGTAGATGCGTTGCACCGGCACCGGCGCGCAGCCAAGCCACAGGCTGCGGGCGCCGGTGACGGTGCGGGCCATGGAGGTAATCAGGGTGGCGACCACGGGTTCGAACATGAGGATTCCTTATCCGGCGAAGGGCAGCCAGGGGCTGGCCAGGATGACGGCCACGGTCAGCAGCACTTGCGCCGCCAGCAGGTAGGCTTGCTTGCGCAACAGTTTCAGGGCGCCGCGACGGCGCTCGGTCCAGGGGCGGCCTGCGCGTTTGGCGGATTGCAGGCCAAGGGTTTGCATGGCCTGGTCGAAGTCGGGCGTGCGGTCGGTGTCGCGGGCGAGCAGGGCGAACAGGTCGGCGTCGAAGGCCACCCGCAACGCCCAATATTTTTCCAGCAGCCCGAGCACAATCATCCACAGGCTGAGGATCAGGCAGACCGGCGTGATGCTGGCCATCAGCAGTTGAGCGAGGCCGAACAGTACGCCGAGCAAGGTCAGGCCTGTGGATAACTGATCCAGGGAACGGCCCCGCCGCAGCAGGCTGGCGACGACCTGTAATTCCATATCAGCGGGCATGGGCTAAACCCTCCAGGGCTTCACGGTGAGCGGAATGCAGGACCACACGTGGGCGTGCTGTACGAATAATAGCCACCGCCTCGTCGACATTGCCTGCGCGCCCGGTATGCAGCAGCCATGCAGCCACGGCGGTGGCGCTGCGTGAGTAACCGAGGGCGCAGCACACCAGCAAAGGTCCGGCTGAGCGTAGCCGCTCTATCGCTTGGGCGGCTTCCACGCATTGCGCTGCAGTGGGCGCCGTGAGGTCGAGCACTGGCAGGCTGTAGTAGGCGCGACCCTGTGGATTAATCGGCAATTCGGCGCACAGATCGACCACCGCCTTGAATGATCCCAGCTCACCGCTGGTGGGAATTCGCCCCAGCCAAACGTTATCCACAACCTGATCGGGCTGTGGATGTCTACGTGTCCACAGGCGGGAATTGATCCAGGCAGCCACCAGATAAGGCGCCAACAACCAGCGCGCCGCCGGAGTGAGTCGTCCGTCGGCGCGTTTCTGAAATCCTGCAACGCCCAGTACCAGGTAATTCGCCTTCATCAAGCCAAGGGATACCGCCGGCCAAAGCAGCCACAACCAGCCGCCGCCAAGGGAAAACGCCAGGATCAAACACACCAGCGACCCGAAGCCATAGCGCAGCCCCAGCCGCCAACGCTGGCGGTCCCTGGTCAGCTGGGCATTCAGCAGCGGGCTCGGATGTTCCAGCGGCCACAGCCACACGCACAGCCAGCCGGCGAGGGCGCCTGTGGGTAAGTCAATAAAGTGATGTTGATAAGTGGTCAGCACCGAAAGGCCGATCAACGCGAACCAGCCATGCACCAGCCAGCGCCACAGGCCCTGGCTATGCCGCTGATACATTATCCACAGCACCACCAGCAGCGCGATGTGCAATGACGGCGCCTGGTTGAACGGCTTGTCGAACCCGGCGAGTACCGCAAACAGCCAGCCAAACACGCGGTCCAGCTCCGGTCTTTCGAAGGTGAAACGCAAGGGCCAGATCAGGAAGCAGGTGACGGCAATCACTTGGGCCGTCAGCAGGCGCAAGGCATGTTGTTTCAGTTCATGGCGGGTGCTTGGCAGTAGCAGGGAGAAACCGTAGAGCAGGTCGATCGACCAGTAGGGCACGATGGTCCAGGCCCAGAACGGGATATGGGTTTCCCAGCCGAACACCATCGTGCCCACGTCGCTGCGCTGGCTGGTGACCCACGTGGCAAAGCCGTAGGTGCTGAAAAACAGCGGCGCCAACAGCAGCAGCCACAGCACCGCCGGTTTCAACAGGCCCGGTTCACGCATGGGTCAGGCTCGCTGTGCCAGGGACACGCTGAAAATCCCCCACTCATCCACGCGTTGGGTGATCTTGCGGAAACCGGCGGCTTCCACCAGTTGATCCATTTCCGCCTGGCTGCGCCGGCGCATTACCCAGGCCTGGCCTTGGCGGTGGCTGGTGAGGGCGCGGGCGATCAGTTCCAGTTGCGGGTGCCACGGTTGGCCGGTGTACACCAGATAACCACCGGGCTCCACGGCTTCGGCCAAGCCGGCGAGCGAGCCACCGACCATCGCGTTATCCGCGAACAGTTCATATAGCCCGGACACCACCGCCAGCGTCGGCTTGGGTTCCAGCGCCGCAAGGTCCGCCCGGTCAAACGCATCGCCTTTGACGAACTGGGCGATATCCCCCAGCCCTTTTTCACGAATCAGCGCGCCACCGTCGCGCACGTTGATGTCGCTGTAGTCCCGCAGCAGGATCGATTCCGGCAACGGCGAAACGCCCTGCAAGGCTTCCAGAATGTACCGACCATGCCCGGCGGCGATGTCGACGATTCGCACTTCCCGCTGCTCGTCCCGCAGCTTGGCCATCGCCAGGCGCAGCAGCTCTTCCACATTCAACTTGCGCTGACGAATACCGCGCCAGCCGATGGAGTTCAGGTAGTTGGTGTCGATCATCCGCCCCAGCCCGCCTTTGCCGGTGGGTTTGTTGCGGTACACGTAGTCCAGGGTGCTGCCGGAGTCGAAGCCGGTGTCGAAACCGAGCTTCACGCCATCCGACAGTTTGCTGCCCAGGCCCATGCTGGCGCGGGTCATGCGCCAGTACAGGTCGCGCAGGGAGTTGCGTGGCAACGGCGCGGCGAGGGACTCGGATTCGGCGCAGGTCAGGCCAATCCTGTCGGCATCCAGCAAGGAGGCGCGGTCCAGCGGGTGTTCGAAGTTCTGCAGGATAAAGCGCCGGGCGCTGCTCAAGGCCACGGCACGATCACGTTCACCGAGGGTGTCGTGGAAGAAGCCGGGGAGGATGTGCAGCTCTTTCTTCAAGCTGCCGAGGCGGTCGAAAAACTGCTGCTGGGGTTTGCGGTGCACCACAAAGTCCGAGCCGGAGATCAGCAGTTGGGTCGGTACCTGAATTGCCTGGGCATCGGCTACAACCCTGTCGGCCGCTTCGTACAGGCCCAACAGTACATTCACCGAGATGGCTTTGGTGATCAGCGGATCACTGTCGTAGGACGCCACGCGCTCCGGGTCATGGCTCAGGAACTTGGCCTTGACGTAGCTGTTGACGAAAAAGTTGCCGCGAAACTTGCGCATCAACGCCAGGCCCGGCCGGGCGAAGGGCACGTAGAGCTTGACCTTGAATGCGGGGGAGGCGAGTACCAGCGAGCGAATCTTCGGCGCGTAGTCGTGCACCCAAGTGGCCGCGATCACCGCGCCGACGCTTTGGGCGATCACCGCGAGGTTTTCTTCCTCAATGTTGTAGGTGGCGCCGATATGGTCAACGAAGGTCTGCACGTCCCGCGCACTGGTGGCGAAGCTCGGGCTGTCGCCGCGCGCGCCGGGGGATTGGCCGTGGCCACGGGCGTCCCAGGCGAAGAAGTCGAACTCCGGCAGGTTCAACTCGTCCACCAGGTGGGCGATACGACCGGAATGCTCGTGGCCGCGATGGAACAGCAAGATCGCCTTGCGCGGCGCAAAGCCCGCGGGTGCGGTGGCGGGCCAATGACGGTAGAAAAGCTCCACCCCGTCATGGGTGCTGAAGGTGTGCTCTTGCTGTTCACGCATCGCAAAATCCTTATGCAGAAGGGGAGGTGTTCGTTTCTTCTTTCAAGCCTTGGCGCACGCGGTTGACCAGGGTGTAGGCCAGCAACGCCGCGACCAGCCACATCACCGCATCGACCCAACCGGCACCCAGCCAGCCCAGCGCTACGCCGGTGGCCAGCACCCCGAGCACAAACGCCCGATCGCTCTTGCCCATCGGGCCGTCGTAGCGCCGGGAAGCCCCGACCATCGGCCCGAGCACGCCGGCGTATTCGCTGAACACCGCCAGCAGCGTCACCAGCAATACCGGCGCCAGGCTGACCTCGGGGATCAGCGCAAACGGCAGGATCAGTGCGCTGTCGGCGATCACGTCGCACAGTTCATTGAGGTAGGCGCCGAGTCGCGATTGCTGGCCGAATTCCCGGGCGAGCATGCCGTCGATGGCATTGAGGGCCATGCGCAGGATCATCCACAGCGGGATCAGCGCAAACAGCCACACATGTTGTGCGAAGCCGGCAATCAGCAATCCCACCAGCAGGGAAACCACCCCGGCCAGCACGGTGATCTGGTTGGCGGTGGTGCCGTTGTCGTAGAGGCGCTGCACCAGCGGGCGCAGCAGGTTCTGAAAACGCGGTTTAAGCTGATAGATCGAAATCATGGGGAGTGACGCTTCCTTGTCCGTAAGCCCGCGAAAAACTCTGGGGAGTGTGCCGATTTATCACCGCTGAAACCAGTGATGGCTCGTGTTTCTGGGGCTTTCGTCACTATCTGTGTGAAACCAAACAAAAATTTCACGCTTCGGGTTATAGAGTAACTAATTGTTTCTGGGTGGGCGTTTGGGGATGCGAGTGGATCTAGACGCTGATGACGTGGCCATCGAAGGGCTGCCGCGTTTTCAGCAGGGGTTGTTTCATGCCCGCCGGTTGAGGCAGGCCGGCATTGGCCTGACGGTGCTGGCGGTCGGCGGCTGGATGCTGGCGCTGTTTGTGGCGCTGTTCGCCCCGCTGTCGATCTGGCCGGTGGTGCTGATCAACTGCGCCTCGGCGTTGCTGGTGCTGGTGGCTGGCTTGCAATCGGCGTGGTGGGTCGCGGATTGGCGGGCCATGGCGCTGGAGGAGCCGGCTGCACGGCTGATCGAACCGCCGCTGCCACAAGAAGAACCTGGCTGGCTAAACCGGCAGTTCGGTCGCGTCGGTAACGGCTTGCTGGTGCAGATTGGCGCACCGGTGTTCTGGCTGTGCGGCTGGTCGTTGTTGGCATTCTTCAGCGTTCTGGAATTCTGGAGCCTGACCTTGCCCGCCGCGGCGTTGGGCCAGGCTGCCAGTGTGGGCGCCGCCATTGCCTTGGCACTGGCGTTCGGCTTGCTGGTGTTTGAACGGCGCATGGCCCAGGAAAGCACCGCCCAATGGCCGGAAGCGGTGCAACTGGCGCAACTGAGCCGGGTGGCGATTATCTGCCTGGTGATCAGTGCGATTTGTCTGCTGTTTGCCGGTGAAGAGTCCGTGTGGCCTCTGCGCCTGGCCGTGTTGATCGGCCTGTTGCCGGCCCTGGTGGCGCTGGAGTTTCTGCTGAGAGGCCTGCTGTCGCTGTTCAGCCCGCGCCAGGAGCGGCTTGAACCGCGCCTGATGGCGCAAAGTTTTATCGCCGGGATGCTGCGCTGGCCGCCGCAACCGTTGCTCGCCTTGCAGCACGAACTGCACAACCGTTTCGGCATCGACCTGCGGCAGATCTGGGCCTTCACCTACATGCGCCGGGCATTCCTGCCAGTGCTGGTGGTGGTGCTGGCCGTAGGCTGGTTGCTGACCGGCGTGCATGAAGTCGCCCTGCAAAGCCGTGGGATCTATGAACGCTTTGGCAAGCCGGTGGAGGTCTTCGGGCCTGGCCTGCATGCCGGTTTGCCGTGGCCGCTGGGTCGCGTACTGAACGTGGAAAACGGCGTGGTCCATGAGCTGGCCACCAGCGTTGGCGAAGCGGCAAACACCGACGTCGCTCCGGCCGAGGGCCCGGCGCCGCTGATCGCCAACCGCCTGTGGGACGCCAGCCATGTGAATGACAAATCCCAGGTGATCGCCAGCAGCAGCGGCGACAAGCAGAGCTTCCAGATCGTCAATATGGACGTGCGCTTTGTGTACCGCATCGGCTTGACCGACCAGGCCGCACTCGCCGCCACCTATAACAGCGCCGATGTGCCCACGCTGATCCGCAGCACCGCCAGCCGCATCCTCGTCCACGAGTTTGCCTCGCGAACCCTTGATGAATTGCTGGGTGAGGAACGCAACAGCCTCGCCGATGAAATTGGCCAGGCGGTGCAAGCGGACCTGAAGAAACTCGACAGCGGCGTGGAAATTCTCGCCACCGTGGTGGAAGCCATTCACCCGCCCTCCGGTGCGGCGAATGCCTACCACGCGGTGCAAGCTGCGCAGATCGGCGCCCAGGCGCTGATTTCCCGGGAGCGCGGCGCTGCCAGTGAGCAGACCAACCAGGCGTTGCTGCAAGCCAGTACCGCCCGTGACCAAGCCCAGGCCACGGCCCATGAAGTCAGCGCCGGCGCCCAAGCGGCGGACCTGCGCTTCAGCGCCGAACAAAAGGCCTATCAACAAGCCGGCCAGGCCTTCGTGCTGGAGCAGTACCTGAGCCAACTGAGCCAGGGCCTGGCCCACGCCAAGTTACTCATTCTTGATCATCGCCTGGGCGCCAGTGGCGCACCGACCATCGATCTGCGTTCCTTTACCTTACCGGCCGACCCTGCGGTGCCGCGTAAAGCCGTTCAATAAGGAGTTCATCTGTTGAGCGCTCATTCTCACGATCACGCAGGCCATGGTCACCACCACGGCCACCATCATCACCATCATGGCGATGAACACGAAGCCGGCCCGTTCCCCTGGCGGCGTATGGGCTGGGCGGTATTGCTGGTGCTGTTCGCGGTCGCCGCGGCGAGCCTGGTGCAGGTGCGTTCCGGTGAAGCCACGGTGATTACTCGCTTCGGCAACCCGTCGCGGGTATTGCTGGAGCCGGGCCTGGGATGGCGCTGGCCGGCGCCGTTCGAGGCGGCGATTCCGGTGGACCTGCGCCTGCGCACCACCTCCAGCGGTTTGCAGGATGTGGGCACCCGCGATGGCCTGCGGATCATCGTGCAGGCCTACGTGGCCTGGCAGGTGCAGGGCGACCCCGACAACGTGCAGCGCTTTATGCGTGCGGTGCAGAACCAGCCGGATGAAGCGGCGCGGCAGATTCGTACCTTTGTCGGCTCGGCGCTGGAAACCACCGCCGCCAGTTTCGACCTGGCCAACCTGGTGAACACCGATGCCAGCCAGGTGCGCATTGCCGATTTTGAAGCGCAGTTGCGCCAGCAGATTGATCAACAATTGCTCACCACCTATGGCGTGCGTGTGGTGCAGGTGGGCGTTGAACGGCTGACCTTGCCCTCGGTGACCCTCGCCGCCACCGTCGACCGCATGCGCGCCGAGCGCGAGACCATCGCCACGGAACGAACCGCCGTGGGCAAGCGTGAAGCGGCGCAGATTCGTTCGGCCGCCGAGCGTGATGCGCGAATCGTCCAGGCCGACGCCACGGTGAAAGCCGCCGACATCGAAGCGCAATCCCGGGTCGAAGCCGCGCAGATTTATGGCCGTGCCTACGCCGGCAATCCGCAGCTGTATAACCTGCTGCGTTCCCTCGACACCCTTGGCACAGTGGTCACGCCGGGCACCAAGATCATCCTGCGCACCGATGCCGCGCCTTTCCGCGCGCTGGTGGATGGGCCGAAGGATGTGCAGCCATGAGTGAGCGGGAAAGCCTCGACAGCCCGTGGATCCAGGCTGGACGGCTGACGTTCCTGGCGCTGTATGCGGTGACGGTATTGGCGGCGCTGGCGTGGGCGTTTTCCAACGTACGCCAGATCGACCCGCAGAACCGCGCCGTGGTGTTGCACTTCGGTGCGCTGGACCGGATCCAGAATGCCGGGCTGCTGCTGGCCTGGCCGCGTCCGTTCGAGCAAGTGGTGCTGTTGCCCGCCGCGGACCGGGTGATTGAGCGCCGGGTGGAAAACCTGCTGCGTTCCGATGCGGCCACCCAAGCCGATCGCGTGGCCAGTTTTGCCACACCGCTGAGCGATGCCCTGGCCGGCTCCGGTTACCTGCTGACCGGCGATGCCGGCGTGGTGCAACTGGATGTGCGGGTCTTCTACAAGGTCACCGAGCCCTACGCGTTTGTGTTGCAGGGCGATCACGTGCTGCCCGCGCTGGATCGACTGGTCACTCGCAGCGCCGTGGTGCTGACTGCGGCGCGGGATCTGGACACGATTCTGGTGGCGCGCCCCGAGTTGATCGGCGCCGACAACCAGGCCGCCGAACGCCGCGAACGGCTGCGTGGCGACCTGGTGCGCGGCATCAATCAACGCCTGGCTGACCTGGCGTCCACCGGCCTTGGCCTGGGCATCGAAGTCACCCGGGTCGACGTGCAATCGAGCTTGCCGGGCCCGGCGGTCAATGCCTTCAACGCAGTGCTGACCGCCAGCCAGCAAGCCGACAAGGCGGTGGCCAATGCGCGCACCGACGCCGAAAAACTCACCCAGACCGCCAACCAGGACGCTGATCGCGCCGTGCAGGTGGCTCACGCCCAGGCCAGCGAGCGCCTGGCCAACGCCCAGGCCCAAACCGCCACCGTCGCCAGCCTGGCCCAGGTCAACGACCCCGGCCTGTTGCTGCGCCTCTACCGCGAACGCCTGCCGAAGATTCTCGGGCAGGCCGGCTCCGTGACCACGGTTGACCCTAAAGACGATTCCCGCCTGATCATTCAGGGAGCCGAACAATGACCGCCCACGCAGCCCCGATGCTCTCGTCGGCCGAACAACGCAGCGCCGCCCGGCAACTGACCCTGGCGATGCTCGCCCTGGGCCTGCTCAGCCTGGGCCTGGTATGGCGCTGGCTGGCGCCGGACCAGACCGGCGTGAGCCAACTGCTGTTGGGCGTCGCCTCATTGCTGGTGGCCGTGCCCGTGATGCGCTCGGCCTGGTACAGCCTGCGGTATCCAAGTTTGCATGGCATCACCGACCAACTCATTGCGCTGGCGATGCTCGGCGCCTGGGCTACCGGTGACCTGCTGACCGCCGCGCTGCTGCCGATCATCATGATCTTCGGCCATGTGCTGGAAGAGCGCAGCGTCATCGGCTCCCAGGAAGCGATTCATGCCCTGGGCAAGCTGACCCGTAGCCACGCACGGTTGGTGCAGGCGGACGGGACGATCCTGGAAGTGGACAACGGCATCCTGAAGACCGGCGATATCGTCGAAGTGCGTGCCGGTGACCGCGTGCCCGCCGACGGCGTGGTGCTGTCGGGCCAGGCCAGCCTGGACACCGCGCCGATTACCGGTGAATCGGTGCCGCTGGAAGCGAGTGTCGGCGTGCAGGTGTTTGGTGGCGCGATCAACCTCGACGGTTTGCTGCGCCTGGAAGTGACCCGCACTGGCAATGAGTCGACGCTGGGCAAAGTCATCGCCCTGATGCAGAGCGCCGAACGTTCGAAGCCGCCGATCACCCGATTGCTGGAGCGCTACGCCGGCAGCTACATGGTGCTGGTGCTGTTGCTGGCGGCGGTCACCTGGTTTGTCACCAATGACGCCCAGGCGATGCTCGCGGTGCTGGTGGCGGCGTGCCCGTGTGCTTTGGTGTTGTCGGCTCCGGCCACGGCGATTGCGGGCATTGCGGTGGCGGCGCGTCACGGCATTCTGATTCGCAGCTCTGCGTTTCTCGAAGAGCTGGCGGACCTGACGTCGCTGGTGGTCGACAAGACCGGCACCCTGACGTTTGGCACCCTGCGTTTGCAGTCCATCGACACCCGCGAGCCGGATCGGCAAGTGCTGCTCAACCTGGCGGCCAGCCTCGGTTCGGCCAGCAGCCACCCGGTCAGCCGGGCATTGGCGGGGCTGGCGACTCAAGAGCAGATGCTGGTGTTGTCGGATATTCGCGAGCGCCAGGGCCTCGGTGTGGTCGCCCAGACCGGGCAGGGCGAAGCCGCCCTCGGCCGGCCGGAATTGTTTGAGCAACTGGGCATCACGACCACGGCGGTCCCCAATCACGACGGCCCGATTGCCGGGCTTGCGTTGAACGGGCAGTTCCTTGCCTGGCTGTTGTTGGCGGACAGCGTGAAACCTGAAGCGCGCCAGGCGATGAAAGAGCTGCGTGAATTGGGCCTGGGGCGCCAACTGCTGCTGACCGGCGACCGCCAGAGCGTGGCCGACAGCCTGGCGTTGGAAGTGGGCATCAGCGACGTCGAAGCCCAGGCTTTGCCGGAGGACAAACTCAATCGCGTGCTGGGGGAAATCGGCAGCGGTTTCCGGCCGATGGTGGTGGGCGACGGGATCAACGATTCGTTGGCGCTCAAGGCGGGTGTGGTCGGTGTGGCGATGGGCGCGGGCGGGGCGGATATCGCGCTGGCATCGGCGGACGTGGTGCTGATCGGCAGCGACCTGCGGCGCCTGGGCACCTGTGTGCGCTTGAGTCGCCAGTGCCGGCACACGTTGCAGGTCAACGTGATCATCGGTCTGGGCTGGACGCTGGCGATCGTGGTGTTCGCCGCATTTGGCTGGCTGGGCGCGGCGGGAGCGATGATTGCGGCGGTGCTGCACAACCTCAGTACGCTGCTGGTGCTGGGGAATGCGGGGCGCTTGTTGCGGTTCCAGGAGCCGCTATTGAAACTCGAGGAATAAATTTTTCAGTCGCGCTGTAACGCCATGGGGGGACCTCACTCTAGTGCTATGTCGAGACTGAACAATCCGTTCAGACCGGCTCCACTACCGATCATGAGGAATACACAATGAACATCAAATCCGCTGCTGCTGGTGCCGCCCTCGCTATCGCCGCTGCTGGCATGTTTGCCGGTGTTGCCACTCAGGTACAGGCAGCAGACGCTCAGGTCCATTGCTATGGCGTCAACGCCTGCAAAGGCCAGAACGACTGCAAAACCAAAGACCACGCCTGCAAAGGCATGGGTTCTTGCAAAGGCCAGGGCTTCCTGTCGATGAGCAAGGCGATGTGCGATCAGAAAGGCGGCAAAGTCGGCGAATAACCGACAACTGAGTGCAACCGCAGCGGGCACCCCCTCCGCTGCGGACACTTTCCCCAGGAGTGTTTTTATGTCCGCTTCCCTTCCGAGTCTGGGTTACGGCCTGGGTTTACGCAGCGAGTACTACCAGCAGATCCTTGAACAATCGCCGGCTGTGGATTGGTTCGAAGTGATCTCCGAGAATTATCTGGTGCAGGGCGGCAAGGCCTTGTACTACCTGGATGCGATAGCCGAGCGTTATCCCCTGGTGATGCATGGCGTGTCCCTGTCTATCGGCGGGCCCCATGCCCTCGATACCGATTACCTGAAACAACTCAAGCAGCTCTCCGAGCGCATCCGGCCGGCGTGGATTTCCGATCACCTGTGCTGGAGCCGTGGCAACGCGCACCAGTTGCATGACTTGCTGCCGCTGCCCTACACCGAAGAAAGCCTGTACCACGTCGCCGCTCGCGTACGGCAGGTGCAGGATGTGTTGCAGCGTCCTTTCGTGCTGGAAAACGTCTCCAGCTACGTGCGCTCCAAGGCGGATGAGTTTACCGAATGGGAATTTCTCAACGCCCTGACCCATCTCACCGGCTGCCAGTTGCTGCTGGACGTGAATAACGTCTACGTCAGCTCGCGCAATCACGGGTTCGACGCCTGGGAATTTATCCGCAACCTGCCGCCCGAAAGCATCCGCCAACTGCACCTGGCCGGGCATATGGATTACGGCGACTACGTGATCGACACCCATGACCATCCGGTATGCGATCCGGTGTGGGCGCTGTACCAGCGGACCCTGGAGCACCTCGGGCCAGTCTCGACCTTGCTCGAACGCGATGACCATTTCCCGCCTTTCCAGGAGCTGCTCGACGAGTTGAACAAGGCCCGCGAACTGGGCGCGAGCGCGCTGGACAGGAGAGCGTTATGCGCCTGATCGATTGGCAATTGGCCTTTGAGCGGCATTTGCTGGCCGAGTCTTCCACTGCCAGCAACAGCTTCAGCGCCACCTTGATCGGCGGCCCGACCCTGGATGTCGAGACGGGCCTGGCGATTTACCACAACGCCTATCACGCCCGATTGCAGGAAGTGCTGCGCGATGACTTCGGCGCCGTCTGGTATTGGCTGGGGGACGAGGAGTTTGCAGCATTGGGTTCGGCCTATACCCGCCGTTATCCCTCGGCCCATTACAGCCTGCGCTGGTTTGGCGAGCGGTTCCCCGGGTTTATCGTTGAGCATTATGGCGAGCAAGGTTTGGCGCCTGCCGAGCTGGCGCGGCTCGAATGGGCATTCACCCTGGCCTTTGATGCACCGCAGGGCGAGCCGTTGACCCTGCAAGACATGGCAACGCTGCCGCCCGAAGACTGGC
Organism: Pseudomonas sp. D8002; assembly: GCF_013385695.1. NCBI lineage: Bacteria > Pseudomonadati > Pseudomonadota > Gammaproteobacteria > Pseudomonadales > Pseudomonadaceae > Pseudomonas > Pseudomonas sp. D8002. The sequence continues at coordinate 170,509 of NZ_JACAPM010000032.1, forward strand.
CAGGGCTGCAGGTGCAGTTGGTGCCGTCGGTGCAGCAGGTGCTGTGTGATTTCAACAGCCTGGGCATCTGGCGTGCGAGCAAGGGCGAGTGGGACTTTCCCGGCAGCGAAGCCCTGCCATTGGCGCAGGTGTGCCTGGTCTGGCGCCATCAGAATGTCTGCCAATACCGCAGCGTTGAACCGGCGCAAGCCTGCGCGCTGACAGGCATGGTCGCCAACGGTTGGAGTTTTTCCGAACTGTGTGCCGAGTTGGCAGTCACTTACCAGGAGGGCGCGCCATTGCAAGCGGTTACCTGGCTGAAACAGTGGGTCCAGGAGGGTTTGCTCCAGCGGCGGGCACCATAGAAAGGCGCTATTGTTTCGATAGCCTGCTAATTTTTCCGTGGATGGTCTACCCTCATTTCAGACGTCTGAAACAAGGGGGGACTACTCATGCTCGCGCAACTTCCACCGGCCTTACAGAATCTCAAGCTACCGCTGCGTCTTCGACTCTGGGACGGCCATGAATTCAACCTGGGCCCGGATCCCAGCGTCACCATTGTGGTCAAGGACCCCATGATGGTTTCAACGCTCAGCCATCCGACGCTCGACTCACTGGGCGAAGCTTTCGTCGAGGGCAAACTGGAGCTGGAAGGCTCCATTTCCGAAGTGATCAGGGTCGTTGACGAGTTGAGTCATGCCCTGGTTGATGACGACGAGGGGAGTCGTCCGGTGCGCTCGATCCACGACAAGGCCACCGACGCAGCGGCTATTTCCTACCATTACGACCTGTCCAACGAGTTCTACCAGCTGTGGCTGGACCGCGACATGGCCTATTCCTGCGGGTATTTCGAAACCGGCAGCGAATCCCTTGATCAAGCCCAACAAGACAAATTCCGCCACCTGTGCCGCAAATTGCGGCTGCAGCCGGGGGAGTATTTGCTCGACGTGGGCTGCGGTTGGGGCGGGCTGGCGCGGTATGCCGCGCGGGAATTCGGGGTCAAGGTGTTCGGTATCACCCTGAGCAAGGAACAGCTGGCGCTGGCCCAGGAGCGGGTGAAGGCCGAAGGCCTGGAAGACCAGGTAGAGCTGACGCTGCTCGACTACCGCGACTTGCCTCAGGATGGCCGGTTCGACAAGGTGGTGAGCGTGGGGATGTTTGAACACGTTGGCCACGCCAACCTGGCGGAGTACTGCAAGATTCTCTACGGCGCGGTGCGTGAGGGCGGCCTGGTGATGAACCACGGGATTACCGCCAAGCACATTGATGGCCGGCCCGTGGGCCGTGGCGCGGGGGATTTTATCGAGCGTTATGTGTTCCCCAACGGCGAGTTGCCGCATCTGTCGATGATGACCGCCGAGATCAGCGACGTGGGCCTGGAAGTCGTCGACGTCGAAAGCTTGCGCCTGCATTACGCGCGCACGCTGGATCACTGGAGCGAGCGCCTCGAAGACAACCTGGAAGCGGCGGGCAAGATGGTGCCGGAGCAAGCCTTGCGCATCTGGCGCCTGTACCTGGCCGGCTGTGCGTATGCGTTTGCCCGGGGCTGGATCAACCTGCATCAGATTCTGGCGGTGAAACCCCATGCCGATGGTAGCCATGAGCTGCCTTGGACGCGGGATGACCTGTACCAGTAAGCAATGGTACCGGTGATCTGAATGTGGGAGCGGGCTTGTGTGGGAGCGGGCTTGCTCGCGAAGGCGTTGGATCAGAAACACATTCAGTGACTGACACTCCGCTTTCGCGAGCAAGCCCGCTCCCACATTGGGTTCGGTGCAAGCCTTACAAGATTGGAGAAATCAGCCGCGCGATCCGCATGCCCAATTGTTGCAGGCGGTGGGTCTGGCGGTTTTCTTCCTGGCTGATTTCATGGGCCAGGGCGAAGTCTTCCAGCAGCATGTGCTCCACCTGGCTGGCGAAGGTGTCATCTACCGTCAGCAACATCACTTCGAAATTCAGCCGGAACGAGCGGTTATCCAGGTTCGCGCTGCCGATGGCGCTGATTTCACGGTCGACCAACACCACTTTCTGATGCAGGAATCCTGGCGTATAGCGAAATACCCGCACCCCGGCGCGCACGGCTTCGATCGCATACAGGCTGGAAGCGGCGTAGACGATGCGGTGATCCGGCCGTGACGGCAGCAGCAGGCGCACGTCGACACCGCGCAATACCGCCAACCTCAAAGCCGCAAACACCGCCTCATCGGGAATGAAATACGGGCTGGTGATCCATACCCGCTCGGTGGCCGCATGAATGGCCTCGACGAAAAACAGCGAGCAGGTTTCATAAGGGTCCGCCGGGCCGCTGGCCAGCAACTGGCAGAGCACGCCGTCGTCCGGGTAGGTATCCGGCAGCAGCAGCGGCGGCAACTCCCGCGCGGCCCAGAACCAGTCCTCGGCAAACGACTCCTGCAAGCACGCCACCACTGGGCCGCTGACTTGCACATGGGTGTCACGCCATGGCGCCAGCGGCGGTTTCTTGCCCAGGTACTCATCGCCGACGTTATGCCCACCGACGAACCCGGTAATGCCATCCACCACCACGATCTTGCGGTGGTTGCGGAAGTTGACCTGGAAGCGGTTGAGCCAGCCGCTGCGCGTGGCGAAGGCCTTGACCTGCACCCCGGCGTCTCGTAGCGACTGCACATAACGATGGGGCAGGGCATGGCTGCCGATACGGTCGTACAGCATGAAAATGGCTACGCCTTCGGCGGCTTTTTCCTTGAGCAAGGTGTGCAGTTGGCGGCCAAGTTCGTCGTCATGAATGATGAAGAACTGGAACAGCACGGCGGTCTTTGCCGAGCGAATCGCCTCGAAAATCGCGCTGAACGTAGCCTCGCCATTGATCAGCAAACGCACCTGATTATTCGCCAGGCACGGCATGCGTCCCAGCTTGGGCATGGCCCGCAGCGAAGCGTAGGCCTGGGAGTTGCGCGCGGCCAGCGCCTCTTCAACCCATGGGCGCCAGTTCAGCTCGGTGATCGCCTTGTGCATTTCCTGGTTGGCCTGGCGCCGCGCCTGAATGTAGGCGTCGAAAGTGCTCCGGCCAAAGATCAGGTAGGGAATCAGCGTCAGGTAGGGGATGAACATCAGCGACAATGCCCAGGCAATCGAGCCTTGGGCGGTCCTGACGGTCAGCACCGCATGGATGGCGGCGAGGGTGCCCAGAAAATGCAGGGTGGCAATGAAATAGGCGAGCAGGTGCGGGCCAAAGAAATCCATGGACAACGGTACTCCTGACGAACAAGTGCCTAACAGACCATGTTCGGCCACGAATGTCGCTATTTTATTTGCTGTGCAACACTGGCGCTTTTGCGGCGTCTAACGCCGACAATTGCCCAGGAGTTACCCGATGAATGCTCGTCTGCTTGGTTTGGCCATGGTTGTTGGTTTGACGCTGCCTGTGGCGGCGCAAGCGCAGATGTTGGCGCCGGGCTTGTGGGAGTTGACCACCAGCAACATGAAGGTCGATAACCAGGACCTGCCGGACTTGTCGCTGATCCTCGGTCAGCTCAAGCAACAGATGACCCCGGAACAACGCGCGATGCTTGAGAAGCAAGGCATCACCATGGCCGGCAAAGGCGTGCAGGTGTGCCTGACTCCGGCCCAGGTGGCGTCCGATTCCATCCCGCTGACCGATCCGCAATCGGGCTGCAAGCAGGAAGTGACGGACAAGACCGGCAACCAATGGAAATTCCGTTTCAGCTGCCCGAAAGCCCAGGGCACTGGCGTGGCGACGTTCCAGAGCCAGCAGGAATTCACCACTACGGTTAACGGTACCTTCAACGCCACCGGCGTACAGCAGAAGGGCAGCCTGGACACCCACGCGCAGTGGTTGGGCAGCAACTGCGGTACGGTCAAACCCCGCGCCTAACCTAAGACATACCCCGATCAAAATGTGGGAGCGGGCTTGCTCGCGAATGCGGTGAATCAGTCACAGGTGTATTGGCTGACCCACCGCATTCGCGAGCAAGCCCGCTCCCACATTTGATTGGATTGCCAGGTACAGAGTCTCTTCAGCGCTGAAAATGCAGCGGCAGCCCCTGGCAACTGTCGTGCACGCGCCCGTCGTGCCAGGCCAGGTGGCCGGACACAAGCGTGGTGCTGACGCTGTGCCGGAAGCTGCGCCCGGCAAAGGGCGTCCAGCCGCAGCGGGCCAGGATCGGCTGGCTGCTGACGGGCTTGCCGTGAGGCTCGGGTTGGATCAGCACCAGGTCGGCCCAATAGCCTTCGCGCAGGTAGCCACGGTCGGGGATCGCAAACAGGTCCGCGACCCGATGGCTGGTTTTCGCCACCAGCGTGGTCAGCGGCAGCAGGCCGTCGGCGACCAACTCCAGCAGCGCCGGCAGGGCGTGTTGCACCAGCGGCAAGCCTGACGGCGCCTCGCGATACGGCAGTTGTTTTTGCGCCCAGGTGTGCGGCGCATGGTCACTGCCAATTACATCCAGACGATCACTCAACAATGCCAGGCGCAAGGCGTTGCGGTCGGCGCGTGTCTTGATCGCCGGGTTGCATTTGATCTGGTGGCCGAGGCGGGCGTAGTCGCGGTCATCGAACAAGAGGTGATGCAGGCAGACTTCCGCCGTGATGCGTTTTTGCGCCAGGGGTTTGTCTTCGAACAGCACCAACTCCCGTGCGCTGGTGATGTGCAGCACATGCAGGCGCGTGCCGTGCCGCTTGGCCAGTTCCACCGCCAGGGACGAGGAGCGATAGCAGGCCTCGGCATCGCGGATCAGCGGGTGCGCCACGGCAGGAATGTGCTCACCGAAACGCTCGCGCATCCTTTGCTCGCGGGCCAGGATGCTGGGGGTGTGCTCGCAGTGGGCCAGGAGAATGGTCGGCACCTCGGCGAACAAACGCTCGAGGATCTTCGGATCATCCACCAGCATATTGCCGGTAGACGCACCCATGAACACTTTGACCCCGGCGACTTCCCGCGGGTCCAGCGCGGCGACGGTGTCGAGGTTGTCGTTGCTCACTCCGAAGTGAAAGCCATAGTTGGCCACCGAATGCAGCGCCGCGCGGCGCTTCTTGTCGGCCAGGGCATCCAGGTTCAGGGTCGCCGGGTTGGTGTTGGGCATGTCCATGAAACTGGTGATGCCACCCGCCACCGCCGCGCGGGACTCGCTGTAGAAGCTGCCTTTGTCCGGCGCGCCGGGCTCTCGGAAGTGCACCTGGTCGTCGATCATTCCCGGCAGCAGCCACTGGCCTTGGGCGTCGATTTCCACGGTGGCGTTGGCGTTGTCGATGCTGCCGGCGATCTTCTCGATACGGCCATTGGCGACCAGCAGGTCAGCCTCGAATTCCTCGCCTTCGTTCACCAGGCGGGCGTTGCGGATCAGCAGGCGGCTCATGGTCAGAACTCGTTTTGCAGGGCTTTGTAACCCAGTACCAGGTCGACGTTGGTGCGCGCCACGTCTTCGGAAAACTCCGAAGCGCTGACACTCACCGGCGGGAACTGGGACAGGTCGGTGTTGGGGCCGATGCGGGTGGTGGAGGGCACGTAGAACGCGTCGGGCAAATCGCGGCCGTCGACTACAGAGTTGTGCCGCACCACGCAGCCATCGCCGACGACGCAGTTGAACAGCACGCTGTTGAAGCCGATGAACACCCGGTCACCAACGGTGCAGGGCCCGTGGACGATGGAGCGGTGGGCGATGGAGGTGAACTCGCCGATGGTTACGGCGGCGCCGGATTTGGAGTGGATCACCACGCCGTCCTGGATATTCGAATTGGCCCCAATGGTGATCGGGTCCATGTCACCGTTGGCGTCGACTTCGTCGGCGCGGATCACCGCGTAAGGGCCGACAAATACGTTTTCGCCGATGACCACCTTGCCGCAGATGATTGCAGTTTTGTCGACGTAGGCCGATTCGGCAATCACGGGCAGATCGCCGGAAGGGTTCTTGCGGATCATGGGTCAGGTTCCTTGAGAGGCGCGGTGATGATGTTGACGTGATGGCCGTCGATGGCGTTGTAGAAACAGGTGGGCCGGCCGGTGTGGCAGGCCGGGCCTTGCTGGTCGACGATCAGCAATACCGCGTCGCCGTCGCAATCCAGGCGGGCCTCCACCAGCAGTTGCCAGTGGCCCGAGGTTTCGCCCTTGCGCCACAGTTGCTGGCGCGAGCGGGACCAGTAGCAGACGTGCCTGGTGGCCAGGGTTTCGTCGAGGGCCTGGCGGTTCATCCAGGCCAGCATCAACACTTCGCCGCTGCCGTGTTGCTGGGCGATGGCGGCGATCAGTCCATCGCTGTTCCACGGCAGGGCGTCGAGCACGCTATCGAGTGGAAAGCGGCTGCCGATGGCAGCCTCTTCCAGGTCAAGCATGCTCAGGCTCATGGCTTGCTCAGGGCCGCGCACAGGGTGTTGAGGTTGTATTCGAACAGGCCGGTAAAGGTGCTGGCCGGACCTTCTGCAGCCAGGGCGTCCGAGTACAGCGTGCCGCCGATCTGCGCGCCGCTCTCATCAGCAATCTGCTGGAGCAGACGCGAGTCCTTGATGTTTTCCATGAACACGGCCTTGACCTTGTCCTTGCGGATCTGGGTGATCAGCGTGGCGACTTCGGCGGCCGACGGTTCACGTTCGGTGGACAGGCCTTGAGGCGACAGGAACTCGATACCGTAGGCCTGGCCCAGGTAGCCGAAGGCGTCATGAGAGGTGACGATGCGACGGTTACCCGGTGGCAGCGCGCCGAACTTGGCCTTGGCTTCAGCCAGCAGGCGGTAGATTTCTTTCAGGTACACCTGGCTGTTGTGCTCGTAGTCGGCCTTGTTGGCCGGGTCGGCAGCGATCAGCGCCTTGGTGATGTTGTTCACGTAGATAACGGTGTTGGCCAGGTTGTGCCAGGCGTGCGGGTCGGGGATGGTTTCGCCGTCCTCTTCCATGGTGTGGGAGAGCACGCCTTTACTCGCAGTGACCACAGTGGCCTTGGTCTCGGTGCTGGTGACCAGGCGATCCAGCCACGGCTCGAAGCCCAGGCCGTTCTTGATGATTACCTTGGCCTTGAGCAGGGCCTTGGCATCGTCTGGTGTTGGTTCGTAAGTGTGGGCGTCGGCGTCGGGGCCGACCATGTTGCTGATCTGGATATGATCGCCACCGACCTGGTGGGTCATGTCGTCAAGAATACTGAAGCTGGTAACCACCTGAAGCTTGTCGGCAGCCTGGGCCGTCGCGAACGACAGCGGCAGCAACACACTGAACAGCACGAGTAGAGCGCGCATCGGGAAACACCTCATTGGGATGTAAGCAAAGGCGGGCGGCGCAGCAAGCCGTGCACCGGACCGAAGACCACGGACAGCAGGTACCAGCCGCCAGCCACCAGCACAATTGCCGGGCCGCTGGGCAGCGAGTAGTAGAACGACAGCAACAAGCCAAGCCAGACCGACAGGCATCCCAGCACCGCTGATATGGCGATCAACACCGGCAGGCGCCGGCTCCAGAACCGTGAAGCAATCGCCGGCAACATCATCAGGCCGACGACCATCAACGCGCCGATGGCCTGGAAACCGATCACCAGGTTCAGCACCACCAGGGTCAGGAACAGGCCGTGGGCCAGCGGGCCGAGGCGGCTGACGGTTTGCAGGAACAGCGGGTCGAGGGTGTCCAGCAGCAGCGGTTTGTAGATCACCACCATGGCGATCAGGCTGAAGCCCGAGACCCAGAGCATGCCGGTGAGGGTCGGGCCGTCTACCGCCAGGGCCGAGCCGAACAGCAGGTGCAGCAGGTCCAGGCGTTTGCCGGCGAGGCCGAGGATCAGCACGCCGCTGGCCAGGGAGATTGGGTAGATGGCGGCGAGGCTGGCGTCTTCCTTCAGCCCGGTGCGACGGGTAATCCAGGCGGCGAGGCCGGCCATGCTCAGGCCGGCGCCCAGGCCGCCGATGGTCAGCGCGGGCAAACTCAGGCCGGCAAACCAGAAGCCCAGTGCGGCGCCGGGCAGGATGCCGTGGGACACCGCGTCACCGATCAGGCTCATGCGGCGCAGGATCAGGAACACCCCAAGCGGCGCCGTGCTGCATGCCAATACCAGACCGCCGACGAGCGCGCGGCGCATGAAAACGAAATCGAGAAACGGCATCCACAGGTGGGCGGCGAAGTGCATCAGGCCACCTGCATTTGCGGCTGCGGGCGGATCAGTTCTTTGCTGGAGCCGAACACGCAGCCACTGCTTTTGATCTGCACCACTTGCTGGGTGTGTTGGCGTACGGAGCCGAGGTCATGGCACACCACGACCACCGTGCGGCCTGCGTCGTGCCAGGCGTGGATGTGTTTCCAGCACAGCGCCTGGCCGTCTTCGTCGAGGGCGGCGTGGGGTTCGTCCAGCAGCAATATCGGCGACTCGGCCAGGCTCATGCGGGCGAGCAGGGCGCGTTGCAGTTCGCCGCCCGACAAGGCCATCAACGGCCGATGCTCCAGGCCGCTGAGGCACCAGTCTTCGAGCACGGCGCTCAGGCGTTCGGTACGTTGTTGCGGGGTTTGCCTGCTGCCCCAAAAACCGGCGGCCACCAATTCTTCAAGGCTGATAGGAAACTGGCGATCGAGGTTCTGTTGCTGGGGCAAAAACGACAGGCCACCTCGGCGTGGAACATCGATCGTCACTTTCCCCGCCAGTGGCTTCTGCAATCCGGCGATAACTTTCAGCAGGCTGCTTTTGCCGGTGCCGTTGGCGCCGATGATGCCGGTAAGGCTGCCTTTTTCCAGGGTGAAATCCACGGCGGGGGTCAGTGGTTGGCCGGGGGCGCCCCAGCGCAAAGCGGTGCAGGTGATCATTCGGAAGGTCTCGTCCAGCGGCTTTCGGCCACGGCATCGTGCGCGTGAAGGCTTTCGGCGTGGATCACTCTCAAGTGGAAGGCATTGACCGCATCCGAGCGTTTCAAGGCGAGGTTCAGGCGGCGGGCGGCGTCTTCGCAGAACATCAGGTTCTGCCCGTTGGCCAGGGCGAAGGCTTGTTCGTCTGCACGCTTTACGGCGGTTTGCACGGCAGTGCCGAGGGCGGCTTCGGTTTCGTCGATCAACTGGGTCAGCGGCAGTGTTGGCTGATCGTCCTGAAGCCGGACCTGCAACAGCGCGCTGCTGCGCTGGCTGTGGGGTGTGGCGACGATGCCGTTTGCGCTGCCGAGCCAGGTCAGTACGTCTTCGTGCTGCAGCGGTGTGCCGGCAAAGTCCTCGATAAATTGCTGCTGAATCAATTGCCTGGCGAGGGCAGCGGAGCAAGGGCAGGTTGAAGAGTAAGTAACGTCAATTTTTAGTTCCACGTGGAACATCTGGTTTTCCAGGCGCGCCTCGATGCTCACCGGGTAGCTTTTCCAGCCGGCCAACGGGCTGACCAGCGCCGGGCGTTTCAGCAGCAGACCTGCATGAATTCGCAGGTAGGCATTTGTGGATAAACCTTCATGACTGTCGAGAAAACGTTGCAATACACTGCGCAGCAGTGCTGGCGAAAGCGGTTGCTGTTCAAGCATTTCCAGCGCCAGGTAAAGCCGTGACATATGAATGCCACGGGCCTCGCCGTCGTCCAGGCTGACGCCGGCATCAGCCGTGGCGCTAAGGCTTTGGCCGTCGATCAGAATGGGCAGGGCAATGCCGCACATGCCCACCCAATCGAGCGGCAAGGCTTGGCGTGAAGCCTGCGCGGCGATATCGGGCAGAGTCAGCGCGTTCATGAGCAGGTCCATCGTTGGAAATAAAAAGACATGTTATATTATTACAATTGAAACGACGAAAGTTTTTCTGTTCTGTCTTTTATTCAGTCATGTCGAGTACGGAAGCTCCTTTATTTGCGGTGTAAGTCATGCACAGACGTCAACTCCTCAACCTGCTGCTGGCCAGTGCGGTGTTCACCTTGCCCTTGGGCGTGTCTGCCGCGCAGATCCGCAATGCACGGCTGTGGCGGTCGGACAACAAGCTGCGGCTGGTGCTGGACCTCAGCGGCCCGGTGCAATACAAGACCTTCACCCTGACCGCGCCGGAGCGGTTGATCATCGATTTGAGCGGCGCGAAGCTGACCGGTGATTTCAGCCAACTGGCCCTGACCAACAGCGGCATTACCTCGATTCGCTCGGGGCATTTCGGGCAGGGCGATACGCGGATCGTGCTGGATTTGAAGGCGCCGATGCAGCTCAACAGCTTTCTCCTGCCGCCGCAGGATGGCCAGGGCCACCGCCTCGTGCTGGACCTGACAAGCGCCACTCATGCGCCTATGCAAATCGCTGCGGCACCGGCCGCGTTGGCTGCACCCGTGCCGGCGCCGGTGGACAGGGCTCATCCGAAACGCGACATCATCGTGGTGGTCGACCCTGGGCACGGCGGCAAGGATCCCGGCGCGATTGGCTCAAAGGGCCAGCGCGAAAAAGACGTGGTGCTGTCCATCGCCCAGTTGCTGGCCAAGCGTCTGAAGCGCGAGAAGGGCTTCGATGTGAAGCTGGTGCGCAACGACGACTTCTTCGTGCCGCTGCGTAAACGTGTGGACATCGCCCGTCAGCACAAGGCCGACATGTTTATCTCGGTACACGCCGATGCCGCGCCACGGCTTACGGCGTCCGGCGCCTCTGTCTATGCGCTGTCTGAAGGCGGCGCCACCTCCGCCACTGCACGGTTCATGGCGCAGCGGGAAAACGGCGCCGACCTGTTGGGCGCCACCACCTTGCTCAATCTCAAGGACAAGGACCCGATGCTGGCCGGGGTGATTCTCGACATGTCGATGAACGCCACCATCGCCTCCAGCCTGCAACTGGGCAGCTCGGTACTGGGCAGCCTGCAAAGCATCACCACGCTGCATCAAAAACGCGTGGAACAGGCCGGCTTTGCGGTGCTCAAGTCGCCGGACGTGCCGTCGATCCTGGTGGAAACCGGGTTTATCTCCAACACCCAGGACGCCCAGCGACTGGTCACCGCACGCCATCAACAGGCGGTGGCAGACGGTTTATTTGAAGGGTTGAAGAACTACTTCCAGAAGAACCCGCCGATGAACAGCTACATGGCCTGGGTTCAGGAACAGAAAACCGGCCAGGTCTAACAGCCGGTGATTCGACTACAGGTGAACTTGGCGCTGGCACCACCGGAACTGGAAAACCGGTTGAGGGTGGTCCAGCCCACTCGCCGCGTGTAGCCCACCCACGCCTCACCATCGGAAGCCAACCCGGTAAAGAACGTCAGTTGCCCGTAGCGGCTGCTGGTCTGTGCCCAATAGCGTTTTCCGATCACTTCAAAGCCCCGCAAATACGTAGTGCTGCCTGCCGTCGCGACGCTGTAGGCATTGCCCTGGGCGTCGACGCACGCGAGCAGGTTGGCGCTGCGGGTGCAGTTGGCCAGCAGGCTGGGCACCTGGGCGTTGGCCAGGCTCGCCAGCATCAGCAACACAGCACACAGCAGGTATTTCATAGAGGCTCTCGGGGCGTTATTCGGCTGCCAGCATTGCGCCCTTCGTCGTCACGAGCAAGGGGGATTGGCTTATTTGCATTGTTATACTATAACATTAACAAACAGCCTGACCCGTGAACCACCTCCGATGACCGAACAAGACCTTCTCGACCAACCCTGCGCCGACTACATGAATGAAGCCCAGCAAGGTTTCTTCCGCGAGCTGCTGCTGGCCCAGCGCAACGAGCTGCAAGCGCGTATCGACGCTGAATTCATGGTGCTGCGCGAACAGGAGCCCAACAGCGATCCCGCCGATGTCGGCAGCGCCGAAGAACAGCGCCAATGGCAACTGCGCCTGCTGGAGCGCGAAAAAAAGCTGTTGGACAAGATCGACGAAGCCCTGGAACGCCTGGCCCGCGGTGAATACGGCTGGTGCCGTGAAACCTGCGAACCCATCGGCCTCAAGCGCCTGCTGCTGCGCCCCACGGCCACCCTGTGTATCGAAGCCAAAGAACGTGAAGAGCTGCGCGAACGCCATCAACGGGCGATTTGACCGGCCAACCCTGATGAGGAATACCTGATGCCCAATCGTCTCCCCGTTACTGTGCTGTCCGGATTCCTCGGCGCCGGCAAAAGCACGCTGCTCAACTACGTCCTGCGCAACCGCGAAAACCTGCGGGTGGCGGTGATCGTCAACGACATGAGCGAAATCAACATCGATGGCAGTGAGGTCCAGCGCGACGTCACCCTCAATCGCGCCGAAGAAAAACTGGTGGAGATGAGCAACGGCTGCATCTGCTGCACCTTGCGCGAAGACTTGCTGGAAGAAGTCGGAAAGCTCGCCAAGGAAGGTCGGTTCGATTACCTGTTGATCGAGTCCACCGGTATCTCCGAGCCGCTGCCAGTGGCCGAAACCTTCACCTTCCGCGATGAAGAAGGCCAAAGCCTGGCGGACATTGCCCGGCTCGACACCATGGTCACCGTGGTCGACGGCATGAACTTCCTGCTCGACTACCAGGCTGCCGAAAGCCTGGCGTCCCGGGGCGAAACCCTCGGTGAAGAGGACGAGCGCTCGATCACCGACCTGCTGATCGAGCAGATCGAATTTGCGGATGTGATCCTCATCAGCAAGATCGACCTGATCAGCAGCAGTGAGCGCGAGGAGTTGATGGCGATCCTGGAGCGCTTGAACTCCCAGGCTGAAATCATCCCGATGGTCATGGGCGAAGTGCCGTTGGCGAAGATCCTCAACACCGGCCGTTTCGACTTCGAGCGTGCTTCCCAGGCGCCGGGCTGGTTGCAGGAACTGCGTGGCGAACACCTGCCGGAAACCGAAGAGTACGGCATCGCCTCCACCGCCTATCGCGCCCGCCGCCCGTTCCACCCGCAGCGGTTTTTCGACTTTATCGACCGGCCTTGGGTGAATGGAAAACTGCTGCGTTCCAAGGGCTTTTTCTGGCTGGCCAGCAAACACCAGGACGCCGGTAGCTGGTCCCAGGCTGGCGGCCTGATGCGCCATGGGTTTGCCGGGCGCTGGTGGCGTTTCGTGCCGAAAACCCAGTGGCCCCAGGACGAGGAAGGCATCGCCGCAATCATGAAAAACTGGCAACTGAGCACCGGCGATTGCCGGCAGGAGCTGGTGTTTATCGGCCAGAACATCGACTTCGCCCAGATGACCGCCGAGCTGGACGCTTGTTTGCTGACCGACGATGAAATGGCCACGGGTGTCGAAGGCTGGCGCTTGTTGGCCGATCCCTTTGGCCCTTGGTTCGAAGAGGCTGCCTGATGCTGGCACCGACCCTGAAACTGCGCCCGGTGGTACGCCAGACCCACGGCGAAACCCCGGCCGTGCTCACCGATATCCTTGAGGACGGCGTGAACCTGGCGGTGTGGCAGCGTCAGTTGCCTCTGCACATCGCCGAGTTCGGCGCGTTACTGGTGGCACTCAATGAGCCATTGGCCGAGTCGCTGGTGGTTGAACTGAACAGCGAAGACGCCGAGCCAAACCTGCAGGACTTTGCATCGGGTTGCCGTGACCTTGAAGGCTACGAAGGCTTTATCGCCGATGTGTCGTGGCTGGTCAGCGCCTTTGCCTGTTTGCTGGGAGCCAAGCGTATCGGCGTGCGTTTGCGGCTATTGGACAAGGCCATGTGCCCGCGTTTTCATGTGGATCATGTGCCGGTGCGGCTGATCACTACCTACGCCGGCATTGGCAGCCAATGGCTACGCGAAGGTGTGATGGAGCGGCGGCACCTGAGCCAGGCGAGTGCTGAGCCGGAAGAATGCATTGAGCAAATCCACTGCGGTGAAGTGGCGTTGCTCAAGGGCGAAAAATGGCACGGCAACGAAGGCTTTGGCCTGATCCACCGCTCGCCGCCGCTGCAAGCGGATCAACGACGGTTGATTCTGACGCTGGATTGGTTGGCGTAACCGGGTAGGATCGAACCTCTCTACACGGTCTGAATGATGTCCACCATGCTGCAGAACATTCCCACCCACGTGATTGCCGGGCCCCTGGGCGCCGGCAAGACCAGCCTGATCAAGCACCTGCTGGCCCAGCGCCCGGCCAACGAGCGTTGGGCGGTGTTGATCAATGAGTTCGGGCAGATTGGCCTGGATGCCGCGTTGCTCACCCGTGATGACGACGGGATTGCCCTCGGTGAAGTGGCGGGTGGCTGCCTGTGTTGCGTCAACGGGGCGCCGTTTCAGGTAGGACTGGGGCGTTTGTTGCGTAAGGCCAGGCCCGACCGGCTGTTTATCGAGCCGTCCGGGCTTGGGCACCCGGCTCAATTGCTCAAGCAGCTGCGGGAAGCACCCTGGCAGCAGGTACTGGCGGTGCAGCCGTGCGTACTCGTACTGGACGCCCAGGCGTTGGCGGCGGGCAAACCTTTACCCAATGCCCAACGGGAGGCATTAGCCAGCGCCGGGCTGTTGGTATTGAACAAGAATGAAGCCTTAAGTGATGCGCAGCGCCTGTTGATTCAAGGACAACTGCCCGACCGGCCGATCTATTGGACGCAGCAGGCGCAACTGCCCGTGGCCCGGTTACCGGGTGTGAATGCTCAAGCGGCAGCGGCTGTGGATAATTTCGAGTTGCCCAAAGGCCTGGGGCAAATGCCGGCCATCTGGACGGATCCGGCATCGCCGATCTGCCTCAGCCAGGGCCAGGAGGATGGCTGGAGCATTGGCTGGCGCTGGCATCCGAGCCAGCGATTCGACGCGCGGCGCATTCAGCAATGGCTGCAATCGTTGGACTGGCGACGGGCAAAACTGGTTATCCACAGCCTGGATGGCTGGGTATCGGCCAACGCTGTGGATAACGCCGCATTGGCCTGGCAGCCCAGCGAATGGCGGCGGGATTCGCGTATCGAATTGATCTTCAGCGAAGTGCAGGACGTTGCGCAGTTACAGGGTGGGTTAACCGCTTGCCGTCAGTGACGGGTCTTGCTGTTGCCATGCTCCTGGCGCCACTGGCTTAGCTCAATGATCTCGGCGCTGGGCAATGGCGTCTTGATCTCGAACGGGTAGGGCGCCAACTCGATTTGTGCACTGTGGGCGCCGAATTGGGTGATGGTCCCCGGGTGCCGCGTTTCGCCGGTCACGGTGAATTCGAAGTTGTAGATCCGTGCCAGGCGCCGCCGCCCGCTGGCATCTTTCACAAAACCGATGCGCTTCAACGCCACGGCGCCATCGAGCAGCTCGATGTCGAGCTTGGCGCAGTGCTGCTTGACCCGTTCCAGCGCCCGCTCGCGCAGGCCGTGGTTGTGCCACAGCCAGGCGGCACCGGTCGCCAGCAGCATCAGCACGAAGATATTTCCGAGGGTCAGCATTCGATGAACTCCAACAAAGTAGGGCCAGCTTAACTGCGTCTCCGGTCTGTCGTACAGGCCGCGTTTAGTCGCATACTGCGCAGCCAGAATATCAACGGCTTTACGGAAATCCCCTGCATGAAACGTACGCCCCATCTGCTTGCGATCCAGTCTCATGTGGTCTTCGGCCACGCCGGAAACAGCGCCGCCGTGTTCCCCATGCAACGGGTCGGGGTGAACGTGTGGCCGCTCAATACGGTGCAGTTCTCCAACCACACTCAGTATGGTCAGTGGGCGGGAGAAGTGTTGGCGCCGCAGCAAATTCCTGCGCTGGTGGAAGGCATCGCGGCGATTGGCGAGCTGGGCAACTGTGATGCAGTGCTGTCGGGCTACCTGGGCAGTGCGGCCCAGGGCCGGGCGATCCTCACCGGCGTGGCGCGGATCAAGGCGATCAACCCCAAGGCTCTTTACCTGTGTGACCCGGTGATGGGGCATCCGGAAAAAGGCTGCATCGTGCCCCAGGAGGTCAGCGACTTCCTGCTGGAGGAAGCGGCGGCGATGGCCGACTTTCTGTGCCCCAACCAGCTGGAGCTGGACAGCTTTGCCGGGCGCAAGCCGCAGTCGCTGTTCGATTGCCTGGGGATGGCCCGTGCGTTACTGGCCCGCGGGCCGAAAGCGGTGTTGGTCAAGCACCTGGATTATCCCGGCAAGCTGCCGGACGGCTTCGAAATGCTGTTGGTGACGGCTGAAGGCAGCTGGCACCTGCGTCGGCCACTGCTGGCATTCCCGCGTCAGCCGGTGGGCGTGGGCGACCTGACGTCGGGCCTGTTCCTGGCGCGGGTGTTGTTGGGCGATAGCTTGGTGGCGGCCTTTGAGTTCACTGCTGCAGCGGTGCATGAAGTACTGCTGGAAACCCAGGCGTGCGCCAGCTATGAGCTGGAACTGGTGCGCGCCCAGGACCGGATTGCCCATCCGCGAGTTCGCTTCGAGGCAACCCCAATCGGGCTGTAGGAATATTCCTGATTGAGCGACGCAAAGGGCGTCCGTTACTATCGGCCGTCTTTTTGCCCTCTGCGTTCATCAAGGAAGATCATGTCGTTATCCCTGCTCCATTCGCCACGGGCATTTATCGCATTGGCCCTGGTTACGCTGCTCAGTGGTTGCAGCGTCCACGGTACCTATCCTGACGCAACCGAGCCCGATGCGGCGAAGCTGCGGTTCATCTCCAACACCACCAACAGCACCCTTTTTGTCTATGACGCACAGCACTGCATGGGTGAGACCACAGGCATTCTCAACAACATGTTCCTGGTGGACACCAAGCGGCGGGTAGACATGCTTGTGCCGCCACCGCCCACGGCTCGTGGGCTGCTGGAGATCAAGCTGGCGCCCGGAAAGGACACTATGTTGATGATCAACACCAACGGCAGCTCCTATGTCTGTGGCAAAGCGTTCAATCTAACGCCCAAGGCGGGTGAAGAGTACGAAGTGACCTTCGAATTGCAGGGCCGCCAATGCAGCACGCTGCTCCAGCGTCTTACGCGATTGGACGGCAAGGACGTGCGGATCCCGCAGCCGCTGTTCGAGACCGGCATGCCGTCTTGCGAGGGCAAAGGTCCGATATTCGGCAAGTTGTTACCGGATACTCCGCAGCGAATGGTGTTGATTGATCGCATTCTTGACGAGCGTGCGCAGTCGATCACGGCCATCGTGTCAGAGAATAAAGTCGACCGAATGCAAACCTCGCCTCAAGAGCTTGATGAGTTGATCAGCAAGCGCAAGGCGTTGATGGGCTCGTATACCTTGCCGCCGGATTATTGGAACCAGTTTCGGCAGAACTACGAACTGTCGAATCAAGAGTCTGCCGGTCGTCTGGCCCGGGCTCTGGGGTTTTACACTGAGGTGTACCGCCAGCGCCTGCGGGGAACTGAGGATGCCGTCCTGGAGCAATGGATGCAGCCTACGGACAGTGCGATCAAATCGCGCGTAGCGGAGAACGACAAGCTTATGGTGCAGTACTACGTGAATACCCGAAAGAGCGTGACGATGGAGGTGGTCAATCACCATATGGAGCGCATGGCCCAGTTGGACCAGCGCTTTGATGTGTGTGCGCACTTTGACAAGTGCTCGCGTTACTAAGCGGTCATCCAGAAACCTGGCGGGCTCTTACGGGCCGTCTGCCTTGATTTCCTGATAGCGCTTTTCCAGCTCCTGGCGAATCTGCCGGCGCTGTTGAGCCTGCACAAACCGGCGCTTGTCTTCGCTGTTCTGCGGTTGCAGCGGCGGCACGGCGGCCGGTTTGCGCTGGTCATCCACCGCGACCATCGTGAAGAAGCAGCTATTGGTGTGGCGTACCGAACGCTCACGGATGTTCTCGGTGACCACCTTGATCCCCACTTCCATCGACGTGTTGCCGGTGTAGTTGACCGAGGCCAGGAAGGTCACCAGCTCGCCGACATGGATCGGCTCGCGAAAAATCACCTGGTCCACCGACAACGTCACCACATAGCGCCCGGCATAACGGCTGGCGCAGGCGTAGGCCACTTCGTCGAGGTACTTGAGCAGCGTGCCGCCGTGCACATTGCCAGAGAAGTTGGCCATGTCAGGGGTCATCAATACTGTCATCGACAGCTGGGCGTTTCCGGGTTCCATAGCACACTCACGGGTTGTAGGCATTGGGTGGGGAGGCACCTCTGCGGGTGCTGGAATCTTTGCAGAGCCATTCATAACGGGACGCTGGGCCCCGGCTTGCCGTCACGCCCGGGGCGATCTGTTTCCATATATTGCACCGGCTTTCTGCCGCAAGTCGCGGTGTTACCCTTCAAAAGCCCGTCTCAAAGGCAATTCTTACGATCAAGGCAGACTTTTCTTTCCGTTCATTGCGACCTTTCGGGGTGCATGCGTGGAAATGGGAAAAGCGCCAGTACCCCTCAAGGAGCCCCTCGCCATGCACGCCATCAGCTTTATCCAGGACCTGGCCGTGATCATGCTGGTGGCCGGGGTGGTGACGATCCTGTTCCATCGACTCAAGCAGCCGGTGGTGTTGGGGTATATCGTCGCCGGCTTCATCATCGGCCCGCACACCCCACCGTTTGGCCTGATCCACGACGAAGACACGATCAAGACCCTGGCCGAGCTTGGGGTGATCTTCCTGATGTTCTGCCTGGGCCTTGAGTTCAGCCTGCGCAAGCTGTTCAAGGTTGGCGCCACCGCCTTTATCGCGGCGTTCCTCGAAATCATCCTGATGATCTGGATCGGCTACGAAATCGGCCGCTGGTTCGACTGGAACACCATGGACTCGCTGTTCCTGGGCGCGATCCTGGCGATTTCCTCGACCACCATCATCGTCAAGGCGCTCAATGACCTGAAGATGAAAAACCAGCGCTTTGCCCAGCTGATTTTCGGGGTGCTGATCGTCGAAGACATCCTCGGCATCGGCATCATCGCCTTGCTGTCGAGCATTGCCGTCAGCGGCACGGTCAGCTCCGGCGAGGTGTTCTCCACCGTCGGCAAGCTCTCGCTGTTCATGATTGTCGCGCTGGTGATCGGGATTTTGCTGGTGCCACGCCTGCTGGAGTACGTGGCCAAATTCGAAAGCAACGAGATGCTGCTGATCACCGTGCTGGGTCTGTGTTTCGGTTTCTGCCTGTTGGTGGTCAAGCTGGAATACAGCATGGTGCTGGGGGCATTCCTGATCGGCGCGATCATGGCTGAATCCCGGCAATTGCTGAAGATTGAGCGCCTGATCGAACCGGTTCGCGACATGTTCAGCGCGATCTTCTTTGTCGCCATTGGCTTGATGATCGACCCGCAGATCCTCCTGCAATACGCCTGGCCGATTGCGGTGATTACCGTGGCCGTGGTGCTGGGCAAGATGTTGTCCTGTGGGTTGGGGGCGTTCATTGCGGGTAACGATGGCCGCACTTCATTGCGAGTGGGGATGGGGCTGTCACAGATCGGCGAATTTTCATTCATCATCGCCGCGCTGGGCATGACATTGCAGGTCACCAGCGACTTCCTGTATCCGGTGGCGGTGGCTGTTTCTGCGATTACCACACTGCTCACACCCTATCTGATCCGTGGCGCAGACCCGCTGTCGCTGAAGATTGCCGCAGTGATGCCCAAGCGCATGAGCCGGGTGTTCGGGATGTATGGCGAGTGGCTGCGCAGCATTCAGCCCCAGGGCGAGGGTGCGATGCTGGCGTCGATGATCCGCAAGATCATTCTGCAGGTGGGGGTGAACCTGGCGCTGGTGGTGGCAATCTTCTTTGCCGGCAGCTTTTTCGCGGCGCGTATTGGCAGCTACCTGGAAGGCTGGGTCAGCGATCCGAGCTGGCAGAAGGCATTGATCTGGGGTGGGGCGTTGCTGCTGTCGCTGCCGTTTTTGATTGCGGCGTACCGCAAGCTCAAGGCGCTGTCGATGCTGCTGGCGGAGATGAGCGTGAAGCCGGAAATGGCCGGGCGCCACACTCAGCGCGTGCGCCGGGTGATCGCCGAAGTGATCCCGATTCTTTCGCTGCTGGTGATTTTCCTGCTATTGGCAGCCTTGTCGGCCAGTATCCTGCCGACCAACAAGTTGCTGGTGCTGATCGCCGTGGTGACGGCCGCGGTGGCCGCCGTGCTCTGGCGCTGGTTCATCCGCGTGCATACGCGGATGCAGGTCGCCTTGCTGGAGACCCTGGATAACCATAAGGATACGCCGGAGCACTGAGTGGGTCGCAGAGGGCTGCTTCGCAGCCCAGCGCGAGCAAGCTCGCTCGCCACAACAAGCGCCCTCGGCACACAGGGGTCTCAGCTTTCCAGCCAGACGTCCCGCGCCCAGTGCCACACCGATTCCCAGGTTTCTTCGGTGACGAGCTCTTCTTCGCCGGACCACAGCACCACGGTGCCGTCTTCTTCGACGCAGTAGTAGTCGTCGCCGTCCTGGCAGATCGGGATCATGCTGCGGTCAACACCGGCATCCCAGGCGTTGGCGGCAACGTCCGGCAGGTAGGTGTGGGACTGTGGGTCGGTGACGGTCACCGGCTCCAGGCTGCCGTAGACCACATCGCTGACGGTCAGCAGAAATTCACGGAAGACGAACGGAATATCGATGAACAGTTGTTCCTCGATTTCCACCAGTTGATCTTCGTCAGGCAGCTCCAGAGGAACCGGTACCGGTTCGTTGGCTTCACGCAATTGTTCGATAACTTCTTCCACGGCCGGGATCCTCTTGCTAGATGGCGCGGTTTATAGGGGCGTTTTATACAGTAGCTCGCTATAAGTGCAACCGTGAAATAGAAAACCCCGGACAAGTCCGGGGTTTTTGTTACTGCGTACTCAAAGCGGGCAGGGATCAGCCGTTCTGGCGGATACCGGCGACCAGCCAAGGCTGGTTTTCGCCTTGTGGGCGCTCCATGTTCCAGCTTTCGCTGAACACTTCGCCCTGGTCGAAACGCGAGGTCTTCGACACACCGCTGAAGGTCAGGGTGGCGATGGTCTTGTCGGCGCGGTCATCCACACCTTCAAGCTGCACTTTCAGGTCGTCGATGTAGGTCGACTGGAAGCCGTCGCCCAGGTCGGCACGTTCGCGCTTGAGGAACTCCAGCAGTTGCGGGGTCACGAACTCGGCGATCTTGTCCATTTCGTTGGCGTCCCAGTGTTGCTGCAGGGACTGGAAGTGGCTGCGGGCCGCTTCGACGAAGCGCTCTTCGTTGAACCAGGCGGGTGCGTTGATCACCGGACGAGCGGCGGCAGGAGCAGCCGAACCGCCGAAGATCGAACCCATGGCAGCAGGCTTTTGCTCGAACACTTCACGCTGCATCGGCGCGCCGGCTGGAGCCATGTGCTCCTGTTGCTTGCGGCGACGGGCGGCGATAAAGCGGAAGATCAGGAAGGCGATGACCGCCATGATCAGGATGTCGAAGATCTGCATGCCCTGGAAGCCGCCGCCCATGAACATGGAGGCGAGCAGGCCGCCGGCCGCGATACCGGCCAGAGGGCCCAACCAGCGCGAAGCACCGCCAGCCTTGGCAGCAGCGCCTGCGGCACCGGCAGCGCCAGCGGTCGCAGCTGCGCCGCCCATGCCGCCGCCGGATGGGGCCATTTGGCTGGTCTGGTGGCTCGGCGCCGAGCCCATGGATTTGCCGCCACCGAAGCGCTTGGCGTTGGCGTCGAGGCTCATCGTCAGGCCGATGCACAACGCCATGGCGATGCTAAGAAAACGTTTCATAAAGGGAATTCCCATTTGTGGATTGCACGCGCGCCATGTTGCACAGGTGTGATGTCAGTGGCTAGCGGCATAGTGTTTCGGGCTTTTGCGTAGGGCCAATACCGAATCGTCTGTAGGACTTATTACAGATATTGGCCCCACCGCTGCCAAATACAAGGGTGGGGCAACATCCTTCATGTTCTACAGTTGTTTCAGATTGCTTCGAGCTTGGCGTAGCCCATCATCAGCCACTTGCTGCCTTCGGCGAAGTTCACCTGCACCCTGGCCTGGGCACCGGCGCCTTCGAAGTTGAGGATCACGCCTTCGCCGAAGATCGCGTGCTTGACCTGTTGGCCAAGGCTGAACGGCGTCTCGGGGATTTCCGAACCAGCGAACATGCTGCTGGAGTTCTGCTGCTGGCCGCCGCCGAACGGTCGGCTGACGCTGTTGGACAAGCGCACTTCCTGAATCAGCCCTTTCGGCACCTCGCGTACGAAGCGCGACACCTTGTTGTAGGTCTCGCTGCCGTACAGGCGTCGGGTTTCGGCGTAGGTCATCACCAGGTTCTGCATGGCCCGGGTGATGCCCACGTAGGCCAGGCGGCGTTCCTCCTCAAGGCGGCCGGGTTCTTCCAGGCTCATCTTGTGGGGGAACAGGCCTTCTTCCATGCCCACCAGGAACACGTAGGGGAATTCCAGGCCCTTGGCACTGTGCAAGGTCATCAGCTGAATGCTGTCTTCATGCTCATCAGCCTGGGTGTCGCCGGCTTCCAGGGAAGCGTGGCCGAGGAATGCCGCAAGTGGCGTCAGGTCTTCGTCTTCTTCGGTGTTTTCGAACGCGCGGGCGGCGCTGACCAGTTCCTCAAGGTTTTCTACCCGGGCCTGGCCTTTCTCGCCTTTTTCCGCTTCGTGGTAGGCGATCAGGCCGGACTGCTCGATCACGGTCTGGGTCATCAGGTGCAGGGGCATTTCCATGCACTTGGCGGCCAGGTTCTCGATCAGCTCGACAAACACGCTCAAGGCACCGGCCGCACGGCCGGTCAGGCCCTTGTTGGCGATCAGCAGGCGCATCGCTTCCCACATCGACACATCGCTGTGGCGTGCGTGGTCGCGAATCGCCTCGACGGTCTTCTCGCCGATGCCACGGGCCGGAATGTTGATCACCCGTTCCAGCGCCGCATCGTTGCCGCGACCTTCCAGCAAGCGCAGGTAGGCCATGGCGTTCTTGATTTCGGCACGTTCGAAGAAGCGCTGGCCACCATAGATGCGATACGGAATGCGCTCGCGCAGCAGGGCCTCTTCCAATACCCGTGATTGGGCGTTGGAGCGGTAGAGAATCGCGATATCGCTGCGGGCCAGGCCGGTTTTCAGGGCGCTTTCGATGGTTTCCACCACGTAGCGCGCTTCATCGTGTTCGTTGAAGGCGGCGTACAGGTTGATCGCTTCGCCTTCGCCGCCGTCGGTCCACAGCTCTTTGCCCAGGCGCCCGGTGTTGTTGGCGATCAAGGCGTTGGCGGCCTTGAGGATCCCGGCGGTGGAGCGGTAGTTCTGTTCCAGGCGGATGGTTTCGGCGTCCGGGAAGTCGTCGCTGTACTGGTAGATGTTCTCGATTTTCGCGCCGCGCCAGCCGTAGATCGACTGGTCGTCGTCGCCCACCACCATCAGGCTGTCGCCGCCCTTGGCCAGCAGGCGCAACCAGGCGTACTGCACGGCGTTGGTGTCCTGGAACTCGTCCACCAGGATGTGGCGGAAGCGTTTCTGGTAGTGCGCCAGCAAGCCCGGGTTGTCGCGCCACAAGTCGAGGGCGCGCAGCAGCAGTTCGGAGAAGTCGATGACGCCGGCGCGCTGGCAGGCCACTTCATAGGCTTCATAAATGCTGCGCATGGTGGCCAGGAACAGGTCGCCGCTGGCCTGGATATGTTGCGGGCGCAGGCCTTCATCTTTCTGGCCATTGATGAACCACTGGGCCTGACGGACCGGCCAGCGTTGTTCATCCAGGCCCAGCTCGCGGATCACCCGCTTGACCAGGCGTTGCTGGTCGTCGCTGTCGAGAATCTGGAAGGTCTGGCTCAGGCCGGCTTCCTGCCAATGCGCCCGCAACAGGCGGTGCGCCAGGCCGTGGAAGGTGCCCACCCACATGCCGGCCGGGCTGATGCCCATCAACTGCTCGATGCGATGACGCATCTCGGCAGCGGCCTTGTTGGTGAAGGTCACCGACAGGATGGAATGCGGTGAGGCGTTCTCGACCTGGATCAACCAGGCGATACGGTGCACCAGCACTCGGGTTTTACCGGAGCCAGCACCGGCCAGGACCAACTGACGGCCAACGGGGGCCGCTACGGCCTGGCGTTGGGCATCGTTGAGGGAGTTCAGCAAAAGAGAGAGATCATCGCGCATCGGCGCATTCTAGGGTGCCCGGGGGAGTCGGGCAAATCCCAATGCCGGGTGGTCACGGGAAAACTTCTGCGTCGACACAGGATAAGGCAACAATCTATTCACGGTGATGACCGGTCGGTCATCGCCCACAGCCCGCGCCCTGTCTCACTCAAGCTGTCTGGCTCCAAGGTTTGCGCCTGATTGTCGCGCTGTTTTTATGACTTGGGGCAGTTTGGCCCGAGCGTTTGCTTGTGTATGCTCCGTCGACGTTTCGGGCTCACCATTATAAGAACACTGCCTATGACCCTTAGCATTGACCTGGCGGGACCCTCCGTGGCGCCGGCGCAGGTTATCCGCAAGCACTACGCCATGGAGATGGCGGTGGAGCGCACGCGCCTGCTTTACCAAGGCTCCCTGCTGCCTACTTTATTAATGCTGGTGAATGGACTGGTCTGCGCCTGGTTGCTCTGGAGCCCGCAGCGCTATCTGCTGGACAGCATTTGGCTGGTATGGCTGCTGGCGCTGGTGGCCTTGCGGGTAATTCAGGTGGCGGCGTTCGATTCCGCCATGCCCAGCCGCCAGGCGCAACCGATCTGGCGACGCATGTTCATGCTGGGCTCGGCCGTCAGCGGCTTGACGCTGGCCAGTGCTGCCATCGCCCTGGTACCGGTGGACAGCTTTGCGCAACAGGCCTGGGTGTTCGGCCTGCTCGGCGCGGCGACCTTGTCCGCCAGTGTGGCTTATGCCGTCAGTCTGCCGGCTTTCCTGTCGTTTGCCGTGCCCTGCCTGGTGCCGGCCATCCTCTATTTATTCTGGAGCGGCGACCCGCAACAGCAAGGCTGGGGTTGCCTGGGCCTGATTCTGCTGGCATCCCTGAGCCTGGTGGCATGGCAGGTCAATCGCCTGATCCAGCGCGGGCTGCTCAGGCGCTTCCAGAACCAGGCGTTGATCGAGCACCTGCAGCAAGCGCAGCAACGCAGCGAGCGACTGAACCAGGAACTGGTGCGTGAGGTGGAGCAGCGGCGCCAGGTCGAACAAGAGTTGCGCGAAGCACAGATCGGCCTGCAGCAACGCGTCGATCAGCGCAGTCAGGAACTGGACGCGGCGAGCCTGGCCCTGAGCAAAAGCGAGGCGCGTCTGGCCATGGCGTTGCAGGCCAGCGAACTGGGTCTGTGGGACTGGAACCTGCAAACCGATGAGGTCCACCACACGCAGCTCAAGGAGTTGTTCGGCCTGGAGCCGGAATACGTCACGGCGATGCTCAGCCACCTCAAGCCACGCCTGCACCCGGACGACTTGCCGCTGCTCAAGCGCGCGCTGGTGGAGCACCTTAAAGGCCGCAGCGAGGACTACCTGGTGGAATACCGGGTGCGCCATGGCGATGGCCATTGGGTATGGATCCAGGACCGTGGCCGCGCCGTGGAGCGCTCGGCAGGCGGGCGCGTCACGCGGATGCTCGGTACCCGCCGCGACATCAGCGCCGGCAAGGTCCTGGAAGAACAGCAGCGCCTGGCATCGACGGTGTTTGAGGCGGCCAGCGAAGGCATTGTGATCCTCGACCCGGACTACGTGCTGATAGCCGTCAACCAGGCATTCAGCCGCGTTACCGGCTTCGACATTGACGACATGATCGGGCGCAATGTCGTGGAGCTGCCCAGCAGCCGCGACGCACGGCGCCACTTCCCGGTGATCCGCCAGGCGTTGCTCAGCCACGGCACCTGGCAGGGCGAGCTTGTGGAGACCCGCAAGAACGGCGAACTCTACCCGCAATGGCTGCAACTCAATGTAGTGCGGGATATTCGGGGAAATGTCAGCCATATCGTGGGTTTCTTCGCTGATCTGTCCGCGCGGCGCGAATCCGAGGAGCGCATGCGCTACCTCACGCATTACGACGAATTGACCGGGCTGGCCAACCGCTCGCTGTTCCGCGAGCGGTTGCGCGAAGCCCATCAGCGGGTGCGCCAGGGTGGCCGCAGCCTGGCTTTACTGCATATCAACCTGGACCGTTTCAAGCTGCTCAACGACAGTCTCGGGCATGAAGTGGCCGACCAGTTGTTGCAGAAAATGGCCCGCCGCTTGATCAACGCCTTGCCTGAGGCCGACACCATAGCGCGGCTCTCTGGCGATGAATTCGCCGTGCTGTTCGACGCCTACGGCAACCTGTCGAGCCTGGCGCGGGTGGCCACGCGGTTGCTGGCCAAGTTGCGGGTGCCGGTGACGGTGGAAGGGCACGAGTTGGTGGTCAGTGCCTCAATGGGCGTCAGCCTGTTGCCCGACAATGCGCGGGAAATATCCGCGCTGGTCAGCCAGTCGAACATGGCCATGCAGCACGCCAAGCACCTGGGCGGTAATAACTTCCAGTTCTACACCGACAGCCTGCAGGCCAGCACCCTGGAACGTTTGCAGCTGGAAAACCAGCTGCGCAAGGCGATTGATGAGCGCCAGCTTACGGTGTTCTACCAACCCAAACTGTGCCTGGCCAGTGGCAAGCTGAATGCGGCCGAAGCATTGATTCGCTGGGAACATCCGCAGTGGGGCATGGTGCCGCCCGGCGACTTTATCGGGCTGGCCGAAGAAACCGGCCTGATCGTGCCGCTGGGGGAGTTCGTGTTGCGCCAGGCGTGCTGGCAGGCTTGTGAATGGCAACGCCAGGGGCTGGCGCCGATTCGGGTGTCGGTCAACCTGTCGGTGCACCAACTGCGCCAGGGCAAGCTGATCAGCCTGGTGCGCCAGGTGCTGGAAGAAACCGGGCTTGATCCGCAATACCTGGAGCTGGAACTGACCGAAAGCCAGCTGCTCGACAGCGTCGAGCACATCATCTCGACCTTCCAGCAACTGCGCGACCTGGGGGTGAAGCTGGCGATTGATGATTTTGGCACCGGCTACTCATCCCTCAGTTACCTCAAGCGCATCCCCGTGGACTACGTGAAGATCGACCAGACGTTCATTCGCGGCCTGGGCCAGGGACGCGAAGATGCCTCGATCACCCGCGCAATCATTGCCATGGCCCACGGGCTGTCGCTCAAGGTGGTGGCCGAGGGTGTGGAAGATCAGCAGCAGCTGGACTTTTTGCGGGATGAGCAGTGCGACGAGGTGCAGGGCTATTTGATCAGTCGGCCGGTGGAAGCGGATGGCTTGGCGGATTTGTTACGAAAAAATGCCGATTTTCCATAGTTGAGCCCAAGCCGCACGCGGGGCTACATCGAGCCTGCCCGCTGAATCAGCGGGCAGCAGCGTGATTAAGTGATGCATCGAACGGGCAAATCGGTAATTCTTGTAGTATAACTACAAGCTTGCTACATCCCTGGCGTCTGCCAATAACAAGAGTCCAGCCCTTTGAACCTGTTGCAACATATCGCCCAGTCGCGCCACCTGTTACGCAAATCGGAACTCAAGGTTGCCGATCACGTGCTGCTTGACCCCGCGGCCGTGATGCACAGTTCCATGGCCGACCTGGCCCACAGCGTGGGCATCAGCGAGCCGACCATCGTGCGCTTCTGCCGCGCCATTGGTTGCTCCGGTTTCCAGGACTTGAAGCTCAAGCTGGCCCAGAGCCTGGCGGCCGGTGCGAGCTTTGGCCAGTTTGCGATCCACGAAGACGATTCCGTCGCCGACTACAGCCTGAAAATCTTCGACACCACCCTGCACACCCTGATGGAAGTGCGCGAAAAGCTCGACCCGGTGGAGCTGCAAAAAGCCGTGACCGCCATGTCCCAGGCCCAGCGCGTGGAGTTCTATGGTTTCGGCGCGTCCGGCGCGGTGGCGGCGGATGCCCAGCACAAGTTCTTCCGTTTGCTGCTGACGGCGGCGGCCTACAGCGACCCGCACATGCAGGCGATGTCGGCGGTGACGTTGAAGCCCAGCGACGTGGCGATCTGCATTTCCCAGTCCGGCCGCTCCAAGGATTTGCTGATCACCGCCAACCTGGTGCGTGAAAGCGGGGCGACCCTGATTACCCTGTGCCCGAGCCAGACGCCATTGGCAGAGCTGTCGACCGTCAACCTGGCGATCGATGTGCACGAGGACACCGAGATCTACACGCCGCTGACCTCGCGTATCGCCCACCTGGTGGTGATCGACGTGCTGGCGATGGGCGTGGCCATGGCGCGCGGCCCGAGCCTGGTCAACCACCTCAAGAGCGTGAAGCGCAGCTTGCGCAGCCTTCGGTTGTCACCCAAGTCCGTAAAAGCCCTCGACGACTGATAGTTTGTACGCGGACCAATTGTGGGAGCGGGCTTGCTCGCGAATGCGGAGTGTCAGTCACTGAATATGCTGGCTGGCCCACCGCATTCGCGAGCAAGCCCGCTCCCACATTTTGATTGGGTCCTGCCCCGCAAGATTCATCGTCCTGTCATCCCCATGCCGCCAAACCGTCATTGCCCGAGCCCATCCTGAACTCCCCTTACTCGCATTGGGAGACTCGAAATGGCTCGGCAATACGAAGAAAGCAACAGCACCGTCAAGACTCGCCGCCAGCAGGAAGACCAGCGCCGCATGGCCTTCCGTCGCGCAATTGAAGACCGCTGCGATCAGCGTCAATTGCAACAGAGCATCAGTGACTATCCGGAACTCCACTGGCAGGCACCCGCAGTTGCCCAGCGAAGCGCTCAGCCAGCGCGCTGATCTGCAGCCGCTCGCTGCGGATAAAGCCCAGGAATGCATGGGCCACCGGTGACAGGCGCTTGGCCTTGGCCTGCACCAGGCACCAACTGCGGTACAGCGGCAGTTCTTCCACCGGCAGCTCCCTGAGCCCGCCGGTGGCCAGTTCCAGGTTGACCGCGTGGCGCGTCAGCAGCGCCACGCCCAACCCGGCGGTCACGCACTCGCGCTGCGCCTCGGCCGAAGACACTTCCACCGTCTGGGTGAAGTGCACGCGCTTCTCCTTGAAATACTCTTCGCACGCCATCCGCGTGCCGGACCCCGGCTCGCGCAACAGCAGCGTGTAAGGCTCAAGGTCCTGCAGGCGCAACGGCCCTTGATGGCTCAGCGGATGATCGTGGGGTGCCACCGCGACAATCGGGTTGTTCAGGAACGGCAGGAATTCCAGGCCCATGTCCTGGGGCACCATCGACATGATCACCAGGTCGTCGCGGTTGTCTGAAAGCCGGCGAATCACCTGGGCGCGGTTGACCACCGTCAGGTGCAGGTTGACCTCCGGATGCTGGCGCTTGAAGGCGGCAAACAGGTGCGGCACGAAGTACTTGGCGCTGGATTCCACCGCCAGTTTCAGCTGGCCCTGCAATGAGCCCTGCATGTCGGAGAGTTGCATATCGAGGTTTTCCAGGCGGCCGAAAATGTCCCGGCTGGCCCGTTGCAAGGCTTCAGCAGCTTCAGTCATATAGAGCTTTTTGCCGACGTAATCGAACAATGGCTGGCCCAGCAGCTCTTCCAGCTGCTTGATTTGTAGGCTAACGGCCGGTTGCGTGAGGGACATTTCCTCGGCTGCGCGGCTGTAGGAACGCAAATCACAGACTTCATTGAAAATCTGCAATTGACGCAATGTCATACGCATCAATGACTTACGCATTGTTCAAACACTCACGCCGACCCTTGATGCGACGACTATAAGTCTTTGCTTATACACAACCCAATAATTATTGATTTTTGTTAATCCCTGCATGGGCATAGTGTGTGTCACGCGACTGCCATGAAACATTTGGTCACGCGCCGACCCGCTTCCAGGGTCGAAGTAGGTAGCAATCGGCTCAAGGGAATTTCCAAGTGATAAAAAAGATCCTGATCGCCAACCGTGGTGAGATTGCCGTACGTATCGTGCGTGCCTGCGCCGAGATGGGCATTCGTTCGGTCGCGGTCTATTCCGATGCCGATCGCCATGCCCTGCATGTAAAGCGTGCAGATGAAGCCCACAGCATCGGTGCCGAGCCATTGGCCGGTTACCTGAACCCGCGCAAGCTGGTGAACCTGGCGGTGGAAACCGGTTGCGACGCGCTGCACCCCGGCTACGGCTTCCTCTCGGAAAACGCCGAGCTGGCAGACATTTGCGCCGAACGTGGGATCAAGTTCATCGGCCCGTCCGCAGAAGTGATTCGCCGCATGGGCGACAAGACCGAAGCCCGCCGCAGCATGATCAAGGCCGGCGTACCGGTGACCCCGGGCACCGAAGGCAACGTTGCCGACATCGCTGAAGCCCTCACCGAAGGCGACCGCATTGGTTACCCGGTGATGCTCAAGGCCACCTCCGGTGGTGGCGGTCGCGGTATCCGTCGCTGCAACAGCCGTGAAGAACTCGAACAAGCCTTCCCCCGGGTAATTTCCGAAGCCACCAAGGCCTTCGGTTCGGCGGAAGTGTTCCTGGAAAAATGCATCGTCAATCCCAAGCACATCGAGGCGCAGATCCTCGGTGACAGCTTCGGCAATGTGGTGCACCTGTTCGAGCGCGATTGCTCGATCCAGCGCCGTAACCAGAAGCTGATCGAGATCGCCCCTAGCCCCCAGCTGACCCCTGAACAGCGCGCCTACATCGGCGACCTGTCGGTGCGCGCGGCCAAGGCCGTGGGCTACGAGAACGCCGGCACCGTGGAGTTCCTGCTCGCCGAGGGCGAGGTGTACTTCATGGAGATGAACACCCGGGTGCAGGTGGAACACACCATTACCGAAGAAATCACCGGCATCGACATTGTGCGTGAGCAGATCCGCATTGCGTCGGGCCTGCCGCTGTCGGTCAAGCAGGAAGACATTCAGCACCGGGGTTTTGCGTTGCAGTTCCGCATCAACGCCGAAGACCCGAAGAACAACTTCCTGCCCAGCTTCGGCAAGATCACCCGTTACTACGCACCCGGCGGTCCCGGCGTGCGTACCGACACGGCGATCTACACCGGCTACACCATCCCACCGTTCTACGACTCGATGTGCCTGAAGCTGGTGGTGTGGGCGTTGACCTGGGAAGAAGCCATGGACCGCGGCCTGCGCGCCCTGGACGACATGCGCCTGCAAGGCGTGAAGACCACCGCCGCCTATTACCAGGAAATCCTGCGCAACCCGGAATTCCGCAGCGGCCAGTTCAACACCAGTTTTGTGGAAAGCCACCCTGAGCTGACCAACTACTCGATCAAGCGCAAACCCGAAGAGCTGGCCCTGGCCATCGCCGCCGCCATCGCCGCCCACGCAGGCCTGTGAGGAATATAAGAATGAGCAAGAAGATCTTCGTAACCGACACCATCCTGCGCGACGCCCACCAATCGTTGCTGGCGACCCGCATGCGCACCGACGACATGCTGCCGATCTGCGACAAGCTCGACAAAGTCGGCTACTGGTCCCTGGAAGTCTGGGGCGGCGCGACCTTCGACGCCTGCGTACGCTTCCTGAAAGAAGACCCGTGGGAGCGCCTGCGCAAACTGCGCGCGGCGTTGCCCAACACGCGCCTGCAAATGCTGCTGCGTGGCCAGAATCTGTTGGGCTACCGCCACTACAGCGACGATGTGGTCAAAGCCTTCGTCGCCAAGGCCGCTGTCAACGGTATCGACGTGTTCCGCATCTTCGACGCGATGAACGACGTGCGTAACCTGCGAGTGGCCATCGAAGCGGTAAAAGCCGCCGGCAAACATGCCCAGGGCACCATCGCCTACACCACCAGCCCGGTGCACACCATCGAGGCGTTCGTGGCCCAGGCCAAGCAAATGGAAGCCATGGGTTGCGACTCGGTGGCGATCAAGGACATGGCCGGCCTGCTGACACCATACGCCACCGGCGAGCTGGTCAAGGCGCTGAAGGCCGAGCAGAGCCTGCCGATCTTCATCCACTCCCACGACACTGCGGGCCTGGCTTCGATGTGCCAGCTCAAGGCCATCGAAAACGGTGCCGACCATATCGACACCGCCATTTCCAGCTTCGCCTGGGGCACCAGCCACCCGGGTACCGAGTCGATGGTCGCGGCCCTCAAAGGCAGCGAATTCGACACCGGCCTCAGCCTGGAACTGCTGCAGGAAATCGGTTTGTACTTCTACGCCGTGCGCAAGAAGTACCATCAGTTCGAAAGCGAATTCACCGCCGTCGACACCCGCGTGCAAGTCAACCAGGTACCGGGCGGGATGATTTCCAACCTGGCCAACCAGCTGAAAGAGCAGGGCGCGCTGAACCGCATGAGCGAAGTGCTGGCCGAAATCCCGCGGGTTCGTGAAGACCTTGGCTTCCCGCCGCTGGTCACCCCGACTTCGCAGATCGTCGGTACCCAGGCGTTCTTCAACGTGCTGGCCGGCGAGCGCTACAAGACCATCACCAACGAAGTGAAGCTGTACCTGCAAGGCGGCTACGGCAAGGCGCCGGGCATCGTGAATGAAAAACTGCGGCGCCAGGCCATCGGCAGCGAAGAGGTGATCGACCATCGCCCGGCAGATCTGCTGAAGCCGGAAATGACCAAGTTGCGCGGCGAAATCGGCGCGTTGGCCAAGTCCGAAGAAGACGTACTGACCTACGCGATGTTCCCGGACATCGGGCGCAAATTCCTTGAAGAGCGCGACGCTGGCACCTTGAGCCCTGAAGTGCTGTTGCCGATTCCTGAAGCCGGCGGCGTGGCCCGTGCCGGTGGTGAAGGTGTGCCGACCGAGTTCGTGATCGACGTGCACGGCGAAAGCTATCGCGTGGACATCACCGGGGTGGGCGTCAAGGCCGAAGGCAAGCGCCACTTCTACCTGTCCATCGACGGCATGCCGGAAGAAGTGGTGTTCGAGCCGCTCAACGAGTTTGTCAGCAGTGGCGGCAGCAAGCGCAAGCACGCCACCGCGCCAGGCCATGTCAGCACGGCGATGCCGGGCAACATCGTCGACGTACTGGTCAAGGAAGGCGACGTGGTGAAGGCCGGCCAGGCTGTGTTGATCACTGAAGCGATGAAGATGGAGACCGAAGTACAGGCGTCGATCGCCGGCAAGGTCACCGCCGTACACGTGGCCAAGGGCGACCGGGTCAACCCGGGTGAAATCCTGATTGAAATCGAAGGCTGATCAACAGCCTTCGAAACTACCGCTTAAACCTCGGGGGGGCATGTGCCCCCTTTTTTTTGCCCGCAATAATCAGAACGCCAGGGTCCACTGGCCCAGCAAACCCTGGTTACGGCTGTGGGTGCCGACCTCGGCGGTATAGGCCAGGCCCACGGTGTGCCGGGTCGACAGCGCCAGGTCCACCCCGGTGTGCAGCGCCAGGCTGTCGCGGTCCAGGGAGGTCCCTTCGATGGTGAAGTCACTGTTGAAGCCCGGCCGTTTTACCCACGCGGAGGACTGGCGCACGGTGCTGCTCACGTCACCGTAGAGGTGCTTCCAGCCTGTGCTCAGGTGCGGCTTGAGGGCCATCTGGTTGTCCAGCGTAAAGGCACTGGCCAGGCGCAAGCCGAAGGTGCTGCTGAGGTTTTCCTGGGTCTGGGCGCCGACATTCAGCGCTGTAAAGCCGCCTTTTTCCTTGTAGCGGTCGCGGTGATAGCGCTGGTAGCCGATCCCCGCATAGGGTTCGATGCTGAAACTGCCCTTGTCCAGTTGATAGCCCAGCTCGGCGAAAGCGTTCTGGCTTTGGGCGTTGTATTTGCCTTTGGACTGCTCGCGGCGCTCAACGAAATCAAAGTCTACGGTGCGTTGGGTTTGGCCGGCATGGCTGCTGTAGATCGCCCCCAGGCGCAGTGCAAGGGGGCCGTCCTGACGCACGGCGTAACCGCCGAGGTGCCAGCTGTCCAGTTCGCCTTTGAAGCGTTTGGCGTTCAGGTCGCTGGCGGACTTGGCGCCCATCACACCCACCCGCCAGGCATCGTCCACTGCCCAGTCGCCGCCCAGCATCAGGCCTTGGGTGTGTTGCTGCAGGCCCACGCTACCGTGCTGTCCTTCAAGCTTGCCAGCGTTGCCCAGGGCCTGGAGCCATACGTGGCCATTGCCTTCGGCATCCGTAAGGTTGCGTTCGTCGCCTGTCCGGCGCATGACTGAAAGCAGGCTGCTGTTGAGCTGTTTCATGCTGTCTTGAGTGGCGGCGCCAAGGTTGGCGTTCTGGCTGCCTGCCAGTTGCTCCAGAACTGCACCCACACGGCCCGGTGCCAGCCTGCCAAGTTCCCGGGCGATATTGTCCAGTTCGTACTCTTGCCACTCATTGAGTTCGCCCGACTTGATGAGGGTGTCCACGGCAGAGTCCAGTACGCGGGCAACCTGCTGGCCGTTACGGGTGGTGGCGTGGTCGGTAAAGTTAAAGTCGGGAGTGGGCTTGGGTGGCTTGGGGCGCTGGTGGCCTTGCTGGCCGGCCTCTGGCGCCGGGATGAACCACTCGCTGTCTGGATCGATGTCCCCTCGCGCCTGGACGAATTGAGCGTTGGTGGCACCCAGCGCGAAGGTGATGGCGAGTGCGAGTTGTTTCTGAAGGAGTGGCATGCAGGTCCGACCTCTTGATGTATGAGGTCGGGAAATCTAGCGGGGTAAAGGGCGGATAAATGTCAGGCCATCCACCCTTTGCCTGCCAGAGATGTCTCTAGTGGGCCGCGATTAAAAACTCATCTGCCATTGCCCGATCAGCCCGTGATTGCGGCTGTTACTGCCTATTTCGCCGCTGTAGCCCACGCCGAGGGTATGGCGTGCCGACAGGCCTACATCCAGCCCGGCTTCCAGCAACAGGCTGTCGCGGTCCAGGGCGCTGCCTTCGACGTTGAACGCGGTGCCGCCCATCAGGAAGGCCTGGCGGGTGCTGCTGTCTACGTCGCCGTAGGTGTGCTTCCAGCCGGCGCTGACCCGCGGTGTGAGACTGATGCCGTTGTCCAGCTGGCTCAAGTGCGCCAGGCGCAGGCCGAAGGTGCTGCTGAAATTGTCCTGGGTTTGCCCGTCGACATGCAGGGCGGCGGCGCCGCCTTTTTCGTTGTAGCTGTCGCGGTGGTAGCGCTGGTAGCCGAGGTTGGCGAACGGCTCGGCGCTCAGGCGCCCGCTGCCCATGGCATAACCCAGTTCGGCGAAGGCTTGTTGGCTGTCGGCGTCGTAGTCACCTTTGGGCCGATCGTTGAAACCGTCAAAGGCCACCGTACGTTTACTGTCTCCCTGGTGCCCGCTGTACGCAGCACCCAGGCGCAAGGCCAGCGGTCCGCTCTGGCGCATGGCGTAGACGCCGGCGTGCCAGCTATCGACGCTGCCGTCGACGCCGGTGGTGTCCAGGTCGGTCTTCGAATAACCGCCCAGCACGCCCACGCGCCAGTCCGAATCGAGCGCCCAATCGGCCCCCAGCACGCTGCCTTTGGTGCGCTGGGTCAGGCCATTGCTGCCGTGGTCGCCGTCGAGCTCGCCGTAGCTGCCGATGCCTTGCAGCCACAGGCGGCCCCGGGCATTGGGATCGTTGAGGTTGCGGGCTTCGGCGGGTACGCCGGTGGCGGCCAGTACGGGGGTGTCTTTTTGATCAAGGCCCACCAGCAGTCCGGCACCGCCGCCCAGTTGGTGCATGGCGTTCAACATGCTGTTGCCGACCTGGGCGCTGGCGCCGAGGGTGGCACTGGTCAGGTTGGCGGTGCTGCTGCCCGCCAATTGCTCGATGGCGGCACCGGCGCTGCTGTTGGTGGTGTTGAGCAAGGCGTTGTACAACGCGTTGTTCTTGCCCAGGCTCGCCAGGGCGTTGGCGGCGCGGGTGCCGTTGCCGGTGTTGGCGAACTGATTGAGCGCCACGTCATTGCGGGAATAGGTCAGGCCGACCTGGGTAGGGCTGTAATCCAGTGTGGGGGTGAGGAAGGCATAGTCGCTGGTGACCTTGCCGAACGTGCCATTGATGCTGCCGGCCTGCAGTACCGTGTAGTGGCTCTGCCACGGGTAGGTGCCGGTGCCGGGATTGACCGCCAGGGTCGCGCCATTCAGGTACGCGGTGCCGCCGACCTGGACCGGTGCGCTGCTGCCGTCGGCGTTCACGCCATAGGCCAGGGTCGAGCCGCTGGTCATCGTCAGGTCGCGGGTGATGCTGGCGGTGCCGAGGGCGGTGCTGGTCTGCAAGGTGCCTTTGACCAACAGGCTGCCGACACTGCCGCCACCGGCATAGATACCGCCTTCATCGACGGTCAGGTTGCCAGCGATCCCACCCTGGTTGATCAGCTTGGCGCCGCTGAAAATCTCGCCGCCGTCGCTGAAGTCGCCGCTGCCGGTGAGGGTCCAGGTGCCTTGCTTCACGTCCAGCCATTCGAAGTTGCGGCTGTCGCCGAAACTGCCGCCGGCGGCGTCGTCCATGATCACGCGGTCATATCCGGTGCCGCCATCCACCACGCCGACAAAGCGGCTGCCGCCGAGCAGGGTCAGCGTGTCATCGCCGCCGCCCAAATCCAGGGCCAGGCCGTTGCTGCCGCTTATCACGCCGGCGTTGACCACCGTGTCGGCAAACTCGCCTACGAACTTCACGCCAAAGCCGTTCAGGCCCTGAATGGTGCCATGGTTGATCAGGGTGGTTGCAGCGAGTCCCGGGCCGTCGCTGCCGTCGTCCACTAGCACCGCGTTGTTGGCACCGCTTACCAATGCACCCACGCCGTTGAACACGTAGCCACCGCCGAGGGCGATGCCTTCGCTGCCGTTGGCAAAGCCGTTCTTGTCGACACCGCCGGCGCCGACGCCCTGGATGATGCCGTAGTTTTCAATGTGGGCGATCTTGTCGATGTCCACGCCGTCACCGTCGCCGTCCGGCTGCAGTCCGGAAAATGCGCCGGTAATAGTGCCATGGTTGATCACCGTGCCATCGCCGTCGGAACCAAAACCCGAGCCGTTGCGGCCGATTACCGTGCCGTAGTTGGTCAGCGTGGCGCCCAGGTCGGTGGTGATGCCGTGGCGGCCGCCGGAGATGAGGCCGTAGTTGGTGACGGTCACGCCAGTAGCGGAGTCGATGTCGACGCCGTCGAATTTGTCATCGCGCGAGTGGGTGTCGCCGGTGGAAATCTCGCCGTAGTTGGTGATCGTAGCGTTGCCGCCGGTCTTCATGCCGTCGCTGGCGTCACCGCGAATCAGCCCGCCCTGGCGGTTGATGATAGTGGTGGTGACGTTGGAGCTGCGGATCGCATCCAGGTCCAGCCCTTGGCCGGTGGCGGAGCGAATGGTGCCGCTGTTGTCGATCAACAGGCTGCCGCTGGCGAAATTGCTGTCGATGCGCAGCGCGTCGTTGGCGCCCTGGATCACGCCGCCGGCGCGGTTGTAGATGCTGTAGTTGCGCGTACCGGTGAGGCTGCCGCTGCTGTCGATGGCCCGGCCACCCGTGGAGGTAATGCTGCCGGAGTTGTCGATCACCACGCCATTACCGGTGGTGCCGTCCTTCAAGGTCACCGCGACTTTGGAGGTGGTGATACTGCCCGGTGCCGAAATCGTCAACGAGTCGCTACCGCCCAGGGTTTGCCCGGTGGTGGTGGGCGTGTCGATCTGCAGCGTCTTGGTTGGCGTGGGCGCCGCATCGACAAAACCGCTGCTGACCAGCAGGCCGAGAGTGAGCGCAAGGCGCTGGGGCGAAGGGGGCATGGCGGGCGACCTTGTTTTTGGAAAAGAGTCGACCTGTATAGCGGAGGTTTTTTACAGAATGATGGCGAGGAGGTGACGGGGATTGAAATGAGCCTGACGGTTGAAGAACGAACCCGGTTGATCGAAAGCATTCAGGATGCATTGGCCGAGGGAACGCTGGAAATAGCCGAGGCGGTACGCCGGCTGCGAACGGAAGTCACTGGGCTGCATCAGAGCCAGTTTGCCAAGATGTGCAAAATCTCCGTACGCACGCTGGTACATATCGAACATGGCGAGGGCAATCAGACGCTGAAGTCGTTGAACGCAGTGTTCAGGCCGTTTGGGTTGAAGATGGGAGTGGTGAAGGTTCGCAGAAGCTTGTAGGAAAAGGCGATGGCGTGGTGTTTGATCGTGAGCAAGTATTTCAAGGTATAGATGCTCGCCTATTCGCCTCGGCTGAGCACAAGGCCCGGATACGCTGAAGATACAATGTGGGAGCCGGGCTTGCCCGCGATGACGGTGGGTCAGTTGATACATTTGTGACTGATACACCGCTTTCGCGAGCAAGCCCGCTCCCACATTTGTCAGGGGGTGGCAGGGTGGCTTAGGTACGGCACTCCACCAGCGTTTTCAACTGTCCCGAACCGGTCTGGTTTGCATCCGACAGCCACGCTTCAAACCCGGCCCCAATCGCCGGCCATTCCCCATCCAGGATCGAATACCACGCCGTATCCCGGTTCTTTCCCTTCACCACCGTGTGCTGGCGAAACACCCCTTCAAAACTGAAACCCAAACGCTCGGCGGCGTTTTTGGAGCGGGCGTTGGCGTTGTTGCACTTCCACTCCAGGCGACGATTGCCCAGCTCGAACGAGTGCCTGGCCAGCAGGTACACCGCCTCGGTGCTTTTCGGTGAACGTTGCATCGGGGCGCCGAAGGTTACGTGGCCGATTTCAATGCGGCCTTGCTCGGGCACGATGGACATCAGGCTGAGGATGCCTTGCACCTCGTCGCTGGCCTTGTCGATCACACTGAAGAAGTACGGGTCGCTGTGGGACGCGTGGTTGTTCAGCCAGGCATCGAAGGCGGCGCGCTCGGGGAATGGGCCGTAAGGCAAATAGTCCCACAGCTTCGGATCCGCGCCGGGGCCTTGCAGGGCGTTGAACAGGTCATCGCCGTGGCGGGCCGGGTCGAGTTTTTCCAGGCGCACGAAGCGCCCGTCGATAAGGGTGACGGTGGGCGCCGGGACACCTTTCCAGTCGGCCAATGATGTCGTCATGCTGTGCTTCTCCTTAAAGACCTTTGCGAAACTGGATAAAACCGGGGCGTTCGGCGATGCGTTCGTACAGCTGGATGGCGGTGGCGTTGGTCTCGTGGGTCAGCCAGTGGACCTTGCAGCAACCGTCGGCCTTGGCGGTGGCGTAGACGAATTCGATCAGCTTGCGGCCGACGCCGGTGCCGCGCTGGGCCGGATCTACCAGCAAATCCTGCAGGTAGCAGGAGTTCTCGATGCTCCAGTTGGAACGGTGGTAGATGAAATTGACCATGCCTATGGCCTTGCCGTCCTGCCAAGCCAGGGCCGAGTGGGTCGGCTCATTGGCGTCGATCAAGCGTTGCCAGGTGTTCTGGCTGACGGCGTCGGGCAGCTCGGTGTTGTAGAAGCGCAGGTAGGCTTGCCACAGGGGCAACCAAGCGGCGTGGTCGGCGGCGCTGACCTGGCGGATTTCGATCTGGCTCATGATGGCTCCTTGGGAATAAAGCGGGCGAGGGTCTGGTCGCGTACGTCGGTGCTGGCAGCCAGGCCGTCGCGAACACCGGCGATGTCCGCCGGGCTGCGGTTCTGGCTGAGTTTGCGTTTGCCTTCCAGGCGTTGGATCGGCAGGGCAAAGCCGACGATGGCCTTGAGCATGCCGTCGATGTAGTCGGCCGGGGCGTCGCTGACTTTCCAGGGTTGGGCGCGATTGCCTTCATGGCGGTCGGTGAGGGCGCTGACCAGTTCGAGCAGGCGCTCGGCGTCGGTGAACACTTCGCCGGTGCCGTAGGCGTGTACCGCGATGTAATTCCAGGTCGGCACCACTTTGCCGTGTTCGGCCTTGGCCGGGTAGAACGCCGGGCTGACGTAGGCCTCGGCCCCGGCAAAAATCACCAGGGCCTCGCCGCCATTTTGCAGGTCCTGCCATTGGCGATTGGCCTTGGCCATGTGCCCGTAAAGGGTGCCGTTGGGCCCTTCATCCGGGTTGAGCAGCAGCGGCAAATGGCTGGCTTGCAGGCCTTGTTCGCCCAAGGTCACCAGTTGCGCCAGGCGCGTGTGCTGGATCAGTTGCTGGATTTCGGGCAAGTCATCGAGGGCAAAGGCGCGTGGTGTGTACATGAAGATTTTCCTTGGCGAATGCCTGCATCCTAGGCAGGCTATTGGTTCGTTGTAAGAGCCATCTACAGTCAATTTTATAGGTCCAATTCCATGCCTGCGTTAGAACCACCGCTCTCGTTCAACCCGGCGGGTATCGAGTTGGACCGACGCCAGGGACTCACCCGCCAGCTTTATCAGGCGCTGCGCCAGCGAGTACTGGATGGCCGGTTGGTCAGTGGCACCCGGCTCCCCGCCAGCCGTGACCTGGCGGCGGCACTATCGATTTCGCGCAACAGTGTGGTTCGCGCCTACGACCAACTGTATGCCGAAGGATTTATCGAAGGCCGCGTGGGTGATGGCACCTATGTGGCGCAATTGCCGCAGACGTCGACGCCCGCAAAAAAACTATCCACAAAAGTGTCCACAGGGTTATCAACAGGCTTATCCCCAGGTTTATCCACAAAGCGCCCGGATTTACCTGTGTTTTCGTCCAGTCAAGTTATCCACAGCGGTGCGCTGGCGCGGGTGGAAAACAATCATTTGGCGCTTCCGCCCAGCGGTCCGCCGAGGGCCTTCCGGGTGGGCGTACCGGCTTTCGATCTGTTCCCGTTTGACGTGTGGGCCAAGCTGAATGCGGCTTTCTGGCGCAAGCCGGACTTGCAGCAGTTGTGTTACGGCGACCCGGCGGGCGACGCGCGCCTGCGTGGATTGATTGCGGCCTATCTACGCAGTTCTCGCGGCATGCAGTGCACGGCTGAGCAAATAGTGATCACCAGTGGCGCGCAGCAGGCAATCAGCCTTTGTGCACAGCTGCTTGTGGAGCCCGGCGATGAGGTTGCCATCGAGAATCCGGGGTATCGGGCAGCAGGCCATGCGTTCGCGGTGGCGGGCGGCCAATTGCATGGCGTGACGGTGGACAGCGAGGGCATCGACTGCGCAGCCTTGAACCGCCTCGGCGGTTGCCGCCTGGCCTACGTCACCCCGTCCCATCAATACCCCACCGGCGTGGTGATGAGCCTGGCCCGGCGCCTGGAACTGCTGGCCTGGGCCGAGCGTACGGGCGGCTGGATCGTCGAGGATGACTACGACGGTGAGTACCGCTACAGCGGCGCGCCCCTGGCGCCACTGGCGGCCCTCGATCGCACGGGGCGGGTGCTGTATGTCGGGACTTTCGGCAAGGTGGCCTTTCCGGCGCTGCGCCTGGGCTACCTGGTGTTGCCGGCCGGCCTGGTCCAGGCCTTTGCCCGGCGCCGCGCGGTGGATGTGCGCCACTCGGAAGTCAGCACCCAGGCGGTGATGGCGGAGTTCATGGCGACCGGGCATTTCCAGCGTCATGTACGCCGCATGCGCCGCGCCGCGCAGAGCCGGCTCAATGCGCTATTGGCCGAATGGCCCGCCGGCGTTGAAGGTGTTGGCCGCCTGCCGTCGGTGGCGGCCGGGCTGCACCTGACCGTTCGGGTCGACAGCCTGGCGCGGGAACAGGCGCTGATCCAACAGGCGGCGGCAGTGGGTGTGGAGGTCAATGGCTTGAGCAGCTATTGGTTGCCGGAGTCACTCACGCCGCAGGATCAGCGTGCCGGATTGGTGTTGGGGTTTGCTGCCGTGCCCGAGGCACAGATCAGCCAGGCGTTGAAGCGCTTGGGCCAGGTTTGGCGCGCGCCGGTTGCGCACTGAGGCGCAACCGGCGGCAACCGATCAGGTGCCGGACTTGATCTTGGTCCAGGCGCGGGTCCTGGCTCGTTCGGCGTCACGTCCCAGGGGCTTGAGGGTATACAGCGTGGCCATGGCCGCCTCGGTCGGGTACAGGTTGGGATTGTTGCGAATCGCCGGATCCACCAACCCGGTGGCGTCCTTGTTGGGGTTGGGGTAACCGACAAAATCGCTGATCGGCGCGATCACGCCCGGTTGCAGCAGGTAGTTGATAAAGGCGTAGGCGTCTTCCGGGTCCTTGGCGCCTTTGGGGATGGCAAGCATGTCGAACCAGATCGGCGCGCCTTCTTTGGGTAGCCGCATGTCCACGGTC
Organism: Pseudomonas sp. D8002; assembly: GCF_013385695.1. Classification (NCBI taxonomy): domain Bacteria; kingdom Pseudomonadati; phylum Pseudomonadota; class Gammaproteobacteria; order Pseudomonadales; family Pseudomonadaceae; genus Pseudomonas; species Pseudomonas sp. D8002. The sequence goes on from NZ_JACAPM010000032.1 coordinate 212,005, forward strand.
ACACCGTTCTTGGCTTCCTTGGCGCGGTTGGCGGCCTGGGAGAAGCTGCCGGAATAGCCGACCGCCACGCAGATGTCGCCGTTGGCAATGTCAGCCATGTACTTGGACGAATGGAAATAGGTGATGTACGGGCGGATCTTCATCAGCAGTGCTTCGGCTTTGACATAGTCCGCCGGGTTGCTGCTGTTGGGGTCCAGGCCCAGGTGTTGCAATGCCAAGGGCAGGATTTCCGACGGCGAATCCAGCAGCGCCACGCCGCATTGCTTGAGCTTGCTGATGTTCTCGACGTTGAAGATCAGGTCCCAGCTGTCCACGGGGGCGTTCGCCCCCAGCGCGGCCTTGACCTTGTCCGGGTTGAAGCCGATCAGGATGGTGCCGTACATGTAGGGCACGGCGAATTTATTGCCGGGGTCGTTGGCCTCGATCAGCTTCATCAACTTGGGATCGAGGTGGTTCCAGTTGGGCAGTTTGCTGCGGTCCAGCGGCTGGAACACCGAGGCTTCGATCTGCTTGGCCAGGAACACGTTGGAGGGCACGACCACGTCATAGCCGGAGTTGCCGGTCAGCAGCTTGGCCTCCAGGGCTTCGTTGGTGTCGAAGATGTCGTAGACCAGCTTGACGCTGGGGTTCTGCGCCTTGAAATCCTCCAGGGCCTTGGGCGTGATGTAGTCGAACCAGTTGTAGACCCGCAGGGTTCTTTCTTCGGCGTGCGCGGCCCCGCTCAGCACGGCGGCGCAGAGGACGAGATGCTTGAGCATGTTCATTGGGCGAATCCCTCAAAACCTTCGAGAACGTTGACGGCATTGATGCCGATTTCTTCCACGGCGTAGCCGCCTTCCATCACAAACAGCGTCGGTTTGCCGAGGCGGGCGATTCGCGCACCCATCGCCAGGTAGTCGGGGCTGTCGAGCTTGAACTGGGAGATCGGGTCGTCCTTGAAGGTGTCGACGCCCAGCGAGACCACGATGATGTCGGCGCCGTAGCGCTCGATATCCCCGCAGGCCTGCTCCAGGGCGGCGCTCCAGCGGTCCCAGCCAGAACCTGCGGGCAACGGATAGTTGAAGTTGAAACCCTCACCGGCGCCTTCGCCCAACTCGTCGGCGTAGCCCAGGAAGAACGGAAATTCCGCCTCCGGATGGCCGTGGATCGAGGTGAACAGCACATCGTCGCGCTCGTAGAAAATCGACTGGGTACCGTTGCCGTGGTGGTAGTCCACGTCGAGGATGGCCACCTTTGTGTGGCCCTGGTCGAGAAACGCCTGGGCTGCGATCGCCGCGTTGTTGAGGTAGCAATATCCGCCCATCAAGTCGCTGGCGGCGTGGTGCCCGGGCGGACGGCACAGGGCGAAGGCACTGCGGGCGCCTTGCTGGATCGCCTGTTGCGCGGTGAGAGCGACTTGCGCCGCGCTGTAGGCCGCTTGCCAGGTGCCGGCGGTGATCGGCGCGCCGCCGTCGAAACTGTAATAGCCGAGCTGGCCGTGCAGGCTGGTGGGGATGACCCGGCGCAAGGTGCGTGCGGGCCAGGTGTAGGGCAGCAAGTCTCCGTCCTGGCCAAATGCCGTCCAGCGTTGCCAGGCGCCTTTGAAGAAGTCCAGGTACGCGGGGCTGTGAATACGTTGCAGCGGCGCCAGGCCAAAATCCTCAGGCGCTTGCACCGGGCCCAGTTCGCGGTCCTTGACCCGTTGCAACACATGGTCGGCGCGCGAGGGCATTTCAAAACAGGGCATCAGTTGCCCGTCCATCAACTCGCACCGGCCATGGTGCAGGTGGTGATCGTCCGAGTAGATCGTCAGCATATTGTTGTTCTCCGCAGGCTGAATCGGTGAGTCCAGTCTTGCGGCGGGTGGGATTAATGAGAATGGCAGGAGCGGCCAAAAGGGGATAAATATGGCCAAAGTGTGTGACCGCAATTCGCCCCGAAATGGCGCGGCCGTGCCCCAGCAAGTGGCTTCAGGGGCGGAACTGGCTGGGTGCGACGCCGCTCCAGCGGACAAAGGCGTGACGGAAACTCGCGGTTTCGCTGAAGCCCAGCGCCTCGGCAATTCGGTAAATGGGCAGCTCATCCTCGCCCAGCAATCGCTTGGCCCGCTCGAAGCGTAGCTCGTCCAGCAACTCCTGATAGCTGCAGCCCAAGTCATGCAGGTGCCGGCGTAGCGTGCGCGGGGAGCAGTTCATCTGCTCGGCCAGGCCGTCGAAGCCCGGCGCGGCGCTGAGTTGGCTGGCGAGCAGGTGGCGAATCTTGCCCAGCCAGGCCTGGCGCCCGGTGAACTCGGTGTTTTGCTTGCGGCAGCGCTCGGCCATGGCCTGGTGGGTGACGGCGTCGGCTAATGGCAGGGGCTGGTCCAGCCAGCTTCGGTCGAAGGCAAACGCGTTGGCGATGGCGCCGAATTGCAGCGGGCAGGCAAAGATTTCGGCGTACCGTGCGCGGTAATCCGGGGCGTCGTGTTCAAAGCGCGCCCCCAGCAGCGGCAGGGCATGCCCCAGCAGGTCGTCGCAGATCACCTTCAACGAGGCCAGGCAGAGTTCGACGTTGAACATTTCCAGCGCCGGATTTTCCCGGTAATCCGCGGCGCTGAACCAGATGCGCGTGCCGTCTTCCTCAAGGTCCAGCTCGAAAAGTGTTCCCAGCAGCGCCGGATACCGCAGCGCCAGGCGCAAAGCGTCACCGAAGGTGGCACTGGTGAGCAGTGCGTAACCGAGCATGCCATAGGAAGAAACGTGCATTTGCCGGCCCAGCTCCAGGCCGATATCCCGGCGCAGGGCCACGGCGTTGGCGCACACGCGCATCTCCTGGTTGGTGGTGATGCGGGTGTCGGCGCGGCTCAAGTCCGCCGCGCAAATACCGCTGCCGGCCAGCAAGGCCTCGGCGGGTTGGCCTTCGGCCTTGAAGGTATTGAGCACCAACGAGACGGCATTGAGGGTGGTGAGGTGGGAGTGCAACATGGGTGCTTCCAGCCAGGGGATGGCTGGAAGAGGAGCAAGTTATATGCCGGTCAGCTCAGTTCGCCGCACAGGTCGAGTTCGACCAGGCGGCGGACTTCGGCGGTGTCCAGCCCGGCGCCGATCAACGCATTGAGCTTGCCGAACGCGGCTTCACGGGTCATCCCGCCACCTGACAACACCCCGACGCCCCGCAAGCGGCTGCCGGCCTCGTACACGTCCAGCTCCACACCGCCTTCATGGCATTGGGTGATTGCCACCACGACCACGCCGTTATCCTGCGCGCGCTGCAGGCTGGCGAGGAACTGCGGGTTGTCGCTCGGCCCGGTGCCGCTGCCGAAGCATTCCAGCACCAGCGCCTGGATGCCGCTGTCGATCAACGCGTCCAATTGCGCGGCGGCGATGCCCGGCACCAGTGGCAGCACACCCACATTGGCCAGCGCCTTGGCCTGGCGGTAATGCAGCGCCGCCGGAACCAACTCGGCTTGGGCGACGCCGCCGTTACGCTGCAACGCGGCAAACGGGTGGCGACCAAAACTGCGGATTTTCGCGCAACGGGTCGGGGCCATCAGTGCACCGTGGAAGTACAGTTGCACGCCCGGCGCCAGGCCAGCGCCCAGGGCTGCCAGCGCACCGCTGACGTTTTCCCAGGCATCGCTGTCGGGTACACCGGCCGGCAGCATCGAGCCGGTAAACAGCACCGGCGCGGGCAGGCCCAGCAGTTGGAAACTCATGGCCGCAGCGCTATAGGCCAGGGTGTCGGTGCCGTGCAGCACCAGTACGGCGTCGCAACCCTCGTCCACCGCCTCGATCACGGCGACGCGCAGGCGCTGCCAATAGGCGGGGGTCATGTTCGCACTGTCGATCAGCGGGGACATTTCCCGAAAGCGCCAGGCTGGCATATTCAGTTGGGCGAGGGCTTCGCTCATGCGCGCTTCAAACCCCGAAGCGGGGGCCAGGCCGTTGGCGCTGGCCTGCATGCCGATGGTGCCGCCGGTGTAGAGCACCATGACGTTGTTGGCTGGTTGCATTGAAGAATCTCCTGAACGAAAAACGCCGCCGGGCCCAGAGCATGCCCAAGGCCGGGCGGCGTGTCATCTATCTAGGTTTAGCGTTGCGCTTGAGCGTTCAGTTCTGCGGTCGCTTGAGCGGCTGGCTCAGGCTTCACCGGATTTGCCGGCCAGGCCTTGCGGTCCAGGTCCAGGTCCGGGAACTTGCTGGAATCAAACACCGGGGTCTTGATGCCCGCAGCACGCTGGCCGTCGTAGTCATTCAGGATGCGCATGGCGATCTTGAACAGGAACGCCAGGGCGAACAGGTTGACGAACGCCAGCATGGTCATGGTGATGTCGGCGAAGGCAAACACGGTGCTCAGGTTCTCGATGGAACCCCAGAAAATCAGCACCAGCACCAGCGCACGGTAGCCCATCAGCACCTTGCGGTTGTCGCCCACGATGAAGCGCAGGTTGCTCTCGCCGAGGTAGTAGTTGTACATGATCGAGGTGAACACGAACAACGCCAGGGCCACCGAGATGAACATCCGGCCCCAGTCACCCACCACCGCCGCCAGGGAGTTCTGGGTCAGGGCAATGCCGTCGCCTTCAAAGCCCGGGGTGTAGAAGCCCGAGAGCAGGATCAGCAGCGCGGTGCAGGTGCAGATGACGAAGGTGTCGAGGAACACGCTGAACGCCTGAACCACGCCTTGGGCGATCGGGTGTTCAACCGAGGCGACTGCCGCCACGTTAGGCGCACTGCCCAGGCCGGCTTCGTTGGCGAACACGCCGCGTTTCACACCCATGATGATCGCGCTGCCCACCAGGCCACCGAAGGCCTGGTCGAGGCCGAAAGCGCTCTTGACGATGGTCGCGAGCATGGCCGGCACGTGGTCGAATTGCAGCACGATCACGTACAGGGTTACCGCGATGTAGACCAGGGTCTTGACCGGCACCAGCAGGTCGGCGATCGAGGCGATACGCTTGATCCCGCCGATGAACACCAGGCCCAGCAGCACCGCCAGGGCGAGGCCGGTGTAGGTGGTGTCGAGGCCAAATGCATTGTTCAGCGAGTGGGTGACGGCGTGGGCCTGCAGGCCATTGAAGGCGAAGCCGAAAGTCACCAGCAGCAGGAACGCCATCACCATGCCCAACCAGCGTTTGTGCAGGCCGTGCTGGATGTAATACGCCGGGCCACCACGGTAGGTGCCTTCAGCGTCGGTGCGTTTGTACAGTTGGCCGAGGGAGCACTCGATAAAGCTCGAAGACATGCCCACCAGTGCGGTGACCCACATCCAGAATACGGCGCCCGGGCCACCCAGGGTCACGGCAATGCCGACGCCTGCGATGTTGCCGGCACCCACGCGCCCGGCGAGGCTGAGCATCAGCGCCTGGAACGAACTGAGCTGGCCGGCGCTGCTTTTCAGGCTGTCGCGAAACACCGAAAACATGTGGAAAAAGTGACGCAACTGAACGAAACGCGAGCGGATCGTGAAGTAACCACCGAGCCCGACAATGAGCACGATCAATACTTTCCCTGAGAGGAAGTCGTTGATGACTTCTAGCATGGAGTGTTCCTCGCTGATTTTTCTAATGGCAAACGCAGGACGGTCCGACGCATCGCTCGGCACCAGGCAGTGCACGACGCTTCGACCCCAATCCTTTTGCGGGTGTTGTTATTCATGCGGTTTCGCGCTTCCCAGGGTCTCGTTACCGACGACCGCTGACGCGAAGAGGGGCGGCACTATACCTAGGAGTGGGTGATCCGTCTGCACGAGGCGATTAAAGGTTTCAGCCAAGGCGTTACGGGCAAGGCGGGTTTGTTGGGCGATCTTGGAGTTTTTATTGGCGTCATTTCACAACCTTGAGGCAAAAAAAAGGGCCTGAAGAACGAGCCTTCAGGCCCTCAAAAGGTGAGAGGTGTCTAGTCCCTCAACCTGGTGAGCGGTGCAACAAACGCTTAGGCCTTCAGAGGCACCAAGCGTGGGGCAATCATGTTTTCGGGGCGCAGGATGTCGTCGAGCATGGCGTCGTCGAGCAAGCCTTCTTCGCGCACCAGTTCCAGCACGCCGCGGCCGCTTTCAAGGGCGATACGGGCGATGCGGGTGGCGTTTTCATAGCCGATGTACGGGTTCAGCGCGGTGACCAGGCCGATGGAGTGTTCCACCAGCTCGCGGCAGCGGGCTTCGTTGGCAGTGATGCCGACGATGCAGTGCTCGCGCAGCATGTCCATGGCGCGTTGCAGCAGGCGGATCGAGTCGAAGATCTTGTAGGCGATCAGCGGCTCCATCACGTTCAGTTGCAGCTGGCCGCCTTCGGCCGCGATGGTCAGCGCCAAATCGTTACCGATGATTTGGAACGCCACCTGGTTCACGGCTTCCGGGATCACCGGGTTGACCTTGCCGGGCATGATCGAGCTGCCTGGCTGACGCGCCGGCAGGTTGATTTCGTTGATGCCGGTGCGCGGGCCGCTGGACAGCAGGCGCAGGTCGTTGCAGATCTTCGACAGCTTCACCGCGGTACGCTTGAGCATGCCGGAGAACAGCACGAAAGCGCCCATGTCGGAGGTGGCTTCGATCAGGTCGGCAGCCGGTACCAGCGGCTGGCCGCTGATGGTCGCCAGGCGCTGGACGGCCAGGGCCTGGTAACGCGGGTCGGCGTTGATGCCGGTACCGATGGCGGTGCCGCCCAGGTTCACTTCGGTCAGCAGCTCAGGCGCCAGGGTCTTCAGGCGGGCCAGGTCTTCACCGAGGGTGGTGGCGAAGGCACGGAATTCCTGGCCGAGGGTCATCGGCACGGCGTCTTGCAGCTGGGTACGGCCCATTTTCAGGACGTGGCTGAATTCTTCACCCTTGGCAGCGAACGCCTGGATCAGGCTGTCGAGGCTGGCCAACAGCGCGTCGTGGCCCAGCAGCAGACCCAGGCGGATCGCGGTCGGGTACGCGTCGTTGGTCGACTGCGCCATGTTCACGTCGTTGTTGGGGTGCAGGTATTGGTATTCGCCCTTGCTGTGGCCCATGGCCTCCAGCGCGATGTTGGCGATGACTTCGTTGGCATTCATGTTGGTTGAAGTGCCAGCGCCGCCTTGAATCATGTCCACCACGAACTCTTCGTGGAAATCGCCGCGGATCAGACGGGCACAGGCTTCGCTGATGGCAGCGTGCTTGGCTTCGCTGAGTTGGCCCAGCTCGCGGTTGGCGTCAGCAGCTGCCTGCTTGACCATTGCCAGGCCGACCACCAATTTCGGGTAATGCGAAATCGGAACGCCCGAGAGACGGAAGTTGTTCACCGCTCGCAGGGTCTGGATGCCGTAATACGCTTGAGCGGGTACTTCGAGTACGCCAAGCAGGTCTTTTTCTGTGCGGAAAGATGCAGCGGAGGACATGACGGAAATCATCTCGATATGGACCCGGGCTAGGCCGGAAAGCTGTGAATGCTAGGCTTGCAGGAGATTTTGGGCCAATGCTGTTAAACACTGGCCTATGCATAAACGGCATAATGTCGGTGTGACCCCGTTACCATGACGGACGTGTGTGCCAAAATGGTGCGTGCCCCGGGAGGATGTGATGAACCTTGAAAGCAAATGGCTGGAAGACTTTAGCGCCCTGGCTGCCACCCGCAGCTTCTCCCAGGCGGCTGAGCGGCGCTTCGTCACCCAGCCGGCGTTCAGTCGGCGCATCCGCAGCCTGGAGGCGGCGCTGGGGCTGACCCTGGTCAATCGCTCGCGCACGCCGGTCGAACTGACGGCGGCGGGGCAGTTGTTCCTGGTCACCGCGCGGACCGTGGTCGAGCAGCTCGGCGAGGTGCTGCGCCACCTGCATCACCTGGAAGGCGGGCAGGGTGAAGTCATGCAAGTGGCGGCGGCGCACTCCCTGGCCCTGGGTTTCTTCCCGCGCTGGATCGCGCAGTTGCGCAACGAAGGGCTGAACATCGCCACGCGGTTGGTCGCCACCAACGTGGGCGACGCCGTGCATGCGCTGCGTGAAGGCGGTTGCGATTTGATGCTGGCGTTCTACGACCCGGATGCGGCGATGCAGATGGACCCGGAGATCTTCCCGTCGCTGCACCTGGGCAACACCGAGATGCTGCCGGTGTGCGCCGCCGATGCCGACGGCAAGCCGTTGTTCGACCTGGAAGGCGAGGGCAGCGTGCCGCTGCTGGCCTACAGCGCCGGAGCTTTCCTGGGGCGCTCGGTAAACCTGCTGCTGCGCCAGCGGGCGCTGCGCTTTACCACGATTTACGAAACGGCCATGGCCGACAGCCTGAAAAGCATGGCCCTTGAGGGCTTGGGCATTGCCTGGGTGCCGCAGTTGAGCGTGCGCGCCGAGCTGGCCCGGGGTGAGCTGGTGGTGTGCGGCGGCCCGCAATGGCATGTGCCGCTGGAGATCCGGTTGTATCGCTGTGCGTTGGTGCGCAAGGCGAACGTGCGGTTGTTGTGGCGCAAGCTGGAAGGCGGCGCGGCGCAGAATACCTGAGCCCACACAGATCAAATGTGGGAGCGGGCTTGCTCGCGAAAGCGTAGTGTCAGTCAGCCCATCTGTGGCTGATCCACCGCATTCGCGAGCAAGCCCGCTCCCACATTAGTTTTCTGGTGTGTTCGCTGACCTGGAAGTCAATAAAACCGCCTGTTTGCGGTGTAAGACAGATGGTCATTCCAGGGGCTGTTTATCTGCGTTATTACGGTATACTGCGCGGCCTTCGGCCGGTCCAACCGGCCTTAATTCGTACAACAAGCCACGCTGGATTTCCCGCGTGGCTTGTTGTTTTTTGACGCGCCTGCGGGCGCCCAGAGAGAAGAGGCACGACGATGAGTGCATTGGTTGGCGTGATCATGGGCTCCAAGTCCGATTGGTCCACCCTTAGCCACACCGCCGATATGCTGGAAAAACTCGGCATTCCCTACGAAGTGAAGGTGGTTTCCGCCCACCGCACTCCGGATTTGCTGTTCCAGTATGCCGATGAAGCAGAATCCCGTGGCATCGAGGTAATCATCGCCGGTGCCGGCGGCGCAGCTCACCTGCCAGGCATGTGTGCAGCCAAGACTCACCTGCCAGTGCTGGGCGTACCGGTGCAGTCGTCGATGCTCTCGGGCGTGGATTCGCTGTTGTCCATCGTGCAGATGCCCGCCGGTATTCCGGTGGCCACCCTGGCGATCGGCAAGGCCGGCGCGATCAACGCTGCCTTGTTGTCCGCCAGCATCCTCGGCGCCAAGCACCCGCAGTTCCACGCGGCGCTGAAAAAATTCCGTGCTGAGCAGACAGACAGCGTCCTGGACAATCCAGACCCACGCATTGCCTGAGGTGGTTGATTGATGAAAATCGGTGTAATCGGTGGCGGCCAACTGGGCCGCATGCTGGCCCTGGCGGGTACGCCGCTGGGGATGAACTTCGCTTTCCTGGATCCGGCACCAGATGCCTGCGCGGCTGCGCTGGGTGAACACCTGCGTGCGGACTACAGCGACCCGGATCACCTGCGCCAGCTGGCCGATGAAGTCGACCTGGTGACCTTCGAGTTCGAAAGCGTCCCGGCTGAAACCGTGGCCTTCCTGTCGCAGTTCGTGCCGGTATACCCGAGCGCCGAAGCCTTGCGCATCGCTCGTGACCGCTGGTTCGAGAAGAGCATGTTCAAGGACCTGGGCATCCCGACACCGGCTTTCGCCGACATCCAGTCCCAGGCTGACCTGGACGCCGCAGTCGCCTCCATCGGCCTGCCGGCCGTGTTGAAGACCCGCACCCTGGGTTACGACGGCAAGGGCCAGAAAGTCCTGCGCACCGCCGCCGACGTGGTCGGTACCTTCGCCGAACTGGGCAGCGTCGCCTGCCTGCTGGAAGGCTTCGTGCCGTTCACCGGTGAAGTCTCGCTGATTGCCGTGCGTGCCCGCGATGGCGAAACGCGTTTCTACCCGCTGGTGCACAACACCCACGACAGCGGCATCCTCAAGCTGTCCGTGGCCAGCACCGATCACCCGCTGCAAGCCCTGGCCGAAGATTATTCGAGCCGTGTGCTGAAGCAACTGGATTACGTCGGCGTGATGGCGTTCGAGTTCTTTGAAGTCGACGGTGGCCTCAAGGCCAACGAAATCGCCCCGCGCGTGCACAACTCCGGGCACTGGACCACCGAAGGCGCCGAGTGCAGCCAGTTCGAAAACCACCTGCGGGCGGTAGCGGGCTTGCCATTGGGCTCCACGGCAAAAGTCGGCGAGAGCGCCATGCTCAACTTCATCGGCGTGGTGCCGCCGGTTGATCGCGTGATCGCGATTGATGACTGCCATCTGCATCACTACGGCAAGGCGTTCAAGGCCGGGCGCAAGGTCGGCCACGCCAACCTGCGCTGCAAGGATCGCGCGACGCTGCAAGCGCAGATCCTCAAGGTCGAAGCGCTGATCGCCGAGCAATAACCCAAGGCCGGGCGGAACCATTGGTACCCGCCACCCTCTGATTGCAGGAAGCCAAAGTCTGACTAGGCTTTGACTGAATTCACTTCAATCAGAGGGAAATGCCATGGGTATCATTGGGACCATCTTTATCGGTTTGATCGTCGGCCTGCTGGCGCGTTTCCTGAAGCCAGGCGACGACAGCATGGGCTGGATCATGACCATCCTGCTGGGTATCGCCGGTTCGCTGGTTGCGACTTATGGTGGCCAGGCACTGGGCATCTATCAGGCGGGCCAGGGCGCAGGCTTCATTGGTGCGCTGGTGGGTGCCGTGGTGCTGCTGGTGATCTACGGTCTGCTGAAAAAGAAGTAATTTAGCGACCAAGCCCTCTGCGCTGCGCAGGCGCAGAGGGCTAGAATGCCGGCACTGTAATCCTTGCCGAGCCTCTCCATGCGCCGTCTTCTGTTATCCCTTCTTCTATGCACCGGGTTGGCCCACGCTGGCGAACTGCCGGAAACCGACTGGCTGGAACTGATGCCCAAGTCGGACCAGAAAGCCCTCGAAGAAATGCCGGAAATCGACCACAACTCCCCGGAAGCCCAAGGCACGTTCACCGCAAAGGGTGGCCTGAAGCAGAGCAAGGGTTTGCCGGCGGTTATGTATTCCACCAAGACGGTGGCTGCCATGAACGGCAAGAATATTCGCATTGGCGGCTACCCCGTGCCGCTGGAAACCGACGCCAAGGGCCGCAGCACGCTGTTCTTCCTGGTGCCTTATCCGGGCGCCTGCATCCACGTGCCGCCACCGCCGCCCAACCAGTTGGTGCTGGTGCGTTATCCCAAGGGCTTGAAGCTGGATGACATCTACACGCCGCTGTGGGTGACGGGCACGCTGAAGGTGGAGAAGGTCAACAATGACCTGGCCGATGCGGCGTATGCGTTGGATGCGGGGAAGGTGCGGGCGGTCAAGGAATCGGATCTCTGATCTGATGCAGAACCTAATGTGGGAGCGGGCTTGCTCGCGAATGCGGTGTGTCAGTCAGCACATGCACGAACTGGAACACCGCATTAGCGAGCAAGCCCGCTCCCACATTTTTGATTGGGGTTACAGGGCGATACCGCTGATGCTCACGCCCAGGGTATGGCTTTCACCCGGCGCCAGCGTCACCACATCGTCCAGCACATTCGCGGTCTCGATGCACAACATGCCCTGCCAGCCGTCGTCGGCCATGTCGCTGAAAGCCTTGGCACGTTCAGTCCACGGGTTCCAGATTACCGTCGAGCGCGAGCCTGTGCTGGTGAGTTGAACGCGGCGCTGCCAATCTTTATCGACGATGTTCACTTGAGTCGGGGTGTCGAGGTAGATGCGGTCGGTCTCGGCGGTGAAGTGCAGCAGCCCGGATTGCTGCTTTGGGGTCCAGCCGTCGGCGGTATCGATATAGTCCCGCCCGTCCAGGCCGTCGACCTGCACGTTGCGTACATCGCTGACCGCAAAATAGCTGTGCAGCGCCTGGCTGAGGCTGACGGTCTCGGCGCCGTGGTTGTGGCTGGTCAGGCGGATGTGCAGTTGATCATCCAGCAGGATGCTCATCTTCAGGTCGACCTGATGCGGCCAACCCGGGAAGCCACCTTCAGGCACCGGCAGCTCCAGCTCAACCCTCAGCGCTGTACCTTCAGCCTCAACGCCAGCCAACGTCCAGTCAGCGGTCCGCACGAAACCATGGGCACCGGCCGGCTCGGCGCCCTGGTACATGGCCTTGACGCGCTGCGGGTTGCGGTCGAATACGCCAAACCACGGCCAGCACACCGGCACGCCGGTACGAATGCCTTTGCCTTTCTTGAACACCACCTGATCGTTGGGCCAGATGATTGGCTTCTCGCCAGCGCGCTGGTAGCTGACGATATGCGCACCTTGCTGGGCCACCACCAATTCGGCGCCGTTGTGGCGGATGCGCCAAGCGTTCAGCTCATCCAGTTTTACGGTTTCAATGTTGGGCGTAGACATAGGCGCGCGCTCTCAATGGCAGACAATGGGGCAATGGACCGTCAAAACGTCGCGATGTTTAACGCGCCCGCGACGGAACCGAGCGGGTGCGGCCGCTGCCATCGATGGCAACGAACACAAACACCGCCTCGGTGACTTTGCGCCATTCGCTGGACAGCGGGTCGTCGCTCCACACTTCGACCATCATCTGGATCGAGCTGCGGCCGATTTCCAGAGCCTGGGTGTAGAAGGACAACTGCGCGCCGACGGCCACGGGCACCAGGAATGCCATGCGATCAATCGCCACGGTGGCTACGCGGCCACCGGCAACCTTGCTCGCCATGGCGGTGCCGGCCAGGTCCATCTGCGCGACCAGCCAGCCGCCGAAGATGTCGCCGAAACCGTTGGTCTCACGCGGGAGTGCGGTGATTTGCAGGGCGAGATCGCCTTGCGGGATAGGATCTTCTTGTTCGAGTTCGATCATGCCGGTGCCTCTGACCCGTGACGCTTTATGGGTATTTCAAGTGGATAGCCGTCTTCTGGAAAAACGTTTCAGCACCAACATACACCGCTCGATGCGTTTCTCGTAAGGCGTACTAAAGGGAAACTCTGCCAAATCGGCTGGTGTATAACCAACGGCGTTTTGGCACAGCAGCCCCTCAAGGATGCGGGTCTGGCGCTTGCAAGGGCCGAGTATATCGAGCCGTCGGCGCCACGACGACCTCCCGACGCTCATTTGGTCGGTAAATAGACGCTGTATCGCGGCTTTTTCCGGCAACTGTGCTCCTGCTCATATTAATTGCACGTCTGCTACGGAAATATTTCGCGGATCTGAACTGTTAACGGCTCAACGCTGTGCTTTTTCAAGCGATTTGCTATCTTGCCAAGCCTGCCGCAAGTCCCGGGCTTGCCGTCCTGACTACTATAAGAGAAGCCTTGCCATGTCCTCCGTGCCCGCAAGCAGTGCGCAACCTTCGCGCCCGCTGACCCGCAACGACTACAAAACCCTGTCGCTGTCTGCCTTGGGCGGGGCGCTGGAGTTCTACGACTTCATCATCTTCGTATTTTTTGCGACGGTAGTCGGGAAGCTGTTCTTCCCGGCGGACATGCCCGAATGGCTGCGCATGATGCAGACCTTCGGCATCTTCGCCGCCGGCTACCTGGCGCGGCCGCTGGGCGGGATCATCATGGCGCACTTCGGCGACCTGCTGGGGCGCAAGAAGATGTTCACCCTGAGCATCTTCATGATGGCCGTGCCGACCCTGATCATGGGCCTGCTGCCGACCTACGCGCAGATCGGCCTGTGGGCGCCGATCCTGTTGCTGCTGATGCGCGTGATCCAGGGCGCGGCGATTGGCGGTGAAGTGCCGGGCGCGTGGGTGTTCGTGTCCGAGCACGTGCCGCCCCGTCACATCGGTTATGCCTGCGGCACCCTGACCAGCGGCCTGACGGCCGGCATTCTGTTGGGTTCGCTGGTGGCCACCGCCATCAACACGCTCTACAGCCCGGAACAGGTGTCGGATTACGCCTGGCGCATTCCGTTCCTGCTGGGTGGTGTGTTCGGCCTGTTGTCGGTGTACCTGCGTCGCTGGCTGCACGAAACCCCGATCTTCGCCGAGATGCAGCAGCGCAAGACCCTGGCGGCCGAGCTGCCGTTGCGCGCGGTGTTGCGTGACCATCGTGGCGCCATTGTACTGTCGATGCTGTTGACCTGGCTGCTGTCGGCCGGTGTGGTCGTGGTTATCCTGATGACGCCGACCGTGCTGCAAACGATCTACCACTTCAGCCCAACGGTGGCGCTGCAGGCCAATAGCCTGGCCATCGTCACCCTGAGCCTGGGGTGTATCGCTTCCGGCGCCCTGGCCGACCGTTTTGGTGCCGGGCGCGTGCTGATCATCGGTTGTGCCTTGTTGCTGGCAACGTCCTGGACGCTCTATCACAGCCTGATGGCTCACCCGGACTGGCTGTTCCCGCTGTACGCCTTGACCGGCCTGTTTGTAGGCACCATTGGCGTGGTGCCCTATGTCATGGTGAAAGCGTTCCCGCCGGTGGTGCGTTTCAGCGGTTTGTCGTTCTCCTACAACGTCGCCTACGCCGTATTCGGTGGCCTGACACCCTTGGCGGTGTCGTTGCTGATGAAGGAAAGCCCGATGGGCCCTGCTTACTACGTGGCTGTCCTGTGCGTGATGGGGATGGCCGTGGGTGCGTATCTGTGGACGCGTGGGCGCTGACACGTTTTTTGAAAACTGACGGATAACCTTGTGGCGAGGGAGCTTGCTCCCGTTGAACTGCGCAGCAGTTCCATTTTGAGGGCCGCTACGCGACCCAACGGGAGCAAGCTCCCTCGCCACAGATTTTGCCTTACAACGATTACAGATTGTTTCTACGAAATCGCTCCAACCTCCTCGCAAGCCCCGGATTTATTGGCGTTTCTCCTTCCTGTCAGCTTTTTCATAAATGCTGGCCTTTCATCTAATTGTCATATTCCAGACATAGAGTGTTCACACGGCCTACCGATACTTGGCCCCGATCCAACTATCCCTATCTGCTAGGAGCAAGGCATGAAACTGAAACGTTTGATGGCGGCAATGACTTTTGTCGCTGCTGGCGTTGCGACCGCTAACGCGGTAGCCGCTGGTGTTGACCCGGCGATTCCGGCTTACGTGAAGACCACTGGTGTGTCGGGCAACCTGTCCAGCGTTGGTTCCGATACCCTGGCAAACCTGATGACCCTGTGGGCTGAGGGTTACAAAAAGGAATACCCGAACGTCAACATCCAGATTCAGGCCGCCGGCTCCGCCACTGCACCTCCTGCACTGACTGAAGGCACCTCCAACCTGGGCCCGATGAGCCGCAAGATGAAGGACACCGAACTGGCTGCCTTCGAGCAGAAGTACGGCTACAAGCCAACCGCGATCCCGGTTGCCGTGGATGCCCTGGCCGTGTTCGTGCACAAGGACAACCCGATCCAGCACCTGACCATGGAACAAGTCGACGCGATCTTCTCCTCGACTCGTCTGTGCGGCGCCAAGGCTGACGTCAAGACCTGGGGCGACCTGGGCGTGACCGGCGACCTGGCCAACAAGCCAGTGCAACTGTTCGGTCGCAACTCGGTATCCGGCACCTACGGCTACTTCAAGGAAGAAGCCCTGTGCAAAGGCGACTACAAGCCTAACGTGAACGAACAACCTGGTTCGGCGTCGGTTGTGCAGTCCATCAGCTCCTCGCTGAACGGCATCGGTTACTCGGGCATCGGTTACAAAACCGCCAGCGTGAAAACCGTGGCCCTGGCCAAGAAAGGCAGCACTGACTTCATCGAAGACAGCGAAGAAAACGCCCTGAACGGCAAATACCCGCTGTCGCGCTTCCTCTACGTCTACGTCAACAAAGCCCCGAACAAGCCTCTGGCCCCGCTGGAAGCCGAGTTCGTGAAGCTGGTTCTGTCCAAACAGGGCCAGGAAGTGGTAGTGAAAGACGGCTACATCCCGCTGCCAGCCAAAGTTGCCGCCAAGGCACTGGCTGACCTGGGCCTGAAAGAAGGTGGCAAATAAGCCGCCGGTAAACCTGCCTTGAACCGCGGTTTACCCACGGTTCAAGGCCCGGGCGGGGTCTGTAAGACCTGGACCTCGCCTCCCATTTTTTAATCCGCTGCCAGCCCTGCTACGCGGCGGATTTCTTGCGTCACTGCATTGTCATCTTTCTGTCATACAGGATCGCTAGGGTGTGCGCATGAATGATCTGGCCAATTCCACCATGACGACGACTTCTCCCCCCAAGCGCATTGATTTCAATACGCCTGAGCTGCAACGCAAGCGCCGCATCCGCGCGCTCAAGGATCGCCTGACCCGCTGGTACGTGCTGATTGGCGGCCTTGCCGTCCTGGGCGCGATCACCTTGATCTTCTTCTTCCTCGCCTACGTGGTCGCGCCGCTGTTCCACGGCGCCAACCTGACCAAGGAAGAGGCCCTCGCGCCTGCCTGGCTGCAGGATGCCGGCAAGCCGCTGATGATCTCCATGGAAGAACAGAACCAGGTCGCCATGCGGGTTTCCGACAAGGGCCAGGCGCTGTTCTTCAACGTTGACACGGGTGCCGAACTCAAGCGCGTTGACCTGCCGTTGCCGGCGGGCGTGACAGTCGCCTCCATTGGTGAAGACCAGCCCGGCAGCCCGCTGGTGATCCTCGGCCTGTCCAACGGCCAGTCCCTGGTGTTCCGCCACACCTATAAAGTGTCGTACCCGGACGGCAAGAAGACCATCTCGCCCGCCGTTGAATACCCTTACGGCGAAACACCGATCGTCCTCGACGAACAGGGCCGCTCCCTTGAGCATGTCGCCTTGAATGCGACCGACTCGACGCTGGTGGTGGCTGGTTCCAGTGGTGCCCATCTGAACGTGCTGTCCATCAGCCGTGAAGAAAACATGATGACCGAGGAAGTCACCACCGAGCAGAAACGCATCGAGCTGCCGCAAATGACCGAGCCGGTCAAAGCCATCTTCGTTGATCCGCGCCAGCAGTGGCTGTACGTGATCAACGGTCGCGCCCAGGCCGACGTTTTCAGCCTGCGGGACAACAGCCTCAACGGTCGCTACAAATTATTGGAAGACGGCGTGGCGCAAGTCACGGCCAGCACCCAGCTGGTGGGCGGCATCTCGCTGATCATCGGTAACTCCAGCGGTGGCCTGGCGCAGTGGTTCATGGCCCGCGACCCGGACGGCGAACAACGCCTGAAGCAGATCCGTACCTTCCAGATGGGCACCGCGCCTATCGTTGAAATCACTGCTGAAGAACGTCGTAAAGGCTTCACCGCCCTCGACGCTTCCGGCAAGTTCGGTGTGTTCCACAGCACTGCCCACCGTACGTTGCTGGTGGACCAGGTGGTCGACGGCAACGGTATCTTCGGCATGTCGCCACGGGCCAACCGTGTGATCGTCGAGGCCGGCGGCAAGCTGCAACCGCTGCTGCTGGACAACCCGCACCCTGAAGTTTCCTGGAGCGCGCTGTGGAGCAAGGTCTGGTACGAAAACTACGACGAACCTAAATACGTCTGGCAATCGACCGCCGCCAACACCGACTTCGAACCCAAGATGAGCCTGGCGCCCCTGACCTTCGGTACCCTGAAGGCCGCGTTCTACGCCATGCTGCTGGCCGCGCCACTGGCCGTTGCCGCTGCGATCTACACCGCTTACTTCATGGCCCCGAGCCTGCGCCGCAAGGTCAAGCCGGTGATCGAGTTGATGGAAGCGATGCCGACGGTGATCCTCGGTTTCTTCGCCGGCCTGTTCCTGGCGCCGTATGTCGAAGGGCATTTGCCGGGGATCTTCAGCCTGCTGATGCTGCTGCCGATTGGCATCCTGGTGGCCGGCTTCGTCTTCAGCCGCCTGCCTGAGTCGATCCGCCTGCGGGTCCCGGATGGCTGGGAAAGCGCGATCCTGATCCCGGTCATCCTGTTTGTGGGCTGGCTCTCGTTGTACATGAGCCCGTACCTGGAAACCTGGTTCTTCGGCGGCGACATGCGCATGTGGATCTCCCACGACCTGGGCATCACCTACGACCAGCGCAACGCCCTGGTAGTCGGCCTGGCCATGGGTTTCGCGGTGATCCCGAACATCTACTCCATCGCCGAAGACGCCGTGTTCAGCGTGCCGCGCGGCCTGACCCTGGGCTCCCTGGCCCTGGGCGCCACGCCATGGCAGACCATGACCCGCGTCGTGATCCTGACCGCCAGCCCAGGCATCTTCTCGGCGCTGATGATCGGCATGGGCCGCGCGGTCGGTGAAACCATGATCGTGCTGATGGCCACCGGCAACACGCCGGTGATGGAGATGAACCTGTTTGAAGGCCTGCGAACGCTGGCAGCCAACGTCGCGGTGGAAATGCCCGAATCGGAAGTCGGCGGCAGCCACTACCGCGTGCTGTTCCTCTCGGCGCTGGTGCTGCTGCTGTTCACCTTCATCATGAACACCCTCGCCGAGCTGATTCGTCAGCGTCTGCGCAAGAAATACTCGTCGCTTTAAGAAAGGTAGAAGTCTGTGAAACAGAACTCCCTGAATGGATGGTTCAAGAGCGGCGCCCCGGGCGTCTGGATCAGCGGTGGCGCGGTGTCCATCGCGGTCATCATGACCATTGGTTTGCTGGCCGTGATTGCCGTGCGTGGCCTGGGCCACTTCTGGCCGGCCGACCTGATCCAGGCCAACTACAACGTACCGGGCCAGGAAAATCACATCGTCGTCGGCGAAGTGGTGCAGAAAGAAGAAGTGCCCCGCGAGCGCCTGAAAAGCGCTGGCTTGCCGGTGCCGGACCAAGGCCCGGAGTTCATGACCCGCGAGCTGATCAAGGTCGGCAACCGTGACTTGAACGGCAATGACTTCACCTGGATCGTCGGCGAGTGGCTGACCAACCAGACCAAGCCGGTCGAGTTGATGGCCATCGAGCGTCGTGAGTGGGGCAACTTCTACGGCACCCTGGTCAACGTCAAGCAGGACGGCAAGGTGATCGCCGAAGGCGAGGCGGCCTGGCCGGAACTGCAAGCCCGCGTGGACCGCGTCAACAAGCTCGCGGCCCAGCTCAAGACACTCGAGAAGTCCGACATCGGCGCCATCAACGCCGGCCTCGAACGCATCCGCCTGCACGGTCGCAAGCTGGAGCTGGAAGGCAAGCTGGACGCCACCGCCCAGGCCGACATGGACAGCGGCCGCGCCGAACTGAACAACCGCTACAAGGACATCGAAGCCCGCCTGGCCGACCTGCACACTCAGTTCAACCGCGACAGCCTGACCGCCCGCGATGCCAACGGCAAAGAAATCGAAATCGGCATTGGCAAGGTGGTGCACGCTTACCAGCCGAACGCCATGGGCTACATGACCAAGGTTGGTTTCTACTTCAGCAAGGTCTGGGAATTCCTCAGCGACGATCCACGGGAAGCCAACACCGAAGGCGGGATTTTCCCGGCGATCTTCGGCACCGTGATGATGACCCTGATCATGGCGATGATCGTGACCCCGTTCGGCGTGCTGGCGGCGGTGTACCTGCGTGAATACGCCAAGCAGAACACCCTGACGCGGATCATCCGCATCGCGGTGAACAACCTGGCCGGTGTACCCGCCATCGTTTACGGCGTGTTCGGCCTTGGCTTCTTTGTGTACGTACTGGGCGGCTCGGTTGACCGGCTGTTCTTCGCCGAGGCCTTGCCGGCACCGACCTTTGGTACGCCTGGCCTGCTCTGGGCATCCCTGACCCTGGCGCTGCTGGCGGTACCGGTGGTGATCGTGGCCACTGAAGAAGGCCTGGCGCGGATTCCTCGCACCGTACGTGAAGGTTCTCTGGCACTGGGCGCGACCAAGGCGGAAACGCTGTGGAAGATCGTGCTGCCGATGGCCAGCCCGGCGATGATGACCGGCATGATCCTCGCCGTGGCCCGCGCCGCCGGTGAAGTGGCGCCGCTGATGCTGGTGGGTGTGGTGAAACTGGCGCCGTCGCTGCCGGTGGACGGCAACTACCCGTACCTGCACCTGGACCAGAAGATCATGCACCTGGGCTTCCATATCTATGACGTCGGCTTCCAGAGCCCCAACGTCGAAGCCGCGCGGCCGCTGGTGTACGCCACCGCCTTGCTGCTGGTGCTGGTGATCGCCACGCTCAACTTGTCGGCGGTGTGGATTCGTAACCACCTGCGCGAGAAGTACAAGGCGTTGGACAGTTAATTGAAGTGAACGCGGACTAAATGTGGGAGCGGGCTTGCTCGCGAATGCGGTGTATCAGTCATACATGGGTCAACTGACCTGACGCCTTCGCGAGCAAGCCCGCTCCCACAAAACGAATTGGTAGCACAGGGAGCATCCCATGCAACATGAAACCCATTCCCACGGCATCAACATGTCAGCCCTGGGTCGCGACAAGCAGAGCCTGAGCCTGGCCCAGGAAACCGTGGCCATCGAAGTCCCGGGCCTGAGCCTGTACTACGGCGACAAGCAGGCGCTGTACGACGTCAGCATGAACATTCCGAAGCAGCGCGTGACCGCCTTCATCGGCCCGTCCGGTTGCGGCAAGTCGACCCTGCTGCGCACCTTCAACCGGATGAACGATCTGGTGGACGGCTGCCGCGTCGAGGGCGCGATCAACCTGTACGGCACCAACATCTACCGCAAGGGCGAAGACGTGGCCGAGCTGCGGCGCCGGGTGGGCATGGTGTTCCAGAAGCCCAACCCGTTTCCCAAGACCATCTACGAAAACGTGGTCTACGGCCTGCGCATCCAGGGCATCAACAAAAAGCGCGTCCTCGACGAAGCCGTTGAGTGGGCACTGAAAGGCGCGGCGCTGTGGGACGAGGTCAAGGACCGCCTGCACGAGTCGGCCCTCGGTTTGTCCGGCGGCCAGCAGCAACGTCTGGTGATCGCCCGCACCATCGCCGTGGAGCCGGAAGTGCTGCTGCTCGACGAACCGTGCTCGGCACTCGACCCCATCTCCACGTTGAAAGTCGAAGAGCTGATCTACGAACTCAAATCCAAGTTCACCATCGTCATCGTGACCCACAACATGCAACAGGCGGCGCGGGTTTCCGACTACACCGCGTTCATGTACATGGGCAAGCTGGTGGAATTTGGCGACACCGATACCCTGTTCACCAACCCGGCGAAGAAGCAGACCGAAGACTACATCACCGGTCGCTACGGCTAGCAGGTGGCTGGTTGCTCACTGAACTGATGCTGCGGTCGACCGCACCTTACTGGACGTTCCAAGGACGCCAACATGATTAGCAAAGAAGGCCTTACCCATCACATCTCCGCGCAGTTCAACGCCGAGCTTGAGGAGGTGCGCAGCCACCTCCTGGCCATGGGCGGGCTGGTGGAGAAGCAAGTCAACGACGCCGTCACCGCGCTGATTGAGGCCGACTCGGGCCTGGCCCAGCAAGTGCGCGAGATCGATGACCAGATCAACCAGATGGAACGCAACATCGACGAAGAATGCCTGCGCATCCTGGCCCGTCGTCAGCCGGCGGCGTCCGACCTGCGTTTGATCATCAGCATCTCCAAGTCGGTGATCGACCTGGAGCGCATCGGTGACGAAGCCACCAAGATCGCCCGCCGCGCCATCCAGTTGTGTGAGGAAGGCGAAGCGCCGCGTGGTTATGTCGAAGTGCGCCACATCGGTGACCAGGTGCGCAACATGGTTCGCGACGCCCTCGACGCGTTTGCCCGTTTCGACGCCGAGCTGGCGTTGTCGGTGGCCCAATACGACAAGACCATCGACCGCGAATACAAGACGGCGCTGCGCGAACTGGCGACCTACATGATGGAAGACCCGCGCTCTATCTCGCGGGTACTGAGCATCATCTGGGTATTGCGTTCGCTGGAACGCATCGGCGACCACGCACGCAACATCTCGGAACTGGTGATTTACCTGGTGCGGGGTACCGACGTGCGGCACATGGGTCTCAAGCGGATGAAAGCAGAAGTTGAAGGTACGACCGATCAAATCCCTAATGTTCCGGGCGTTCCTGACGATAAGTAAGATTGCCCGAGAAATAAACGCCCGGCCTTTGGTCGGGCGTTTTCGTTTGTGGTGTTGGAATTTTTGGCAAAACGCCATCAGCGAAGCGTTATGCTTGCCGGGGTTTTTATAGGATGAAGGGTCGATGAGCAAAGTCAGTGTATTGGTGGTGGATGACGCCTCGTTTATTCGCGACCTGGTGAAGAAGTGCCTGCGTAACTACTTCCCGGGGATCAAGATCGAAGATGCGGTGAACGGCAAAAAGGCCCAGGCCATCCTGATGCGCGAAACCTTCGACATGGTGCTGTGCGACTGGGAAATGCCGGAAATGTCCGGCCTGGAACTGTTGACCTGGTGCCGTGAACAGCCTCATCTCAAAGCCATGCCTTTCGTCATGGTGACCAGCCGTGGCGACAAGGAAAACGTGGTGCAGGCGATCCAGGCCGGGGTTTCCGGCTACGTCAGCAAGCCATTCACCAACGAGCAGTTGCTGAACAAGGTCAAGCAGGCACTGAACAAGATTGGCCGCCTCGACGCGCTGATCGCCAGCGCACCGACGAAGATGAACTCGGCGTTCGGTAACGATTCCCTCAGCGCCCTCACTGGTGGCAAGCCTGACGCAGTCAAGCCGGCCCCGGTGGCGGCGCCCAGCAAAGGCCTGCTCAACAGCCCGCCGGTGCAGGTGGCTGCGGCAGCGTCGCCTGCCAGCGGTCGTGGCCAGGGCCAGTTGCGCCTGTCCAGTGGCACCCAGCAGTGTGTGATCAAGGCCCTGAGCATCAAGGAGGCGCTGCTGGTGGTGCGTCGTGGTGAAATCCTGCCTCAGGTACTGGAAAGCGCCGTGCTCGACCTGGAGCAGGGTGAGAACGCTGAAGTGGCGCGTCTCAATGGCTACCTGCATGCCGTGGTGGCCTACGAGCCCAAGCCCGACAGTGACTGGCTGCAACTGACCTTCCGGTTTATCGACCAGGATGCGCAGAAGCTTGACTACATTTCGCGGCTGATCGCCCGCGGGACCGCACAGAAGCATTTTGTGCCGGGTGCGTGACAGCGTTAACGCTTTACCTGTGGCAAGCTCCCTCGCCACAGGGGCAGTGGAAGGTTCACATAGCACTGTCATGATCCCTTGTTAGCCTGCCATTCAGTCGTCCCTGGCAGGCCAACCCGATGCTCGTGCGCTCACTGCTGTTGTGTGGACTGTTCGCCGTTGTCATGCCGGCGATGTCCATGACCCTCTACAAGTCTATCGATGCTGACGGCGCTGTGGTCTTCAGCGACCGGTACACGCCCGGGGCGCAGGCGTTTGTGTATCAGGAGCGGGTGATTCCCAAGCCTGTATATCCGTCGCAACCCGCTTCCTATCGTTATCCCTTGCCCTGGCGTGGCGGTCCGTTCCGTCTCACCCAAGGCCCCAACGGTACCTTCAGCCACTCCGAGCTCAAAAGCCGTTATGCGATGGACATTGCCATGCCTGAAGGCACGCCAATCATCGCGGCACGTGGCGGTGTCGTACTGAAAACCGAGAACGAGCAGAGCGGGCGCGGCAGCGATCCATCGGGCAATTTCGTGCGGGTGCAGCACGATGACGGCACGCAAGGCGTGTACCTGCACCTCAAGCAAGGGTCGGTCAGCGTCAGGGAAGGGCAGCGCGTGGCGGTGGGCAGCCCGCTGGCGCTGTCGGGCAATACCGGCAACAGCAGCGGGCCGCATCTGCATTTTGTGGTGCAGCGCACGACGGCGTCGGGGCTGGTGTCGATTCCCTATGAATTCAACCAGCCGGTGCAGGCGTTGCCCAACTTTGCGCTGGGCACGCGGTAAGGCTTTTGTAGGAGCGAGCTTGCTCGCGAAAAACCTGAGGGCGCTGCCGGGTGTCAGGATCCCAGCGTTATCGTTAACGTCCTTCGCGAGCAAGCTCGCTCCTACAGGGGGTGTGCCCTAGTCGAGCAACAGCACCTTGGCCAACACGATCTTCGGCCCTTTCATCTTCTTGATGATGATGCGCAGGCCTTCGACTTCCAGCACTTCTTCCTCTTCCGGCACCCGCTTCAGGGTGTCGTAGATCAGCCCGGCGAGGGTTTCGGCTTCGATGTGGTCCAGGTCGACGCCCAGCAGGCGCTCCACCTTGAACAGCGGCGTGTCGCCACGCACCAGCAATTTGCCCGGCTGGTAAGCGAGGATGCCGCGCTCGGCCTTGCGGTGTTCGTCCTGGATGTCGCCTACCAGTACTTCCAGAACGTCTTCCATGGTCAGGTAGCCGATGACCTTGCCGTCGGCCTCTTCCACCAGGGCGAAGTGCGCGCCGCCTTTACGGAACTGCTCGAGCAGTTGCGACAGCGGCATATGGCGCGATACGCGTTCCAGCGGGCGGGTCAGCTCGGCCAGGTTGAACGACTCGGGAATGTGGTCCAGGGCCGCCAGTTCCAGCAGCAGGTCCTTGATGTGCAGCAGACCGACGAACTCGTTGCGCACGGCGTCGTACACCGGGTAGCGGCTGAACTTGTGGCGACGGAACAGCGCCAGGATTTCCTTGAGCGGTGCGTTGAAGTCCAGGGTCACCAGGTCTTCCCGGGAGTTGGCCCAGTCCACCACTTCCAGCTCGCCCATTTCCACGGCGGAGGCCAACACGCGCATGCCTTGGTCGCTCGGGTCCTGGCCACGGCTGGAGTGCAGGATCAGTTTCAGTTCTTCACGGCTGTAATGGTGCTCGTGGTGCGGGCCAGGCTCGCCTTGGCCGGCGATGCGCAGGATGGCGTTGGCACTGGCGTTGAGCAGGTAGATCGCCGGGTACATGGCCCAGTAGAACAGGTACAGCGGCACGGCGGTCCACAGCGACAGCAACTCGGGCTTGCGAATGGCCCAGGACTTGGGCGCCAGTTCACCAACCACGATGTGCAGGTACGAGATCACGAAGAAGGCGGCAAAGAACGACACGCCCTTGATCACTTCCGGCGACTGCACACCGATCGCCCCCAGCAACGGCTCGAGGATGTGCGCGAAGGCCGGCTCACCGACCCAGCCCAGGCCCAGGGAGGCGAGGGTGATACCCAACTGGCAGGCCGACAGATAGGCGTCGAGCTGGCTGTGTACGGTGCGCAGGATCTGCCCGCGCCAGCCGTTCTTGTGGGCGATGGCCTCGACCCGGGTCGAGCGCAGTTTGACCATGGCAAATTCCGCCGCAACGAAAAAGCCGTTGAGCAGTACCAGGATCAGTGCAAAAAGAATCATGCCGAAGTCGGCGAAGAGTGTCGCGAGGGTGATGCCAGGGGAAGGGTCCATGATGGGGTTTTGCGGGTTCCGTCTAATCGAAAAGGGTGAGCAGGTGGGCCTGAAAGGCAGGCGCAAGTCCGCCAATGTAGCGGCTGACGGGGCGCTTGCCTAGTGGCGGCTGCCGGGCGGAGGGTCACTCGTCCTGATGAAGGACCCGGGAATGTGTCACCTGGGCCGGCGGGAAATGGCAGGTAAAGGTACTGCCGTGGCCGAGCACGCTACTGATTTCCAGCCGCGCGCGATGGCGCAGCAGCACATGTTTGACGATGGCCAGGCCGAGCCCGGTGCCGCCGGTGTTGGAGTTGCGGCTGGAGTCGACGCGGTAGAAACGCTCGGTAAGGCGCGGCAAATGCTTGGCGTCGATGCCCATCCCGGAGTCCTGCACGCTGAGGTGTGCGCCCTGGTCGTCGGCCCACCAGCGGATGCGGATGTTGCCTTTGTCCTGGGTGTATTTGACGGCGTTGAACACCAGGTTGGAAAACGCGCTGCGCAACTCGCCCTCGCTGCCCTTGAGCAGTATCGATGGGTCGGCTTCAAGGGTGATCTGCTGTTCACGCTGCCCGGACAATGCCTGGGCGTCGCTCTTGATCGTCTGCAACAGGCTTTGCACCGGCACCGGATGGTTGTCCGAGGGGTAATCGGTGGCTTCCAGCTTGGCCAGCAACAGCAGGTCGTTAAGCAGGGTTTGCATGCGCGAGCCTTGCTGCTGCATCTGTTGCAGGGCACGGGTCCAGCGCGGGTTCACGTCTTCGACGTTATCGAGCAGCGTCTCCAGATAACCGCAGATCACCGTCAGCGGTGTGCGCAGTTCGTGGGAGACGTTGGCGACGAAGTCCTTGCGCATCTGTTCCAGCTGATGGATGCGTGTGACATCACGCACCAGCATCAAGTGTTCGTTATTGCCGTAGCGCGTCAGGTACAGCTGGATACGCACGCGGTCGTTGGTCGGTGACGGGATTTCCAGGGCTTCTTCGTAGTTGTCCTGCTCGAAATACTCCTTGAAACGCGGGTGGCGCACCAGGTTGGTCACCGGCTGGCCGCTGTCCTGAGGCGTCTTGAGGCCCAGCAAGGTCTCTGCGGCGCGGTTCCACCATTCCAGGTTGCCGTCGCTGTCGAGCATGATCACCGCGTCTTTCAGTGCGGCGGTGGACTCCTGCACCCGGTCGATCACCGCTTGCAGGCGCCCGCGTACACGCTGGTCGCGGCGTTGCAAGTGGTAGATGCTGTCGAACACCTCGCCCCACAGGCCGTAGCCGTCGGGTGGTGCTTCGTCGGGTTTGTGCTGGCGCAGCCATTCGTGCAGGCGCAGCAGTTGCTTAAGGGTCCAGCCCAGGTAAAGGCCCAGGCCGACGGCCAGGCTCCAGCCGTAATAGCCGCTGACCAGGCCCACCAGCAGGCAGCCGGTGATCAACAGGAGCATGTGGCGGATCAGGGTGCCATGCCAGTTTTGGTTCACTTAAACACGCGTCCTTTCAGCTGTCTGGGCAGTTCGGGCTGGCTCAGCCTTTGGTGGAAAACCGGTAGCCGGTGCCGCGCACGGTTTGTACCAGATTCTCGTAAGCGTCGCCCAAGGCTTTGCGCAGGCGGCGGATATGCACGTCGACGGTGCGCTCCTCCACATACACGTTGCCGCCCCAGACCTGGTCCAGCAGTTGGCCGCGGGTGTAGGCGCGCTCCTGGTGGGTCATGAAGAATTGCAGCAGGCGGTATTCGGTGGGGCCCATCTCGGCGGGTTTGCCGTCGATGGTTACGCGGTGGCTGATCGGGTCAAGGATCAGGCCGTCGACTTCGATAGGCGCTTCACCATCGGTGGGGCCGGCACGGCGCAGAACGGCTTTCAGACGGGCGACCAGTTCCCGTGGGGAAAAGGGCTTGGTGATGTAGTCATCGGCGCCGACTTCCAGGCCCTGGATCTTGTTGTCCTCTTCGCCCTTGGCGGTGAGCATGATGATCGGGATATCCCCGGTCAGCTCGTCACGCTTGAGGCGGCGGGCCAGTTCGATGCCGGAGGTGCCGGGCAGCATCCAGTCCAGCAGGATCAGGTCCGGCTTGCGGTCGACGATAATGGCATGGGCCTGCTGGGAGTTCTCCGCCTCCAGGCAGTCATAGCCGGCCATTTCCAACGCAACGGCGATCATCTCGCGAATGGGCGCTTCGTCGTCAACGATCAGAATGCTCCTGCCAACCATGCTAAATCCTCTTGTCATTTAACTGTCTTGCGCCGCATTAGATAACGGAATTATTGCAGTCGTGTGACAGTAATTTAGTCGCTTGGGCAATCCTTGCCTCTCTGGACTACGCTTTGGGTCCGAATCCTGACAACCACAAAAGGAAGGTTCCCATGACTCACAGTACTTTTTCCTGGAAAGCCCTGCTGGTAACGGCCGCGTTAACGCTGCCGACACTGGCGTTTGCGGCAGACCCGGCGATGACCAAGGACGGGATGCTGGTGGACCACAACGGCATGACCCTCTACACCTTTGCCAAGGACGCTGATGGCAAATCCATGTGCAACGACAAGTGCGCCACCAACTGGCCGCCGTTGATGGCCGAATCCACCGACAAGCCCATGGGCAAGTGGACCGTGATCACCCGTGACGACCAGAAAAGCCAGTGGGCCTACAGCGGCAAGCCGCTCTACACCTTCATCATGGACAAGAAGGCCGGTGACATGACCGGCGAAGGCAAAATGGACGGGGCGTGGAAGGTCGCCAAGCCTTGATGTGAGCCGGATAAGGGTGAGGGGCTTGGCCTCTCACCGAAATCCGTAGTCCGCGACAATCCCGACAAAAATCGCCAACCCGGCCCAGTGGTTGTGCAAAAACGCCTTGAAGCATTTGAGCCGGTCCTTGTCCCGGGTGTACCAGAACTCCCAGGCAAAGCACCCGGCCGCCGCCAGCAAGCCCAGGTGGAACCAGCCGCCCAGCTCAAAACGCATCCCCGCCAGCCACAGGCACACCAGTGCCAGGCCCTGCAGGGTCAGGATGATCACCCGGTCGGCATCGCCGAACAGAATCGCGGTGGATTTGACCCCGATTTTCAGGTCATCGTCGCGATCGGTCATGGCGTAGTACGTGTCGTATCCCACCGTCCACAACAGGTTGGCGATGTACAACAGCCATGCCGCGGCGGGCAGGCTGCCCGTCTCGGCGGTGAACGCCATCGGCATGCCCCACGAGAACGCCGCGCCCAATACCACCTGCGGGTAATAGGTGTAGCGCTTCATGAACGGGTAGCTGGCCGCCAGCGCGAGGCCGCCCAGAGACAGCCAGATCGTCATGGAGTTGGTCAGCAGCACCAGCAGGAAACTGATGACCATCAGCACCGCGAAGAACACCAGGGCCTCTTTCGAGCTGATCCTGCCGCTGACCAGCGGGCGCTGTTCGGTGCGTTTCACATGGCCGTCGACCTTGCGGTCGGCCCAGTCATTGATGACGCAACCGCCGGCCCGAGTGAGTATCACGCCGAGCACGAAGATCAGGATATTGAGCAGCGATGGCGAACCCTTGCCGGCAATCCACAGCGCCCACAGCGTGGGCCACAGCAGCAGGTAAATGCCGATGGGCTTGTCCATGCGGGTCAACTGGATGAAGTCCCAGGCCCTTGGGTTCAGGTGATTCAGGGATTTGAGCAGGCGCTGGTACATCAGAAACGCTCCGGATGGTCGTGCACGGCTTGCCACAGGGGCGGCAGGAAGATTTCAGCCACCAGCACGCTCAGCGGCCCGCGGTCGAAGCGCGAGCGGCGTGCCCACAGGTGATCGGCCTGGTCCGCCGGGGGCAGCCATTCCCGTGGGTAGCGGCACACCTCGATGGCCTGGCGCGTGAAGGCGTGGTCACAAAACAGCAATTCCCCGAGAGACCGGCTGCCCAACTCATCCATGTGCAAGCCGTCGCCCTGCAAGGCGCTGCGGGCCGCCACGCTGCGGGCAAACACCCACGGCTGGCCATGGCCACGCAAATACACCTCGCGCACCCAGCCGATGCTGGCGGCGGGCAAGTCCAGGGTGGCGCATTCGTCGTCTCGCAGCGGTTGCCAGCCTTCGAACAACGGCGTCACGCTGAAGCCATCGTTGGACAGGCGCGTCAGGCGCCGGGTCAGCGAGCCTTCATCGAACAGCCAGTTGAGTGTCAGCGGCGTGGGCAGTGGGCTCAGAAGGCTCTGGGTCAGCCATCGGCAAGCATCGGGAAGGGCGTTTGAATGCGGCACGGAGGGTCATTATTGGCAGTTAATGAGGCGGCGAGCTTACCATGGTGCCCTGGACTTTTGCCGGAGTGCGCCAGGCCCATGCGTCGATCATGCTTGCATCTGCGCCTGCTGATCAGTACAAAACGCCCTGAGCCGCACGGCAAGGTTGCATCTATCGACCGTCGGCCAACGCGCCTGGACCTGAGGAAACAAGTAATGAAGAAGTGGCAATGTGTCGTCTGTGGCCTGATCTACGACGAGAAAGACGGATGGCCGGATGACGGCATCGCGCCGGGCACCCTGTGGCAGGACGTCCCCGAAGACTGGCTGTGCCCGGACTGCGGCGTGGGCAAAATGGATTTCGAAATGATCGAAATCGGCTGATTGCTGATTTAAATCGCAATTCAAGAAACGTACTACAAGGAGAAAGGAATGAACGCACCTGTCGTGATCGTCGGCACGGGGTTGGCCGGTTACAACCTGGCTCGGGAGTTTCGCAAGCTCGATAGCGAAACCCCGCTGTTGCTGATCACCGCAGATGACGGGCGCTCCTACTCCAAGCCCATGCTCTCCACAGGCTTTGGCAAGAACAAGGAAGCCGATGGCCTGAGCATGGCTGAACCGGGCGCCATGGCCGAGCAACTGAAGGCCGAAGTGCGTACCCACACCCGCATCAGTGGCATCGACCCGGGCCACAAGCGCTTGTGGATCGGTGAGGAAGCGGTGGCCTATCGCGACCTGATCCTGGCCTGGGGCGCAGAAACCGTGCGGGTGCCGGTACAGGGCGACGCCGCCGAGCTGATTTTCCCGATCAACGACCTCGAAGACTACGCACGCTTTCGTGCCGCTGCGGCCGGAAAACGCCGGGTGCTGTTGCTGGGTGCCGGGCTGATCGGCTGCGAGTTCGCCAACGACCTGATCCTCGGCGGCTACGAGATCGACCTGGTGGCGCCGTGCGAGCAAGTCATGCCGACCCTGCTGCACCCGGCAGCCGCCGCAGCGGTGCAGGCCGGTCTGGAAGGCCTGGGGGCGCGTTTCCACCTGGGCCCGGTGCTCAATCGCCTGCAGCGCACCGCTGACGGCCTGGAAGCCCACTTGTCTGATGGCGAAGTGATCCAGTGTGACCTGGTGGTGTCTGCCATCGGCCTGCGCCCGCGTGTCGACCTGGCCGCCGCAGCCGGGTTGCAGATAAACCGCGGGATTATGGTGGACCGCCACCTCAAGACCTCCCACGCCAACATCTACGCCCTGGGCGACTGCGCCGAGGTCGATGGCCTGAACCTGCTGTACGTGATGCCCCTGATGAGCTGCGCCCGCGCCCTGGCCCAGACCCTGGCGGGTAACGCGACGGCCGTCAGCTACGGCCCGATGCCCGTCACGGTAAAAACCCCGGTCTGCCCGCTGGTCGTCTCGCCACCGCCACGGGGCAGCGAAGGCGTGTGGAGCGTCGAAGGGCAGGGTGGCGACATCAAGGCCCTGTGCCGCGACGCCAGCGGCCGACTGCTGGGCTACGCCCTGACCGGCACGGCCGTGATGGAAAAACTGGCCCTCAACAAAGAACTTCCGCCGCTGCTGGCGTAAATGCTGGTCGTTCTGTCGGAATAAGCATCATTTTGACCGTAGAAAGGTCGCCGTGAGACTGGCGCAGGCCCCGATGGCATGCCATCCTCACTCCCGTCTGCCGCAGAGTAGAGCCTGCGGCGCCTTGGGCGCTGCTCCGAAAGAGAGCAGCACGGACATAACAACAAAAAACCGTCAAAGAGGCTTCACTTATGCGTAAACCAGAACTCGCAGCCGCTATTGCAGAAAAAGCAGACCTGACCAAAGAACAGGCCAACCGCGTACTCAACGCCGTACTCGAAGAAATCACCGGCGCGCTGCATCGCAAGGACAGTGTCACCCTGGTCGGCTTCGGCACCTTCCTGCAGCGCCACCGCGGCGCCCGCACCGGCAAAAACCCGCAAACCGGCGAGCCGGTGAAAATCAAGGCGAGCAACACCGTTGCGTTCAAGCCAGGCAAGTCGCTTAAAGACAGCGTCAATCCGTAAGTCATGTAGAACGCGCTACGCACATGCGAGTGTGAGCGCGGGATGAAAAATGGGCACGCCGACTGGGTCGGGTGCCCATTTTTTGTGGGTGGGCAATCCTTGCTCAATCGTTGAGCTTCAAGCTGTCCACTCGTTCTCAATACACCATTGCTGTACATCCGCAATTAGTTGCGCCGATACCGGTTGCAGATTGGGGAGTTTTTTCTCGTATTTCTTAATACTTTCAACAAAAAATGTAATGAATGCCGCACCTATTAATTTGCGCTGAGCAGCTATGTCTTTTTTCAGTGGAACAAAATCTTCCTCGTCCATGGCGATATCCAGACCGAACATTTTGTCTTTTGCGTAATAACGGCAAAATGTTTTTCGTTCCAGGTTCTTCGGCAGGCATCGCATGCAGACCGCCAGTTCCCAGTCGAGGGTGGGATACTTTTTTTCAAGAATCTCACTCAGGCCATTTAGCTCGTCGGTGATTTCAAAGACCTTTGTCCAACTCGGTGAGTCCGATGTCGTATCGACTCGCATAAAGTATTCCTTATGTCAGTGCCTGCATTTGTTGCCCGGGGGTAGTTTTCCTCGGCGTTTAAAATATTTTCCGATTTTTAATCTTTCCCATACCTGCATATTGCCCTTCGTCGGTGCTGCCATAACCCTTTTGTAGGCAAGATTTTTGGATTTCAGCCACTTTTGGGTATATCGCCAATTCGGATTGACGGTTTCACCGACTTTCCAAACTTCACCTTTTTTCAAATAGACTTGGCCTATTGGCTTTTTATGGCCCCATGCCATCTCGTCATAAAAGCCGTCCTTTTTCGCAATCAGGTAATAAAGCTCGGGGGCCAGTCCCCGGTAAAGGGGACAGATTTATTTAATTTGTCTTATTGCCGTTAATTTAAATAAATCTGTCTCTTTCATATGTTCTCCGGGGTAATAGGGACGGATTTATTTAATTTATCTGACGGCCTTTTATCTAAATAAATCTGCCCCCTTTATTGTTCTTTGTTCCACTTTGATTGCTTGTCAGAACGTTATCTGTTTCAGGTGTCTGTGCGAAGGCGTACGTGAGATACCTGACCTCGCTTTTTTGTACGGTCTAGACCAGTACTTCCACTGTGGTTTCACCTTCAAGGGTTTGAACGGCCGTGCGATATATATCAGTCCACGTATCCCCTGCCGGCCTTTTGAGGCGATGTTTTGCGCCAAACACGTAAACGGTGTCACCAAGAGAGATTTTTTCTTTAATGTGCTGTGCTGAAGGTGAAACTGAAAACTGGTGTAAAAACACCATAGGTTGGCCCTGATGGTACAACCAAGCCGGCTCTCCTACCCATGCCGGGCGCTCCTTCAAACACAGGAATTCATTTTCAAGTCGTTCTGCCAGCCATTTCTTTTTATTCTTCGGCGCGCCTTGCTCAACATATTCATCGTAAAGCAGCCGGGCGAAATCCTCCGCTCCGTCAGCCTCCATCGAGGCGGATTTCTTCTCAGCAACAGCCATCGCCGCGCCCCAGAAAACGTGAAAATCAGTCAACTCACTCATGTCTGCTCCTTCAAGGCGTGACTTACCATTGCCCTGTGGTTTTCACAACTCTCACCAAGTCCCAGCCGGTATGGCGAAATTTATCCATTGATTCGTGCCCCCAAGGGGTAGCTTTAGTCAGGTTCCACTCCCCGTGAGCAACGTTTGATCGAGATCGCTGAGGAATGTACTGATGATTCAGCTCCATCGGCACATCGATGACTTTGGTTTTGCCAACACGCCCGAGTCGCCTGTTCCTCGCACTGT
Source organism: Pseudomonas sp. D8002 (assembly GCF_013385695.1). Classification (NCBI taxonomy): domain Bacteria; kingdom Pseudomonadati; phylum Pseudomonadota; class Gammaproteobacteria; order Pseudomonadales; family Pseudomonadaceae; genus Pseudomonas; species Pseudomonas sp. D8002. The sequence continues at coordinate 245,066 of NZ_JACAPM010000032.1, forward strand.
CACGATAACGAACTTCAACTCTCATCCTGGGCGCTTTACCTTCCGACATCCGCGCTAGGTTTCTAGAGGAATATTTGCCGGGTGGCGCCTTGGCTGCAGCACTTTTCCAGACGCCTTTCCTTGCGGTGCTCCAACATTTCCAGCCCCAGGGGTCGACCCAGGCCAATGGGTTCGGGGCATATTGATATAGATTGACGCCCCCCGCCAATCCAATAGGATCTGGCGTGGTAAACCGTCCCACGTCCGGGTCATAAAACCTGTAGGTATTGAAATGAAGCCCAGTTTCCCGGTCCAGGTACTGTCCCTGAAACCGAAGATTCTGATCTTCGATGTACGAGGCCTCGCGTACTTCCTCCATGGCAGTGCCCCACACTCGAAAGCTTGCCCGCCAGAGGGGGTGCCCATCGGTTTCGGTTAGCTGCTCCGGCATGCCGTTGAGGTCATTGTGATAGTGACGGACTTTTTGCTGTGGGCCGGAGCCATCTATGCGAGCAAGCGGCATGTAACCTTCGTCTTCATAGACATAGAGGCTGGTCTGACTGTGTTTGTATTCTTGCAGCAGCCGCAATCCATCCCAAATGAAGCGCGTTATGCCCAATGCGTACCCGACGCTGTCGTGTTCAGTCTTCTCGATGCGACGGCCCAGAGGGTCGTAGGCCATTTTGACCACGTTGCCATTTTCATTGCGTACTTCAACTAATCGGCTTTCAGCATCGTAGGCGAAACGCTGCACGCCACGAACAGAGCTGCGCTTTTCGATCATTCGACCAAAAGCATCGTATTTATAGCGTTTGTCTTGGTAGGTGAGCAGCCTGTTATGCCTTACCAAGCCACCCTGTTGTGGGCCGTCAAGCAGGTTGGCTGCCGCGTCATAAGCAAAGGTTTCGGTCTGGCCTACTTGGTGGCTGACGAGAATACGTTCGGTACTGTCGTAACCCAACTGCTCTTGACGATCATGAACACGGTCAACACGCCGACGCCCGATCAGGTTATCGCTGGGATCGTAGCTGTAGTCAGTCTCAACCAATGGCGGCAACTGCCACGGTTGGTCAATACTGCGGCGCTGGCGCGAGCGAACCCTTCCACTGCGGTCATACGCGGTGTTCGTCCTGAGTTGGCCTTGAGTGCGCTGCACTTCGCGATGCAAACGATCACGCTCGAAGTCGCTGATGACCTTCCCATCGAGATTCAACTGATGCAGGTGACCGCTGCCGTAGTAGAGGCGGTTCAGCCATCGACCGTCGGGCAACTGGGTCTGAATCAGGTTCCCCAATTCGTCGTAGTGATGCTGCAAGGAGCCCGCTGTGCCTTGCTCCTGCAGCAGTTGCCCCAGCGCGTCGTAGCTGAAACCCAGTCGCTGCTGCTGACCGTCAAGCGCGGTGAATGTGACGCCGACCAGTTGGTCGTTCAGGTCATGTTCGTAAACGGTGGTGCCGTCGGCGGTGACTTTGCTGACCAGGCGTCCAACCGGATCTCGCTGAAACTGGTGTGACAATGGCGCTACCGGTTCGCCTTCTGTCCCCGGCAGGAAGTCCACGGCGACGACATCATCCAGCGGATCATAGGTGTAGCAGCGCTGACTCTGATCGAGGTCTTGCTGCCGCACCATGCGGTCGCATGCATCCCACTCAAAGCGATAGCTTTCGCCGTTCTCATTGGACAGCCTGCGCAATCGGCCATAGGCGTCATGGTCGAACATGACCGTGCGGTTGTGCGCATCCCAGCGCTGTTTGACCAGGCCACGCAGGTCATAGGCATAGCGCGTGGTGCTGCCGGCCGGGTCGACATGGGCCGTCAGGTAACCGCTGGCGCTGCGTTGGAACTGTTCCACGCGGCCATCCGGGAGCTGGCATTCCAGCAATAGCCCCTGGGGACCGTACCGGTAGCGAACCGACTCACCTTCCGCATTGGTCTGCACCACCAGATTGCCAAAGGCATCGTATTGATAACGGGTGGGATAACCCGAGCAATCCACCGCTTCGACCAGTTGGCTCCATTCGTTCCAATGCAGCGTTTTGGTTTTTTCCGTGGCGTCGATGATGCGCACTGGTTGACCGAACCCGTCGTAGACGTAGCGCGTGCTATTGCCCAGCGGGTCGATTTCCTCGATGCAGTTGCCTCGCTGGTCATAGCGATAGTGCCAACTGTTGCCCGCAAGGTCGGTCTCTACTTGGGGCAACGCCCAGTGCGCGAGCCACTGCGTGCCGCTGGTTCTGGACAGTGGATCGATCACCGCGCTCAGGTTGCCGGACGCGTCATAATTGAAGCGCCACTGACCGTTTTGCGGGTCAGTCGCGCCGAGCAACTGGCGGTCTTCGCTCCACTCGAACAGCCACGTATGGCCCAGGTTGTCGACGTAGCGAGTGATCTGGTACTGCGGGTTCCAATGCCGTGTACTGACGCGCATCAGGCCATCGGTCACGCGGGTAATGCCGGCGTCGAGATCGTAGTCGAAGGTGTATTCATCGCCTGCGTCTGTCCAGTGGCGGCTCACGCGCCACTCTTCACCGTCCGGGCCGGTCACTGCACTCCATTGATAGAAGCAGCGCAGGCCACTCGGCAACTGGTGTTCGACCATTCGCCGGCCATTGTCATAAGCAAAGCGTCGAAGGGTTGTGCCTTGCACATCCAACACTTCAGCCAGGTCGCCGTTGCTGTCATAGCGGTAGCTGACGAGCACATCGCTGCGCGCATCGAAATGTTCCTGGCGCAGATAACGCCGTTCGATGTGGCTCACGCGCCGTGGGTGTTCAGCCGAGTAGCTCAGTTCGACGTGCATCAAGTCATGGGTGTCGCGCAGGCGATACAGCCGCCCCTGAGCGTCGTAGTCGAGAAAGATCCGCCCTTCATTGCGATCACCCAGCAGCTGCAGACGCATCCGCGCGCTGTTCAGCGGGTCGGGCTCGAACAGGCGATACAGGCCGTCGATGCTCTCGATCAATACCGCGCCGTCGGCGCTGCGCCTGACCGCAAGGCCTTCGCCCGGGTCGAATGCTCCGCCGGACAAGGGGATGTAGCCGATCTCCAGGCGGCGCCCTTGCTCATCGATGTAGAGCAGGTTTTCGTCTGCATCTATCTCGATCGACACTTCATACGCAACGCTCCAGCCCGCGCCAAAGAGGCCATCCTGGCGTGTGTCGAGGCTGCTGTAGAAACGCTGCCAATCTATCGGGAGCAAACCCGGCAGCACGAAATCCAGCTCCTCGTCCCCACCCAGGACCTTGGCCCCGGTCGCGCTGTGAACCGGATTGGGCGAGCCATTCATGGCGCTCTTGAGCGCAGAGGTAACCTTGCTGGTTGCATAAGAAATGGCACCGCCCACCACCAAGCCACCGACCAGGCACGGCAGCTTGGTCCAGAAACATTTCAGGTTGCCCCGCAACGCCATCACCACCGCAATCGCCAAACCCACGCCCGGCGTCTTGCCGCTGCGAATCTCCTGCACCACGATGGTTCCGCCACCGATGCGCACATCCGGCGAGATCAGGCCCGGGGCTGTGCCGATCTTGGCGTCGCACGTGCTGCGATCGCCACTGCGCGCCGCAGGCTGGCCATTGATGAACACCGAGCTGGAACCCTCGGCAATGAATTGCAGGGGCATGGGCGGGTGCTTGTTGCACGCCACGGTGTCCAGCGGGCAAGGCTCGGTGCCGGGGGCGGGGGAGGCGACGGTCGGGCGCCACATCTGTGAGAAAAACTCCCCGGCCATGTCCAGGAAGCTGGGGGCTGGCGGTTCGCTGGGTGCGACCGGAACCGCAGTCATCTTGCCTGCGGCGCGGGCAGCTTTTTTGCCATTGATGAAGACGTTGTCCGAACCGCTGGTGATGAAGGCATCAATCACCGGCGGGAACACCCAGTTGGCGGCGGACTCGCACCAACTGGATATTTTCAGGTCAGCCCCTGTGAGCCCTGCGGTGATCCCAACGACTGCCCCCACTACCAAGACCAATGCAACGCCGCCTGTGGCGATGGTCGCACCGGTCGCGAGGAAAACCGCCCCTGCAACGGCCAGGCAGCCCACGGTAGTGAGTGCGGCATAGGCGGCCACTTCCAGCACGCCGCCGAGAATATCGGCCATCACCGAGGTGTGCAGCAGTGCGTCGCCTTCGCGGGCAGCCCAGAGGTCTTCACTCATTGTTCAGACTCTGCTCAGGGGGTGACGGCAAAGTTGAGCGTGTTCTTGAGCGTTGCCCAATGTGCCGCCTCGGCAGGTCCCAGGGGCTGGGTCTTGACGTAGCTCAAGGCGATCAGGTTGCGTGTGCCGGGTATCTGCATTGCCAACTGATATTGGTAAATATTGTCGCTGCCTTTGTTGAAACGGTTCTGCACTTCAAAGGCGTCGATGTCCTGCGCCGGCCCCACCTTGATGGCTTGCGCCGGCGAATAACGAAGGTCCTTGACCTGCTGTTCGAGCTTTTTCAGCTGGCCCTCGAAGTTGTTTTGCAAGGTCTCGCCATCTGCCAACGGGCTGCGACTCACCACCAGGGTGGTGCCCAGCTTGGCGAACTTGAGGATATTGATTGAGGTGTCCAGTACCTCTGCATCGGGCAGGGTGAATTGGGCTTCGTTGATCAGGTAATTCATGGTGGAGAAATCTCGTTATTGACCAGCGCCGGGCTTGCCAGGGAATTTTGATTCGACGGCGGACTTGATCGTGCTTTGCACGCCTTGGGCGCCGGGCACCGTGCCCTTGTCGCTGCCAAGGTTGATATCCAGTTTGCCCTTCGTCTGGATTTTGCTGCTGCCGGTAGAAAACAGGTTGAACGAGCCACAGGTCAGGTTGATGTCTCCGCCAGCCTTGAGCTCAATCACACTGTCGCCGCACACCAGGCGAATACTGTCGCCAGCCTCGATGGTGTAGGTCGTGGCGGCGCTGTCGGACTTGGCCCCGCCCACAATCACGGTGTCGTTGTTGCGCACGACCCGCAGGCGGTTTGAGCCAATCGTCACCGTCTCGTTATGCCCAATACTCTTGTTCCGGTCATGCCCCACCGAATGACTTTCATCCACCTCTACCACGATGTCCTGATTGCGCTCGGCATGGATGTACAACTGCTCCAACCCCTTCTTGTCCTCCATGCGGATTTCATTGAAGTTGGCCGGCGTGCCGCCTTTGCTGGAGCGGCTTTTCATCCCGCTTTGGGTGGCGTTTTCCGGCAGATCGTAAGGCACGGTCTGCTCGGCGTTGTACACGCGGCCGGTGATGATCGGCCGGTCGGGATCGCCTTCCAGGAAGCTCACAATCACTTCCTGGCCGATCCGTGGGATCTGCATCGAGCCCCAGTTTTTTCCGGCCCAGGACTGCGATACGCGAATCCAGCACGAGCTGTTTTCGTTGGACTGGTCGTGGCGGTCCCAATAGAAATGCACCTTCACCCGGCCATATTGGTCGGTCCAGATTTCTTCGCCCTTGGGGCCCACCACTAGCGCGGTCTGCGGGCCTTTGACGATGGGCCGGTAGGTGTTGGCCAGTGGGCGGAAACTCTGTTGCGCGTCGATGCAGGTAAGGGTGCTTTCGAACTGGGCCGAAGGCGCGCCACCGCCGCTTTCGAGGCTTTCCTGGGAGATGTAGTAGCGGGCGCCGACGATCAGGTATTCGCGGTTCTGGTCGCGGCGACTGAAGCCGGTGAGGCTGAACAGGTGGCCGGAACCCAGGCCCCGGGCGTTGCCGCTGAACTCCACTTGTTCGTGCAGGGTTTGCAGGGCTTCGATGCGGGTGCGGGCGTAGTGTTCGCCGTCTTCGCTTTTGACGTAGGTGCCGGGGTAGTCGTACAGCGGGTAGTCGCCGGCGGTGTGCGGGCGCGGCATGGCCGAGCGTACGTCGATGCTCGCGCTGGGGCGCTGGAAGTCGTAGTCGTTGAGCTCCAGGGAGCCGGGTTGTACTTCCTGTGCCAGGTGCCAGTTGTGCATATGGTCGCGTTCGCGCTGCTGCTCGTCCTTGGGGTAGTAAGGCACCGAGGCGTAGCCGGGCACGTTGGCGTGGGCACCGTAGGCATCGGCCAGCACCAGCACGTGGCGGTCCTGCTCGTGGCGGAAGAAGTAGTAGATGCCTTCCTGTTCCATCAGGCGGCTGACGAAATCGAAGCTGGTCTCGCGGTACTGCACGCAGTATTCCCACTCGCGGTACGGGCGGCTCAAGGCGTCTTCGAAGTCGGAAAAACCCAGGTCGCGAAACACCTGCTTGATGATCTGCGGGATGCTCAGGTTCTGGAAAATCCGGCAGTCGGAGGTGCGGCTCAGCAGCCACAACCACGGGCGCAAAGTCACCTGATAGCTGGCGAACTGGCCCTGGTCGATGTTCTGGCTGCAGCGGGCGACGATGCCGTGGAAGTGCCGCTCGCCACCGTCCGCCATTTGCAGGTTCAGGCTCATGGGCTTGCCCAGCAACTGGTTGAGGTCGATGTTGGCGTCCAGCGAGGTCAGCTGCAGTTCGAAATTGAACAGCCGACCCAGCTCTTCGCCGCCACCCATTTCATTGAGCAGCAGCACATCCGGCCCCAGGGGGCTGGTGATCTTGGCCAGGCGTGAGGCTTGGTTGAATAACATCGGTTAACCTGTAAATAGCGTAATAACTGTAGGAACCGGCTCCAACTATGGGAGCGGGCTTGCTCGCGAACGCGGTGAATCAGTCACCGGATGCATCAACTGATACGCCGTCTTCGCGAGCAAGCCCGCTCCCACAGTTTTGATCGCATTCCGTCAGGTCAATCGTTGAAGTCGTAGTGCAATTCGTTATCCCGCGTGCTGATCCGCACCCCCGCCAGCGCCTTGCCTTCGAGCATGCGGGTGAGGAATTCGCGACTCATGTCCGGCAGCAGGCTGTTGGTCAGGATGGTGTCGATCATCCGCCCACCGCTTTCGGTTTCGGTGCAGCGGGACACGATCAGGTCGACCACGTCGTCGTCGTAATCGAAGGCGACTTTGTGGGTGTTCTCCACGCGCTTCTTGATGCGGTTGAGTTGCAGGCGGGTGATCGCCTTCAGCATCTCGTCGCTCAGCGGGTAGTACGGAATGGTCACCAGGCGGCCGAGCAGCGCCGGCGGGAAAATCTCCAGCAGCGGCTGGCGCAGGGCCTTGGCGATTTCCTCGGGCTCGGGGATGTTCGCCGGGTCTTTGCAGACCTGGGAAATCAACTCGGTACCGGCGTTGGTGGTCAGCAGGATCAAGGTGTTCTTGAAGTCGATCACCCGGCCTTCGCCGTCTTCCATCACGCCTTTGTCGAACACCTGGAAGAAGATTTCATGCACGTCCGGGTGGGCTTTTTCCACCTCGTCCAGCAGCACCACGCTGTAGGGTTTGCGCCGCACGGCTTCGGTCAGCACGCCACCTTCGCCATAGCCGATGTAGCCCGGTGGCGCACCCTTGAGGGTGGACACGGTGTGGGCTTCCTGGAACTCGCTCATGTTGATGGTGATCACGTTCTGCTCACCGCCGTACATGGCTTCGGCCAGGGCCAGGGCGGTTTCGGTCTTGCCCACGCCGGAGGTGCCGGCGAGCATGAACACGCCAATCGGCTTGCTCGGGTTGTCGAGGCCGGCGCGGGAGGTCTGGATGCGCTTGGCGATCATCTGCAAGGCATGGTCCTGGCCGATGATGCGTTTCTTCAGGTGCTGGTCGAGGTTGAGCACCGTCTCCAGTTCGTTGCGGGCCATGCGGCCCACCGGGATGCCGGTCCAGTCGGCGACCACCGAGGCCACCGCTTGGTAGTCCACGGTCGGCAGGATCAGCGGAGTTTCACCTTGCAGGGTGCTAAGGCGTTGTTGCAGGTCTACCAATTGGGCACGCAATTGATCATCGCCGCTGTCCACGACACCGGATTTTTCGCGCAACGTCGCACGGGTGGCGAGCAACTCATCCACCAGGGTTTTCTCTTCGGCCCAACGGCTTTCCAGGGTGGCCAGGCGCTCGCGTTCGGTGCTCAGCAGCGCTTCGCTGTTGGTCTGGCGCGCACCGATGGCGATGCCGATCGCGTGCTCGCGGGCGATGATTTGCAGCTCGGTTTCCAGTGCCTCGATACGGCGGCGGCTGTCGTCGACTTCTGCCGGCACCGCGTGCAGGCTGATGGCGACGCGGGCGCAGGCGGTGTCCAGCAGGCTCACGGATTTGTCCGGCAATTGACGCGCCGGAATGTAGCGGTGGGACAGCTTCACCGAAGCTTCCAAGGCTTCATCGAGAATCTGCACCTGATGGTGTTTTTCCATGGTCGAGGCCACGCCGCGCATCATCAGCAACGCCTTGTCTTCCGACGGCTCGGCCACTTGCACCACCTGGAAACGGCGGGTCAGGGCCGGGTCTTTTTCGATGTGCTTCTTGTACTCGGCCCAGGTGGTGGCGGCCACGGTACGCAAGGTGCCGCGGGCCAGGGCGGGTTTAAGCAGGTTGGCCGCGTCACCGGTCCCGGCGGCGCCACCGGCACCTACCAGGGTGTGGGCTTCGTCGATAAACAGGATGATTGGTTTCGGCGAGGCCTGGACGTCTTCGATGACCTGGCGCAGGCGCTGTTCGAACTCGCCTTTCATGCTCGCGCCGGCTTGCAGCAGGCCCACATCCAGGCTGCGCAGTTCCACATCTTTCAGCGCGGGTGGTACGTCGCCGGCGACGATGCGCAGGGCGAAGCCTTCGACCACGGCGGTCTTGCCGACGCCGGCTTCACCGGTAAGGATCGGGTTGTTCTGGCGGCGACGCATGAGGATGTCCACCAGTTGGCGGATCTCTTCGTCACGCCCGACGATCGGGTCGAGCTTGCCGCTGCGGGCCTGTTCGGTCAGGTCGACGGTGAAGCGCTTGAGGGCTTCCTGCTTGCCCATCGCGCTCGGGGCCATGGCGCCGCTGGCCTCGCCCGGTACAGCACCGGCGTTGAAACCGTCGCTGGCACTCAGTGCATTTTCGGGCGAGTCGCCGACGTATTCATCAAAGCGTTCGCTCAGGGCTTCGGCCTTGATCTTGTCGAACTCACCGGACAAGCCCAGCAGCGCATGGCGCAGGCTCGGCGTCTTGAGAATCCCCAGCACCAGGTAACCGGTGCGCACCTGGCTTTCACCAAACATCAGGCTGCCGTAGACCCAGCCGCGCTCGACCGCTTCTTCCACATGGGACGACAAGTCAGTGATCGACGTCGAGCCACGGGGCAGGCGGTCCAGGGCTTCGGTCAGGTCGCGGGCCAGGCGTGCCGGTTCGACGTTGAACTGACGGATAATGCGATGCAGGTCAGAGTCCTGCAGTTGCAGCAACTGGTGAAACCAGTGGGCCAGTTCCACATACGGGTTGCCCCGCAGCTTGCAGAACACGGTGGCGGCTTCGATGGCCTTGTAGGCCACGCTGTTGAGTTTGCCGAACAGTGCGGCGCGACTGATTTCACCCATGCTCTGGATTCCTTGAGGTGTTGGCGTGTTCGGCGTAATGCCGGGCCAGGATTAGGTCGTTGGCGTCATGCTCGGGTTGGCCGAGCCAGGTGTTGAAGCCCAGGCGGAACTGGCCGTTGAGTTGCAGGGCCGGCACTTCCGGTTGTTGCAGAACCAGGTTCAGGTCCCAGTCCAGTTCGTGGCCCAGGTACTCGGCGACCCACGCCACCAGCTCGTTGAACGGCTGGCTGCCGGGCAGCATGCCCATGTAGTCATCGAGCTTCAGCGGGCCCAGGCGAATGCGGAATTTATGCTGGCGGTCCCACACGTGGCTGCCCAGGCAAAAGTCCACGCCCAGCTGGTTGGCGCTGACACTCACGCGGCTGCGTTCGGGCAGCTCCAGCCATTGGCCGACGTACTCTTCGATCTCCACCGGCAGGCCGAAGTACTCGCCGAGAATCGCTTTCAGGCCATCCGGGTAGCGGGTTTGCGCCGACAGGTGGCCGCTGTAATGCAGCTTCGCCGTGTCGGGGATCAGGCCCTGGTTGAGCAGGCTCGGGGTGCCGCGACCGCTCAATGCGGCGAGGCGCGCCGACCAGTAGTCATCGTCCGGGCGGTCATGGCTGACGGTCGGCCGTGCCTCGGCCCAGGCGCGATAAAACAGGGTCAGCAGGCGGTGGTGGAACACATCCAGGAAGCGCTTGCTGGTGCTGTCGGCGTTGTTGCGCTGGCGCTCACGCACGTACTCGGTGATGTGCAGCGGCAGCGGGCCGTTGGGGCCGCCGAGGCCGAAGAAGAACTGCTCCAGCCGTGCCGGCTGGCCTTCAGCCCCAGGTTCGACCGAGGCCAATGTGGCCGGCGCAAAGGTGCAATCGGCCTGCTGCCCGAGACGCAGCGGGTCATCCGCCAGGCGCAGGGAGTGCCCCAGGCGTGGCAGGTCCGGCGATTCGCACTCGATACGCCGCAGCGCCTGGAAGAAGTCATATTCCCAGGGCTCCTGATGCATTGCATCCAGGGTACTCACAGGGTCGGACGGCGTCCGGGCTTGGCTTTCCATCGCATGATCTCGCCGCGTTCGGTGGTACGGATCACCGTCTCGGTAAAACTGTTGATCGACACATAGCGTGCCAGGAACCGTTCAAACACCGCACCGAGCAGGAACACGCCGGTGCCGCGGAACGCGTTTTCATCAAATTCCAGAGTGATCTCAAGGCCGCGGCCAAACACGATCGGGCCGGGCATCGGCAGGCGCCGGGTCACCGCCTTGCTGCTGACTTCCCGCAGGCCTTCGATCTGCAATTGCAGGGCGGCGTCGTTGCTGTCGCCATACAGGCGCAGCAGTTCACGCAGCGCGGCGGCGCCCTGGCCTTGCTCGCTCAGCGACAGGTAGTTCAACGACAACTGGCTGATCAGGCGCCAGGCCTTGGCGTCATGGGCATGGCTGGCGCGCGGGCGGCTTGGCCCGGCGACGCAGCGCACGGCCAAGACCGGCGCACTGTCGGCCAGGGTGAAGTCGGTCTTGCCGTTGCCCACGCTCATGAACAGCGGCAAGTCGCGGTTAGTGCACAGTGCGGTCACGCCCAGTTGGCGCAGGTCATGGCGGTACGGGGCTTGCTGGGTGTCCACCAGGCTGACGAAGGTTTCGCTGCCCACATAGGTGGAGCGCGGCCCGTTGCGGCGCTGGTCGCTGGACAACACGCGGGGTTCGCGGCGCAGCGTGTAGTAAGCCTGGTCACGGCCATAGCGCGACGGATCGCGTACTGCGTAGAACGGCAGGAACGGTTGCTCGGGCCCGGTGCCGTGGCCCGTGATGCCGCTCAAGGAGTGAATCTCGAAATCCATCGGCCGCGTGCGGTCGGCGATCACATGGTGTTCGTTGACCCGCTCGGACAAGTGAATCCGGTCCACGCGCTTGGGAAACAGGTTGATTGCCGGGGTGCAGAACGGCACGAACTGCGCCTTGCCGACGCTGCCTTCCAGGCTTGGATCGTGACGGTCGAACAGCACGATCAGTTCCAGTTCCTGGCCGTCACAGCGTTTGACTGCACGGCTCAGTTCAGCGAATTCGACGAACAGAAAACGGTGGGGCAGGGCGAAGTATTCCTGGAGCAAGCGATAGCCCTGGAACGCCCGCGGCACCACCGGCATCGCCGCATCGGCGTCATCGAAACCCCGGGAGCGCAAGGCCTCCGGCGGCAGGCGCTCAACCCAGTCACCACCGGGCTTGCGCGCGAACACCGCGCAGGCATTGCCCAGCAGTTGTTCGTAGAGGCGGAACGGTTGTTCGTCGGCACCGCTGAGGTACAGCGGCAAATTATCCAGCGCCAGGCTGTTGAACGGCAGCTCGGCGCCGGTACGCAAGGTCAGGCGCAGGCCGGCCTTGGCCTTGGGTTCGCTGGCAGCCAAACGCCCGAGCACGGCGGACGGGTTGCCGAAGTACTCGGCCTGGGCGACCTGCAACGGCCACAGCGTCACCGGGTGCGCGGTGCGGTACTCGCAGCAGGTCTGGGTTTCGCGGCCCAAGGCGGCGCGCAGGACGGTGTCGCGGGGCAGTGGAAAACCACTGGCCAGGGAGCCTTCATCGGGATCGGCCTGCAACTGCACCACGGTCATCGACGGGGTCGGCGCCAGGTAGTGCGGGTAGGCGATCTCCAGCAGGTTGTTGGTGAAGGTCGGGTACTCGGCGTCGAGCTTGAGCTGGACCCGGGCCGTGAGATACGCAAAGCCTTCGAGCAAGCGTTCGACGTACGGGTCGGCGCAGTCCATGCCGGACAGGGTCAGCCGACTGGCGATCTTCGGGTATTCCTTGGCGAACTCGGCGGCGCTTTCGCGCACGTGGTGCAGTTCCTGGTTATACAGCTCCAGCAAGCGCGGGTTCATGGGCGTCTCCGCTGGTCGGCGTTGACCACACGTACATGGCCGGACTCCAGGTCCAGGTCGGTTTGCAGCAACAGGCGCAACGGCACCGGCTGCGCCCACAGGTCGCCTTCGATCTCGAAACTCAGGGCGTTGTGGTTCATCTCACCGTGGCCGACGCGTGCCTTGACCCGCAAGGTGTGGCGCAGGATGCGCGGCTCGAAGGTGGCGATGGCTTGTCGGATCAAGGCTTCCAGGGCGCTGATGTCGACACTGGAGACACTGTTGCCCGCCAGCGCCGGCAGCCCGTAATTGACCACCGATGTACCGGCAGGCGTGTGCAGCGTGGCATCGGCGTTGAGCAGTGAAGTGGTGTTGAGCAGCCACGTCAGGTCACGCAGCACCGAGGCTTTCAATTGGCTCAGGGACAGCACGCGTTTGTCGGCGCTTTCCTTGGGATTGGTCGGGTCATCGTCGGTCAACCGGTCCAGCAGGGACGGTTGCAGGCGATCGCGGGAAGCAATTTCAGTTACCACCAAAGCAGCTCCACGGACGGGTTGCGAGAGGAACAGGGGGCTTGCAGCCGCCACTTGGGGTGGCGGCTACAGGGGCAATCAGCGTTTGGTGTTGGAGCGAATGTTCCAGCCAAACTTGATCGCGCCGCCGTCTTTGGTGCCGTCGGCTTTCTGTGGCTGGTAGTCCACCATCACCTGGGCAAAGTTCAGGGTCACGTTTTCGGTCAGGCGATCATCGCTGCCCGAACCACCGGTGCTCAGGGAGGTGACCAGCACTTCTTCCAGGTTGATGATCATGTACTCGACCTGGCTTTCACCGCCGGCCTTGCGCACGGTCAGCGTGACCTTGTCGATGTGCTTGCCGCTCGCGCAGTGCATCATCAGGTTGGGCGAGGCCTTGTCGACGTACTTGGTCAGCGACAGGTCCTGGATGTTCACCTTGCCTGCGCCGCCACCACCGCCAACGTGCATGTTGCCGGACTGGGCCATGCCCCAGCTCCAGTTCAATACGTCGATTTCGTCCTTGTGGGCCTTGTCCATGGACTCGCCCTTGATGTCGCCGATCTTGATGAAAATATCAACAGCCATGTTTTCTCCCTGTGTGGTCTCAGCCACAGAATTTGTTAACGCTGATCGTTCCCACGCTCTGCGTGGTAACGCATCTTGTGACGCTCTGCGTCACTGGGACGCGGAGCGTCCCGGGCGGCATTCCCACGCGGAGCGTGGGAACGAGCGACGGTGTTACGCGCCTTTCGCCGAAGGCAGTTTCGATACCAGGCGCAGCGACACGGTCAGCCCTTCGAGTTGGTAGTGCGGGCGCAGGTAGAACCGGGAGTTGTAGTACCCCGGGTTGCCTTCGACGTCTTCCACGATCACTTCGGCGGCAGCCAATGGATGCTGGGCCTTGGTGGTTTCGGTGGAGTGCGCCGGGTCACCGTCGACGTAGTTGAGGATCCAGTCCTGCAACCAGCGTTGCATCTCGTCCTTCTCTTTGAAGGAACCGATCTTGTCGCGCACGATGCATTTCAAGTAGTGGGCGAAACGGCAGGTGGCGAACAGGTACGGCAGGCGCGCGGCCAGGTTGGCGTTGGCGGTGGCATCCGGGTCATCGTATTCGGCCGGTTTCTGCAGCGACTGGGCGCCGATGAAGGCGGCAAAGTCGGTGTTTTTCTTGTGCAGCAGCGGCATGAAACCGTTCTTCGCCAGTTCCGCTTCGCGGCGGTCGCTGATAGCGATTTCGGTCGGGCACTTCATGTCCACGCCACCGTCATCCGTCGGGAAGGTGTGGGCCGGCAGGTTCTCGACTTCACCGCCCGACTCCACGCCACGGATGCGCGAGCACCAGCCGAAGTGTTTGAACGAACGGTTGATGTTCACCGCCATCGCGTAAGCGGCGTTGGCCCAGGTGTACTTGGAGCTGTCGGCACCGTCGGTGTTTTCTTCGAAGGCGAAGGCTTCCACCGGATCGGTCTTGGCACCGTACGGCAGGCGCGCCAGGAAGCGCGGCATGGTCAGGCCGATGTAGCGCGAGTCTTCCGATTCACGCAGCGAGCGCCAGCCGGCGTATTCCGGGGTGGTGAAGATCTTGGTCAGGTCGCGCGGGTTCGACAGTTCCTGCCACGAGCCCATGCCCATCACGGTTGGCGAAGCGGCGGCAATGAACGGTGCGTGCATGGCGGCGCAGACTTTCGACAGCTCCCCCAGCAGCTCCACGTCGGGAGGCGACTGGTCGAAGTAGTAGTCGCCCACCAGGCAACCGTAAGGTTCGCCGCCGAACTGGCCGTATTCTTCTTCGTACATCTTCTTGAAGATCGGGCTCTGGTCCCACGCGGTGCCCTTGAATTTCTTCAGGGTCTTGTGCAGGTCCGGCTTGGAGATGTTGAGCACGCGAATCTTCAGTTGCTCATCGCTCTCGGTGTTGTTCACCAGGTAGTGCAGGCCACGCCAGGCGCTTTCCAGCTGCTGGAAATCCTGGTGATGGATGATCTGGTTGACCTGGGCGGTGAGCTTGGCGTCGATGGCGGCGATGATCGATTCGATCGACTTGATCGCGTCGTTGGACACCAGGTCGGTCTGGGCCAGAGCCTGCTCGGCCAGGGTGCGCACAGCGGTTTCCACGGCTTCGCGGGCACGCTCGGTCTTGGGTTTGAATTCTTGCAGCAGCAGGTTCGCGAACTCGCTGGCTTCTTCGGTGGTACCCAGGATCTGGGTGCCTTCGCGGGCGGTATTGTCAGTCATGATTACTGCTCCCCTGCAGGCTTGGGCGCGCTGGCAAGTGCCTGAAGCAGTGCCGGGTCCTTGATCGCCTTCATGATGATTTCTTCAGCGCCGGTCTTGCCGTCCATGTAGGTCAGCAGGTTGGCCAGCTGGGTGCGGGCTTCGAGCAGTTGCTTGAGCGAATCGACCTTGCGCGCCACAGCGGCGGGGCTGAAGTCGTCCATGCTTTCGAAGGTGATGTCCAGGCTCAGGTTGCCTTCGCCGGTCAGCTCGTTGGGCACGTGGAACGCGACGCGTGGCTGCATGGCCTTGAGGCGCGAGTCGAAGTTGTCGACGTCCACTTCAAGGAACTTGCGGTCGGCCACAGGCGCCAGAGGCTCGGCGGGCTTGCCGGCGAGATCGGCCATCACGCCCATGACGAAGGGCAGCTGGACCTTTTTCTCGGCGCCGTAGAGCTCGACGTCGTACTCGATCTGCACCCGAGGCGCACGGTTGCGCGCGATGAATTTCTGAGAACTTTGCTTCGCCACGTTGCTGCTCCTGGTCGCTTGAGCGACGGTGTTGTAACTGCGCGATCCGTACGCTTATTCGCTGTCCGGCCCGCGCAGATTTTCAAATTGGGACATGCCGTCGGGAATCAGGTTGCGCACGATGGCCGCAAAGTCGGCGTGCACCAGATTCTTTGCTCGGTTCAACAGCACCGGCAGCGGGCTCGAAGGCTCGTGCCGGGTGTAGTACGCAAGGATCTTGTCGAGGCTGCGCAGCACTTCATCGCGGCTTGCGATGTCGCCGGTCGGGCGTGCTGCAACGGGCGCGGCGGCGTATTCAACCGAGGGGGCATTGTCGTCACTGACAACCTCGGGCTCGCTAGCGGCGCCGCTGTGCGGGGCGTATTGGTTAAGTATCTGCACGGCCTGCTTGAGCAGTTGCTTCAAGGGGCCGAGGTCCACGCCCTGGGCGGAACCTACCTGGTCGCTGACGTATTGTTCGATGGCCTCACAGGCGTCGCGGGCGGCGTTCAGCGCGTCGCGGGTGGCTTGCAGTTGCTCGGCATCGCTGTCGAGGAATGCGCCGTTAAGCTGTTCGGCACCGAGGTTTTCGCCGGGGAAACTCTGCAGCCCGCTGGCATTCAGCGCGGCGCGCAGGCTGACGGGCCCGAAGGTGCGCGAACGGGTGAGAATGGCCTCACGCAGCAGGCGGATGTTCGCGTCGCTGGCCACGCCGCTGAGGGCGTTGATGCGCACGGTGGGGTCGTTGTCGTCATCGGCGTCCAGGCGCGGATGCAGGTCGGCCCAGTATTCGCGCAGCAGCGCGTTGATCAGTGCGAGTGCGTCGGCAAGCCCTGCAATGCCCTGGAGGGCGAGGGCGGCTTGCAACAGGAAATGGGTGATGCGCAGGTCTTTGCTGCGTTGCAGGAGGTCGAGACTTTGCTGCTGGATGCTGCGCCATTCCGGAGGTTCGGCAGGCAGGATCGAGTCGCCCATGCTGCGCTCGGGTTGACCCTGTGCGGCACGCTCAAGATGCAAGTAATCGGCGTCATATTCCAAGTCTTCGCCACAGGGCGAAGTCGCGGAAACGGCGGCGAGCAGCAGAGGCACATCCACTAAATTCGATCTCCCTATCAGCCCGTTAGATGACGGGCAACTCATGCATTAGTTGCGCGAGGAACTTTGCATGTTTTCTTGGTCTTATTTAGCGCTTTGACATCATGCTGATTTCAAAGCGCCATCATTGGTGTTCAAGAAGTTGTGCATTTTTGGTGTAGTACTTATGCCTTGTCAAGGTAAGCTATTCGCCCTCTATGACAGATGTGCGGTGCTTAACATCTTGTGCGACTGATCAGTCGAAGCAGGTGCCGAGGCAGGATTTTTGTCATACAGGCCGGTTAAGATCAGCAATTACGCGGGTTGAAGCAGGCTTTCAAGGTTTTGGAAGGATCTGTCGTGGATCTCTCGGAGCATTTCTCCCAGGGAACGGCCGCGCGCGAAGTATCAGCAAGGAGGCAAGATGTCGCTGTGCTTGACTATCACTAGTTATCACAAGATTACCCCTGGCCAGTGTTCTGAAAAGTCCCTGGATCAGGGAGTGATGGCTATTGGCCGCGGTTCCGAAAATGACTGGGTACTGCCTGATCCAGAACGTCTTGTTTCCACGCAACATTGCGTTATTCAGTACAAAGATGGTCGTTACTACTTAACTGATAACAGCACTAATGGAGTTGAGTTAGTGCATGCCGGTATTCGTTTGCGGCGGGGAAGCAGCGAGCCATTGCAGGACGGCGAACTGATCCGCATCGGCGATTACGAGATCCAGGCGCGTATCGATTTCAACCTGAAAGTGACAGATACCCCGTCTTTCACCGGTGACGCTTCCAACAGTTTCGAAGCCCTGATGGGCGCCGCCGTGAAGGCCCCGACGCCACCTCCGGTGATCGCGCCGCAGTTCCAGGGCGCCTCGTCGATGGACACCCTGCCGGACCTGTTCGACTTCCTCGCGCCCACCAGCGTACCGCCGGCCACCGTGCACGATCACGTGCCGGCCGAGCAGCACGACTTCCGCCCGCCGACACCGCTGCCCGTGGCTGAGCCGCCTGCGCCGGTGGTCTCGGGCTCAGTAATCCCCGAAGACTGGGATCTGTTCGGCGATGCCCCGGCACCCAGGCCTGTTGCACCGCCGGCGCCAACACCGCCACAGCCGCCGGTCATCGACCCGCCCAAGGTCGAGCGCCCGCTCCCGGTGGCTGATGCCAGCCAGCCCGACCTGTTGCAAGCCTTCCTGCGTGGTGCGGGCCTCGATCAGTTGCGCCTGGACAAGGCCCAGGCCGAAGCCCAGATGGAAAGCATCGGCCGCAGTTACCGGCTGATGGTCGAAGGCCTGATCGACGTGTTGCGTGCCCGCAGCAGCCTCAAGGGCGAGTTCCGCATGCAGCAGACGGTGATTCAACCGGTGGAAAACAATCCGTTGAAATTCGCCCCGAATGCCGATGAAGCGCTACTGCTGCTCCTACGCCACAGCAATCAGGCGTTTATGGCACCGGACTTGGCCGTGCGCGACAGTTTCGACGATCTGCGCGCCCACCAACTGGCCGTCATGGCCGGGGTCGAAGCCGCCATCAAGCACCTGCTGACGCGCTTTGAACCGGCGCAGCTCGAAGAGCGCATGGGCAAGCCCGGCGGGCTATCGAGCATTTTCAACGGCTCGCGCCAGGCCCAGTACTGGCAGCAGTTCACCGAGCTCTACAGCAATATTTCCCGCGAGGCCCAGGAAGATTTCCAGGACCTGTTCGGGCGTGAATTCAGCCGTGCCTACGAAGCGCACAGCAGCCGACAGCGTCACTAACAACGCAGTACATGGAACAACGGATAGCTAAGTACGTCATTGAGGACGCAGGATGATTCCCAGGTTTTTACTCGCAGTCGCCACCGCGCTTCTGCTGACGGCGTGTGCCAAGGATGCGGCCAAGCCCGAGGCCGCCGAAGCTGAGGCAGACACCGCCGCCGTCGAGCTGCATTTCCATGCCATCGCCGGGCTCAACCCCGGCGCCAATGGCCAGGCAGCCCCGGTACGGGTGCGGATTTTCGAACTGAAAAACGCCGCCACCTTCAGCCGTTCCGACTACTTCGCCCTGGCCGATCGCGCACAGTCGACCCTCGGCCTCGACCTGCTCGACCAGGACGAAGTGGTGATCCTGCCCGGCCAGCAATTGAGCATCCAGCGCGACCTCGACCCGTCCACCCGCCAGATCGGCCTGCTGGTGGGCTATCGCGAACTGGACCGCGCCGAGTGGCGCACGGTGCTCAACGTGCCGGCACGCCAATACACCGAATACCAGATCAGCCTCGATGTGCATGCCGTGCGTGCCGACGTCGTGGTCCCCCCATCCAGCCCTGCCCAATAAGAATCGGAGCCCCCATGTCCTGGAACAATCGCGTGGTCTGGTCGGAAGGCATGTTCATCGGAACGCAGCACTTCCAGCAGCATGACCGTTACCTGGAAAACCTGATCGATGCGCGCAGCCGCCCGTTGTCGGCGGGGGCCTGGGGCTTTTCCGAACTGTTGATCGACCAGGGCCTGCTGGCCCAGGGCAAGCTGGCGATCGTCTCGGCACGTGGCCTGTTACCGGATGGCACGCCGTTCAATATCCCCCAGGACGACCTGGCGCCGAGCCCGCTGAATATCGACGACAACTTGCGCGATGGCCTGGTGTACCTGGCGTTGCCCCTCAAGCGTGCCGGCGCCCGCGACACCGTCGACGAAGGCGAGGCCCTGGAAGCCGCGCGCTATGTCAGCCAGGTGCGTGAAGTGCGCGACGACAACGCGCCCTTCGAAAACCGTGCGCCGGTGGCGGTCGGCTCCCGCGCCTTGCGCCTGTTGACCGCCCAGGATGGCATCAGCGATTACGCGGCTATCGGCCTGGTGCGCATCAAGGAAAAACGCGCCGACCGCGCCCTGGTGCTGGACGAGAGCTACATCCCGCCGGTCCTCGACGTGACGGCCAGCAAACCGCTGACCGCGTTTCGCAGCGAACTGCTGGGCCTGCTGCACCAGCGCGGCGAAGCGTTGGCCGGGCGCGTGGTGGCTTCGGGCGCCGGTGGTGCTTCGGAGATTGCCGACTTCATGCTGCTGCAACTGGTCAACCGCGCCCAGCCGCTGATCCAGCACCTGAGTCAGTTGAGCCCGCTGCACCCGGAGCGTTTCTTCAGTGAGCTGGTGAGCCTGGCCGGCGAGTTCTCGACCTTCTCCACCACGGGTCGCCGCCCCCACGAATACCCGCAATACCAGCATGACGACCTGGCCTTGAGCTTCACCCCGGTGATGCAGGCCCTGCGCGAGGCGCTGTCGATGCTGATCGACAGCAAGGCCACGCCGATCCCGATTGTCGAGAAAGCCTACGGCGTGCACGTGGCGATGCTGGCCGACAAAACCCTGATCGACAGCGCCAGTTTCATCCTGGTGGTGCGCGCCGATGTGCCGGGCGAAACCCTGCGCGCACGCTTCGGCCAGCAAAGCAAAGTCGGCTCGGTGGAACACATCCGCGACCTGGTCAACCTGCAACTGCCGGGCATCGGCCTGCTGCCGCTGCCGGTGGCGCCACGGCAGATTCCGTACCACGCAGGCTCCACCTACTACGAGCTGGACCGGGGCAGCGAGCACTGGCAGCAACTGGGTAATTCCGGTGGCTTTGCGTTCCACATCGCCGGCCAGTTCCCGGGGTTGAACCTGGCTTTCTGGGCCATCCGAGGGTAATCCGCGATGCATCCGAATGACGATGACCGCACCCAGTTCATGCCGCGTCCCGGTGGCCGCGCGCCGGAGCCTGTTCGCGCAGAGCCGGCGCCGCTGTCGATGCCCGCTGCGCCGATCCTGACCGGCAAGGCCCAGGGCCTGAACCCGCTGGAAAGCGCCGCCGGCCCGTTGTTGGCGCTGCTGACGCGCCTGCGCAACACGATCTCGCACCCTGCGCCAGCGAGCCTGCGTGCGCAGCTGCTGGCTTACCTGCGTCAGTTCGAAGAACGTGCCGAGGCGGCCGGCGTGGCCCGCAACGATGTGCTGCTGGCGCGTTACGCGCTGTGCACCGCCCTCGATGAAGCCGTGCTGAGTACGCCGTGGGGCAGTGCCAGTGACTGGGGCAAGCAGAGCCTGCTGATCACCGTGCACAACGAAGCCTGGGGCGGCGAAAAGGTCTTCCAATTGCTGGATCACTGCCTGCAAAGCCCGCGGGAACGCCTGTACCTGCTGGAACTGCTGTACCTGTGCCTGTGCCTGGGTTTCGAAGGTCGCTACCGCGTGATGAACGATGGCCGCAGCCAGCTGGAAGCCTTGCGCGAGCGTACCGCTGCGGCGATTCGCAGTGCCCGTGGCGAGCATGAGCGCGAGCTGTCACCCCATTGGCGCGGCGTGACCGTGGCCCGTGATCGCCTGGCGCAGTTCATGCCGCCATGGATCGCCGTGGCCATCGGCCTGGCACTGCTGTTGGCATTGCTGTTCGGGTTGCGGATGAAACTGGCGTCGGATGCCGAGCCGGTGTTCAAGAATATTCATGCCCTGGGCGAGATCCCGGTGCAGGCCATCGACCGTCCGGTGGCCCAGCCGAAAATCATCGAGCGGCCACGCCTGGCAGGCTTCCTGGTGGAAGACATCAAGGCCGGTCGCGTAGCCGTGGAAGATGCCGTCGACCGCTCCGTGGTGACCATCCGTGGCGATGAACTGTTCGCCTCGGCCAGCTCCAGCATCGTCGATGACTTCCAGCCGCTGATGCTGCGTATTGCCGACGCCATCCGCAAGGTCAAGGGCCAGGTGCGGGTGACCGGCCACAGCGATAACCGTCCGATTGCGACCCTGCGCTTTCCGTCCAACTGGGCGCTGTCCGAAGCGCGGGCCAAGTCGGTGCTGGAGATTCTCGCGGCCAAGACCGGCCAGCCGGAACGCTTCAGCGCCGAAGGCCGCAGCGACACCGAGCCGGTGGCGACCAACGCCACAGCCGAAGGCCGTGCGCGCAATCGCCGGGTAGAAATCACCGTATTGGCGGAGGGCGTCGAGTGAAGGCGTTTTTCAGTTTTGTGATTCGCTGGGTGATCCCGCTGCTGGGCCTGATCGCCTTGAGCCTGATCATCTGGTTTGTGGGCCCGTTGCTCGATGTGCTGGTGCCGGAAGGGCGCCGCTGGGCGCTGATCATCCTGGTGTTCGCGGTGTGGATTGCCTACCGCGTTGTCCGGATTATCCAGGCCCGGCGCCAGGCTGCCGAAGTGATGCGCAGCCTCGCGGCGGAAACCCCGCCAGACCCTGCCAGCGTCGCCACCGCCGAAGAGCTGGCGACCCTGCGCCAGCGCATGGATGAAGCCCTGGCCCTGTTGAAAAAGGCCAAGCTGGGCGGTGACGAGCGCCGCAACCTGTATGAGCTGCCGTGGTATGTGATCATCGGCCCACCGGGCTCGGGCAAGACCACCGCGCTGGTCAATTCCGGGCTGCACTTTCCCTTGGCGGCGCAGTTGGGTGCCGGTGCGGTACGGGGCGTGGGCGGTACGCGCAATTGCGATTGGTGGTTTACCGACCAGGCCGTATTGCTCGACACCGCTGGCCGCTACACCACCCAGGACAGCAACTCCACGGTGGATAAAGCCGCCTGGCTGGGCTTTCTCGACCTGCTGAAAAAGCAGCGATCCCGGCGCCCGATTGACGGTGCGTTTATCGCCATCAGCCTCTCGGACCTGCTGCTGGGCAGCGATGCCGAGCGTGCCGCCCATGCCGCCGCGATCCGCCTGCGCATCCAGGAGCTGTACACCCAACTGGGCGTGCGCTTCCCGATCTACCTGATGCTCACCAAGCTCGACCTGGTGCCGGGCTTCATGGAGTTCTTCGACAACCTGAGCAAGGAAGAGCGCGCCCAAGTGTGGGGCATGACCTTCGCCCTGGACGACGGCAAGAACAGCGACAGCCCGCTGGCCCATCTGCAAAGCGAGTTCGCCGGCCTGGAACAGCGCCTCAACGAGCGCCTGGTGGAGCGCCTGCAACAGGAACGCGACCCGGCGCGGCGCGACCTGATCTACGGTTTCCCGCAGCAGTTCGGCGCGTTGAAGGATTGCCTGCAAGGCTTCCTCGAAGGCGTGTTCAAACCCAACGCCTTTGAAGAGCGCGTCTTGCTGCGCGGTGTGTACTTCACCAGCGGCACCCAGGAAGGCAGCCCGATTGACCGCTTGATCGGCGCCATGGCCCAGAGCATGAACCTGGACCGCCAGCACCTGGCGCGCCAGACCGGCACCGGGCGCAGTTACTTCATCGAAAAACTGTTCACCGCCGTGGCGTTTGCCGAGCGTGGCCTGGTGGGCGTCAACCCGAAGGTCGAGCGCCGTCGCAAGTGGATTGCCCGGGGTGTGCTGGCCGCAACCGTGACGCTGGTACTGGTCGTCAGCACGTTGTGGTGGGTGAGTTATCGCGCCAACCAGGCCTACATCGCCCAGGTTGACCAGAAGGTCGCGCCGTTGGGCCAGACCGTGCAGAACCTCAGCCCGGCACAGCGCGAAGTACTCGCGGTGCTGCCCCTGCTTAACGCCGTGAAGAACCTCGCGGGCGACTCGCCGAGCTGGTCCGAAGGCTTGGGCCTGTATCAGGGCGACATGCTCGAAGCCGAATCCTCCAGCGTCTACCGCAAGCTGTTGATCGCCGTGTTCGCGCCCCGTTTGGTGACGCGCATCGAAGAGCAACTGCACGGCGGCGGCAATTCCGACTTCCTCTACGAAGGTTTGAAGGCCTACCTGATGCTCGCCGACAGCGAGCATTACGACCCGGACTTCATCAAGGCCTGGATCGCCCTCGACTGGGACCGCAACCTGCCGCGCGACCTGCCGGCGGATCAACGCCAGGCATTGATCGGGCACTTGCAGGCCTTGTTCGAGCGGCATCCGCCCAGCGCCCGGCTTGACCCGCGCTTGATCGACGACCTGCGCCGGCAACTGCAGCAACTGCCGGTGGCCCAGCGCGTCTACGACCGCATCAAGCGCCAGAAACTGCCGGAAGGCGTGCCGGACTTTCGCATCAACGAAGCGGCGGGCCGCGATGCCGCGCTGGTGTTCAGTCGCAAAAGTGGCAAGCCGTTGGGTGAGCCGTTGAGCGGCTTCTTCACCGCCAAGGGTTATCGCCAGGGCTTCCTGCTGACCAGCCTGAACCAGACCGGCACCCTTGCTGAAGAGCAGTGGGTACTGGGCCGCGAGCAGGCCGACCAACAAAACGTCGTCAGCCTCGCCGCCGATGTGCGCCGCCTGTACTTCCAGGACTATCAACGCCAGTGGGATGCGTTGCTGGCGGATATCGACTTTGTGCCGATCACCAGCGTGGCCCAGGCGGCCGACGTCTTGCGGGTGATTTCCGGGCCGACCTCGCCGCTGAAGAAGCTGCTGGTGGCGGTCTCCAAAGAGACCGACTTGCAAGCGGAAGAACGCTTGCTGGCCGCCAAGGGCGCGCCGGTGGAAGGTGGCGTGGACAAGCTCAAGGAACGCCTCGGCAGCCTGCTTGGCCAGGACCAGCCAACTGCGAATGCACCAGCGGCCAGTGAAGATCCGGTGACGGCGCACTTCGCCGAACTCAACAGCATCGTCAGCAAGAACGAAGGCGAACCGGCAGCCATTGATGGCCTGCTGGCGGACATGAATGCGCTGTATGTGCAGGTCAGCGCCATGGTCGGCGCCAGTGGCGATGCGTTGCTCGGCGAAGCGAAAAACCAGGCGGCGGCTGCGGCCACGCGGGTCAGCCTGAATGCCGAACGCCAGCCGCCGCTGGTGCAGGGCATGGTCAAGTCAGTGGTCAACTCCACCACCAACAGCATGATGGGCGGGGTGCGTAACCAGCTGAATGCGGCGTGGGTCAGCGAAGTGGTGAACGTGTATCGCCAGTCCCTGGCCGGGCGTTATCCGATGTCGCCCGGCAGTGCGCGGGACGCGACCCTGGATGACTTCGGCCAGTTCTTCGGGGTGGGCGGGGTGATGGACAACTACTTCCGCAAGTACCTGCAACCTTACGTCGACACCTCCACGCAAACCTGGCGCTGGCAGCCGGGCGCGGCGCAGAAGCTCGGCATCGCGCCGGGCGTGCTGCAAACCTTCCAGCGGGCGGCGACCATTCGTGACGCGTTTTTCCGTGCCGGTGGCACCCAGCCGATCGTGCGCTTTGAACTCAAACCGGTGGCGATGGATGCGACCATCACCCAGTTCCTGCTGGACCTGGACGGCCAGCAACTGAGCTACGACCACGGCCCGAGCCGCCCGGTCGCGATGCAGTGGCCGAATCCCGGCAGCATTGGCGTGGTGCGCATTTCCATCATGCCGCCGTCAGCCAGCGGGCGCTCCGGTGTAACGCTGGATGGCCCGTGGGCCTGGTTTCGCCTGCTGGAGCAATCGGACCTGACCGCCGGCAATTCGCCGGACCGCTTCAACCTGCGTCTGCGGGTCGACGGCGCGAGCATCTCCTACGAGTTGCGGGCCAACAGTGCCTTCAACCCGTTCAAGAGCCGCGTGCTTAACGGCTTCAGCCTGCCGGAGCGGCTATGACCACGCTGGGTTTCTACGGCAAGTTGGCGTGCCGCGGCGACTTTGTCAGCCGCGCGCTGCCCCAGAGTTTTATCGGCCCTTGGGACAGTTGGCTGGCGTCCGGATTGCTCGCCAGCCAGACCCGCCTCGGGGCTGACTGGCTGAATGCTTACCTGGTCAGCCCATTGTGGCGCTTCGTGTTGGCGCCGGGTGTGTGCGGGCCGGACGCGGCGGTGGGCGTGGTGATGCCGAGCATCGACCGGGTGGGGCGCTATTTCCCGCTGACGGTGGCTGCGCTGTTGGATCACGACACCGACCCGGCCTCCGTCGTTGGCGGCCCGGACACCTGGTTTGAACAGGTGGAAGAGCTGCTGCTGAGCACGCTGGATGCCGGCGCCAGCTTCGAAGGTTTCAGCGGCGGGATCGAATCCCTCGGCGCTCCAGCCTGCCAACCCCGCACCTTGGGTAGCCGCTTTGCCGGCCTGCAGCGTGTCAACGCCACAGACCCGCAGGCGCGGATGACTGCGCTTGCCGAACAGGCCTGCGAAGGCGCGAGCCTGTGGTGGGGCCGTGGTTCGCAACAGATTTCTCCCGGTTTAATGCGGTGTCAGGGCTTGCCTGCTGCCGACGATTTTGCGCAATTTTTGCTCGGCCAAGAAGGTGTTGTGTAGATGCGGTCCACGTTCAAATCCGCCAGCAAAAGCCACGTCGGCATGGTTCGCCAAGTCAATGAAGACGCTTGCCTCGACCTGCCGGAAAACGGCCTATGGGTGGTGGCCGACGGCATGGGCGGGCACGCGGCGGGAGATTACGTCAGCAGCCTGATTGTCGACAGCCTGCGCAGCATTCCCGTGGGCCGTTCCCTTGAGGAATACACGGCGGCGTTGCGCAGCGACCTGTTGCGAGTCAACGGCGCGGTGCGCGAAGAAACCGCCCACCGTGGCGTGACCATGATGGGCAGCACCGTGGTGTTGCTCGCCACCCGAGGCTTGCGCGGCGTGTGCCTGTGGGCCGGCGACAGCCGCCTGTATCGCCTGCGCGACGGCCTGCTGGAAAGCATTTCCCGCGACCACAGCTACGTGCAGGACTTGCAGGACAGCGGCCTGCTCAGCGAAGCCGATGCGCGGGTGCATCCACGGGCGAATATCGTCACCCGCGCGATTGGCGTGGAAGCACAGTTGGCGTTGTCGTCGGTCGACCTGTTGATCGCCCCCGGCGACAGTTACCTGCTGTGCAGCGACGGCCTGAACAAGACCGTCGAAGACCACGAGATCCGCGAAGTACTGAGCCATGCCGAGCCGGACGAAATCGTCCGCAGCCTGGTGCACCTGGGGCTCAATCGCGGCGCGCCGGACAACATCACCGCCATCGTTGTGAAGGTGTCGACATGAACATCATCATTCCCGGCTACGACATCGAAGGCGAAATCGGCGTTGGCGCCATGGCCAGCGTGTACCTGGCGACCCAGCGTTCCCTGGAGCGCAAGGTGGCGCTGAAGATCATGGCGGCGGCGCTGGCGGCCGACCCGAGCTTCTGCGAGCGCTTCCTGCGCGAAGGCAAGACCCTGGCGCGCCTGTCCCACCCGCACACCGTGACCATCCATGACATCGGCAATGTCGGTGAGCTGTACTACATGGCCATGGAATACCTGCCCAATGGCACGCTCAAGGAGCGCATCGCCGCGGGCCTGACGCCGGAGCAGGGGCTGACGTATATCCGCCAGATCGCCTCGGCGCTGGGTTATGCCCACGCCCAGGGCCTGGTACACCGCGATGTGAAGCCGGCGAACATTCTGTTCCGCGCGGATGGCACGGCGGTGTTGTCGGACTTTGGCATCGCCAAGTCCCTGGATGACCGCACGCAGTTCACCCAGGCCGGATTTGCCGTCGGCACGCCGAGCTACATGAGCCCGGAGCAGGCCCGGGGCCAGGAAATTGACGGGCGCGCCGACCTGTATGCGCTGGGCGTGGTGCTCTATGAAATCCTCGTGGGCAAGTTGCCTTACAACGGCACCGATGCGCTTTCCACAGCACTGGCACACCTGACTGAACCGCTGCCGGAATTGCCGGTGCACCACGGGCGCTATCAGGAGGTGCTGCGCAAGCTGCTGGCCAAAGACCCGGCGGAACGCTTCCCGGATGCGGCGGCGTTGTTGCGGGCGTTGGATCAGTTGCCGAAGGAGGAGCAGGTCGAGGCGACGTTGATTCGGCCTCTGCCGATTCCGGTGGCGGTCTCGAATGACCTGGCCGGACTCACGCCGGTCTCCATCGAAATCCCGACCGATAAGCCGCAGCCGCAACCGGTGCGTCAACCGGTGGTGACGCCGACGCAACACTCCGCCGTGTCCGAACAAAACCGTGGGCCGGTACTGGCGTTGGCAGCGGTTGCCGTGGCAGTGGCGCTGGCGATTGGGGGCGCGAGTTACTGGTGGTTGAAAGATGACGCGCCCGCCGCGCCGTCGGTTGTCGAGGCGGCCAAGACCGCCGCGCCGACTGCCACGCCGACTGCCGCGCAACCGGTCGCGGCGCAGGCCGACGGCGGCCAACGCCCGTTGCTGATGGCCGGCAAGAAAACCCTGTTCCAGCGGGTACTGAGCAAGCCTGGCGCCAAGCTTTCCCACGAAGCGGGCGGGGCGCCTGGCGAAGGTTTGCCGGCGTTTTCCGTGCTCTATGTCTACCAACGCAAGGACGTCGACGGCAGCCCCTGGCTACGGGTTGGCGCCGCCACCGACGGGCGCAGCGACGGCTGGCTGCCGGCGGCGCAAGCCAGCGACTGGAAGCAGAGCCTGGTGCTCAAGTTCACCGAGCGTTCGGGCCGGGCGCCGGTGATGTTCCTGCGTCAGTCCGCTGAAGTGGAGAAGCTTTTAGCCGATCCCGCGGCGGCGAAAAACCTGCTGCTCAAGGTGCAGAAAAACACCGAGGACAACCAGCAGGTGCTGGCCCTGGAGCCGACCGCAAGCGCCGTCCCGCAGAACCAGTTCTATTTGCTGCCGATCTTCGACTCCAAGGAGAGCTTCGACGAAAACGGCCAGCCGGTGCAGCTGCTCAACGTCGCCTCCATCGACCCTGGCAGCACACCTGATGTCATCGCCAAGGCTGTCGCTCGAACGCCGGTGATCGATGCCAGCGCCGATGCCTTCCGCACTGCGGTGGTGCTGGTGGTCGACACCACGGTGTCGATGCAGCCCTACATCGACCAGGTTCGCGATGTGGTCCACGAACTGCAAACCCGTATCGCCGAGCGTGGCGAGCTGGACAGCGTGAGCTTTGGGCTGGTGGGTTTTCGCAACAGCATCAAGAAAACCCCGGGCCTGGAGTATGTGGCCAAGACCCTGATCACCCTCGACCAAGGGCGCGACCCGCAGCGCTTCCTCGACATGGCGCGGCAGGTCAAAGCGTCGACGGTGTCCAGCCACTCGTTCAACGAAGACGCGTTCGCCGGTGTCATGCAGGCGGTGGAAGGCATGGACTGGTCCGGCTACGGCGGGCGCTTGATCCTGCTGGTGACCGACGCCGGTGCGCTGCGCAAGAACGACCCGTTCGCCACCACCCAGATGAACGAAGCCGAAGTACGCCAGGCTGCATTGGGCAAGCAGATCAAGATCTACGCCTTGCACCTGCGCACCGACGCCGGGAAGAAAACCCACAGCGGCGCCGAAACCCAGTACCGGACCCTGACCGCCGATGCCAACCCGCAGATCGGCGACCTGTACACGCCGGTGCCCGGTGGCGATGTGCGCAAGTTCGGCGAGCGGGTCGACGAGATCGGCACGGTGTTCGCCAACCTGGTGCATCAGGTGCGCAGCAACACGCCGCAGC
This sequence comes from Pseudomonas sp. D8002, assembly GCF_013385695.1. Lineage (NCBI taxonomy): Bacteria > Pseudomonadati > Pseudomonadota > Gammaproteobacteria > Pseudomonadales > Pseudomonadaceae > Pseudomonas > Pseudomonas sp. D8002. The sequence continues at coordinate 273,832 of NZ_JACAPM010000032.1, forward strand.
CGGTGCCGCTGCTCAGTGCCGCGCCGACCCTGGCGGACAAATCCGCCGCCGTCGGTTACGCGATGCACATGGATTTCCTCGGCCGCAAAACCGCGAGCCAGGCGCCGCAACTGGTGAGTGCCTGGACCGCCGACCGCGACCTGACCAACACCGCGCTGCCGGCCTTCCAGGTGTGCGTGATGTTGACCAAATTGCAGCTCAACGATTTGCAGCAATCCTTGAAACTGATCGTCGACGCGGCGCGCAAAACCCAGACCTCACCGAAGGATTTCTTCCAGGAAATCGCCAGCGCCTCGGCCTATATGAGCCGCGATCCACAGGCCTTGAAAAAAGGCGGCAACCTGGCGGACGGCGGCATTCTTGGCGAATACCTGGAAGGCCTGCCGTACCGCAGCAAGTCGCTGAACATGACCCAGGACTTGTGGCTGTCGTTGAGCGTGGCCGAGCAGGAAGACTTTATCGACGAGCTGGATTCGAAGATCCGCCTCTACGAAACCTTCCACAATGACGTGGCGAATTGGGTCCGTTTCGGCGATGCCGAGCCGGGTGATGCGTTGTACCGCGTGCCGCTGTCGACGCTGCCGTAATGCTGAACTTGAGCGCAGTGCACAAGAGCCGGGGCGTTGGTGCCCAGCGCTACAGCCTGGTGATACCGGGCCTGCAACTGCGTGCGGGTGAACAGTTGGCGGTGGTCGGGCCGAGTGGCTGTGGCAAGAGCACCTTGCTGGATTTGCTCGCGCTGGTATTGGCGCCGGACCAGGTCGGGCAGTTCGATTTCAACCGCGTCGACATTGCCGGGCTTTGGCGTAGTGATCAGCAAAGCTCGCTGGCGGACCTGCGTAGTCGGCACCTGGGTTACGTGCTGCAAACCGGCGGCCTGCTGGGTTTTCTCGATGTGCGCGGCAACATTGCGTTGTCGCGGCAACTCCTGGGTTTGAAAGACGACGGCAGCGTGGCGCGGTTGGCCGAGCAGTTGGAAATCACTGATCAGTTGGACAAGAAGCCGGCGGCGTTGTCCGTCGGCCAGCGTCAGCGGGTCAGTTGCGCAAGAGCCCTGGCCCACGGTCCGCAGCTGTTGCTGGCGGATGAGCCCACCGCTGCGCTCGACCCGTTGAACGCCGAGCGGGTGATGCAGGCGCTGTTGGCCCAGGCCCGGCATAACGGCACGTGCTGCGTGATCGCCACCCATGATGAACCCCTGGCCCGGGCCAGCGGCTTGCAGGTGCGGCGCATCAGTTGCCGTCGCGACGCCGACGGCGGCGTCACCGCCACCCTTGGGGAGGCGTGCTGATGCGTATCGCCCTGGTGGCTTCCCTGGCCTGGCAGGATTACCGCAACGATGCGTGGCTGTCGGTGTGTTCGGTGCTGGCGTTGGTGGCGGTGATCGCGCCGTTGCTGGTGTTGTTCGGCCTGAAATTTGGACTGGTTAGCAGTTTGACCGAACGTTTGGAGAACGACCCGGCCACCCGGGAAATTATTCCGTTGGGCGGTGGTCGATTCAGCAGTGAATTTGTCGAGCAGCTCCGCCAGCGCAGCGACGTGGCGTTCGCCTTGCCGCGCACCCGGCAGATTGCGGCGACGGCGCAGTTGGGGGCGGTGACGGTGGAGATGCTGCCGACCGCCGCCAACGACCCATTGCTGGCCGGCCTGCCGATGCCCAAGGGCCTGGATCAGATCGTGCTGAGCCACACCGCTGCCGAAAAGCTCGGGGCAAAGGCCGGGGATTGGCTGGAGGCGAGTTTTGGGCGCCAGGTGGCGGGGCGCATCGAGTCGCAACGCCTGCGGGTTCAAGTGCTGCAGGTAGCGCCGCTGGAAGCCTTCGCCCGGGATGGACTGTTTGCGCCCTTGGGCTTGCTGGAAGCAGCGGAAGATTATCGCGATGGCCGCGCGGTGCCGGCGTTTGGCTGGGACGGCGATGCGGTGGGCGTCAGCGAGCAACGGGTATACCCGGCGTTCCGTTTGTATGCGCGGCGCTTGGTGGATGTGGAGCCGCTGCGGGTGTATTTCGCCGGGCAGAATCTGTTGGTGTCGACCCAGGCCCAGACCATCGCCCAGGTGCAGTCGTTGAGCCGCAACCTGTCGATCGTGTTCTGGATCATCGCCGGGCTGGCGTTGGCGGGCGCGTTTGCCGCGATCTTTGCCGCGGCGCTGGCGTCGGTTGCACGCAAGCGCCGGGAGCTGTCGGTATTGCGGTTGTTGGGGTTTTCCACCGCCGGGTTGTTGCTGTTTGTGGTGTTGCAGGCGCTCTACAGCGCGGGGTTTGCCGCTGTATTGAGTGGGCTTTTATATGGCTTGGCAGAGTCCGGCCTGAACCAATTATTCGTGCAGGTGCCGGGCGAATACGCCAGTCACCTGCTGGCGCGTCACTACGGCCTGGCCCTGGCAGCTGTCCTCGGCGTCAGCGCCGTGGCGGCGGCGTGTGGTGGTTGGCGTGTGGCGCGTATCCAGGCTTCTGAAGGAATCAGAGATGTATAAGTTACTGGGCGCCGCCGTGGCGCTGACCCTGTCCTGCGTGGCCTGGGCCGATGAGGCGAGCGACAAGCTGGACAACCCCAAGCCGTTGCCGGATGACGTCAGCCTGCCGCTGCCCTGCGAAGGCAACATGGTGTTCCGCTACGCCTATGTGCTGGCCCAGGGCACCCTGGATGACCGCGAGATCAGCCTCGGCTACCCGTTCAGCGAGGGCGAGGCGGGCTACCAGCAGTCGTTCATTTCCGGTTATCGCCGGGACTTTATCAACGGCCAGTTCACCCTCAAGGACCTGCCCAAGGACTGGAACAAGGTCATTGCGCCGCTGGTGCCGAAGACCGACGCCAAGACCCCGCTCAAGCCGATGCTGTACTTCATCGGCAAGTACGAAGTCACTGCGCGGCAATATGCGCAGGTCATGTCCCAGGCGCAATCCCTGGCCAGTGGCGAACCCGCCCCGGCGTGCGATGTACCTACCGGGATGGCGGCGCGCTTGCCGAAGGTCAAGCTGTCGCGCTTTGAAGCCGAACGTTTCTCGGCGGTGTACAGCGCCTGGTTGATGAAATATCACCGCGAGCTGCTGCCGGTGAGTGGTCGCGGTGCTTCGGCGGACGACGGCGGCCTGGGCTTTGTGCGCCTGCCTACCGAAGTGGAGTGGGAGTTCGCCGCTCGCGGTGGCCAGGCGGTGAGCCGTCAGGACCTGGAAGGCCGGCTGTTTCCACGGCGTACCGAGGGCAGCGAAAGCGATGGTCCCCTTGCCGATTACGCGGTGTTCAATCAGGTCGCCGGTGGCACCGGCCAGGCCGCACGGCTGATGCCCATTGGCACCAAGCTGCCCAACCCGATCGGCATGTTCGATGTGATCGGCAACGCAGCGGAAATGGTCCAGGAATCCTTCCAGCTGGTGCACGCCGGGCGTCGCCAGGGCACCTATGGTGGGTTCGTGGTCAAGGGCGGCAACTACCTGGAAGGCGAGGGCACGCTGTTCACCGGCATGCGCCGCGAGTACCCGTTGTTCGCCGCCGACGGTACCGAACAAAGCAACGAGACCACCGGCTTTCGCGTGGCGATTGGCGCCTTGTCGGCACCGCGTTCGCGCTACAAGGAACTGTTCGCCCAGTGGCAGAAGGAAGGTCGCCTGGCCTCGCTGACCGATGCCATCGACGACGCCCAGGACCCGACCAAGCGCCTGGACAGCATCATTGCCGCCAGCGTCGACCCGCGCCTGCAAGCCGAGCTCGGCCTGGTCAACGAAGAGCTCAAGCGCAACGTCTCGCTGATCGCCCAGCAGCGCGAAGAAGCGGCCGGCAACCTGATTCAGTCCGCGGCCCTGGTGGCCGAGACCATCAACAACTACAACATCCGCCTGATCAATTTGCAGAAGAGCCGCCAGCAGGCCATCGACGCCAAGGACGAGGCCAGCGCGCAGCTGTTCGCCACGGCGATCACCAATGGGCGCAGTGCGCTGGACGGCGCGGTGGCGATCTACATCGACAACCTGGCCACCGGCACGCGCTACACCGATGCGGTGATCCAGGCGCAGTTTCAACGAATCAAGGAAGAGTTGGATCGCAAGCCGGTACTGGGCAAGAGCCTGGTGACGCGTGCGACGTTATTCGTTCGCCATGTGGGCAACTACCGCAAGCAACAGCGGGCCGACCCGGCGACGATTTTGAAGGAATTGCTCGCAGCGAGCGGTCAGCGGTCTTGACCGCTGGTTGTACAGCGAGCTTGGAAGGGACTCAGGCGGCGGTGGGCCGCGCTGGGCAAGTCAAACTTAAAAGAGAACACAACGATGATTTTTTCCCGTAAGGCGGTTTCCAAGCGTCATCTGCTGCTGATTGCCGCAGGCTTCAGCTCGGTGCTGACCGGTTGCGCAACGTCGCCGACCAACAAGGTCGCCTCGACCACCAAGGTCGAGTACTACCCGAACTGCTACGAGCCGGTGCAGCACCTGCGTGCTACCGATTCGGACCTGACCAAGTCGGTGGTCACCGGTGCCGCCCTGGGTGCGGCCGGTGGTGCATTGCTGGGCGCCCTGACCGGCGACTCCGACAAGCGCGGCCGCAACGCTGCCATCGGTGCAGCGGGCGGCGCCCTGGCCGGTGGTGCTGCGGGTTACTACACCGAGCGCCAGAAGCAGATCACCGATGACAACCAGCGCATCGCCTCCTACGCCACCGACGTCAACAAGCGTGCCTCCGACATCGACCGCAGCACCGCGTACGCCAAGGCGTCCCAGCAGTGCTACCAGAGCGCGTTCACCAAGCTGGTGGCCGACCGCAAGGCCAAGACCGTCAACGACGTTGAAGGCCGCAAGCGCCTGGCAGAAATCGTCTCGGGCCTGAAAGAGTCCAACGACCTGATCGTCGCGGTGAACGGCAAGGCCAGCGAAGACCTGAACAACTACACCCAGGCGTACGAGCAGGATCTGCAACAAGTGGGCGTACAACGTGCTGACGTGGTCACTGTTGCGACTGCCGATACCACGCCGGTGGTGACGCCAGCCAAAGGCAAGAAGCCGGTAAAAGTCGCGAAAAAGCCGGTACTGCCAACCGTGCCGAAAGAAGCCGTAGCCACCGAGAAAACCATCCAGACCGCCCAGACCAAGCAAGCTGAAAGCAAGCAGGTTGCCAGCGCCGGTAAAGCGCAGATCGAAGGCACTTGCCGTGATCCGAACCTGGCGGATTGGGCACCGGTTCCTTGCCCTAACGTCTGAGGAAAGTTGTTGCTATAAGCGTTAAACGCCAGCCGATCTCCTGCTAAAACGGGAGATCGGTAGCGTTATTTGCACAAATCGTTAAACTGCTGCGGCCACCCAATAATTACACTGAGGCCGTGTGCATGAAATTTCGTTTTCTTCTCTGGATGCTTGGCCTGTTGATGGGCAAAGCCAGCCGCACCAACCCTGCGTTCCAGCAGCAGTTGGGTGACAAGGACCTGGCGTTCCAGCTGCAGACCCTCGACGGCAAGGTTGCCCGTCACTTCATCGTCAAAGACCAGCGCATCACCAGCCGTTCGGGTGTTCATCCCGCGCCTGCGTTTGCCATTGCCTTCAAGGATGCCGCCTACGGCTTCGCCACGATGCAGGCGAAGAACAAGCAACTGGCGTTCATGACGGGGATTCAGGACAAGTCGATCCAGATCAAGGGCAACCCGGCGCTGGTGATCTGGTTCCAGGGGTTGACCAAGTATTTGAAGCCGAAGAAAAAGCCCAAAGGCTAGGGGCTTCTTCAGCAATACCGAGTCGCCTGCATTCGCGAGCAAGCCCGCTCCCACATTCAATCCCATTCCAAAGTTGGAACTCGGTCGAATGTGGGAGCGGGCTTGCTCGCGAATACGGTGTAACAGGCGCCCGATTTATCCCTGACTGAACTGCGAAGCCAACTCGCGCAACAACGTTTCCGCGTCCAGCACCTTGCTCACCACATCCTCTGCCTTGTCCCGGGTCAGCCCCAGGCGCTCAAGCAGTTCGTCCGGGATGGATTCATCCGGCCCGGAGCCGATGCCGCAACTGCGCAGCAAGCGCACGGCCAGGCACACCAGGTTCGGGTATTCCGCATATTGGCCGTCGTAGGTCGGGTCGTGCTGGAAGCGCAGGGCGGTGGACAGTTCGTCCGGCATGTCCCAATAGCGCATCAACCACGCACCAATCTGCTCGCGGCTGATGCCCAGCAGATGCTGCTCGATGTAGCTGTGGCACAGGTGCGGGTTGACCTCCAGGTGCCGGCAGATCAGTGAGAAATGCGGCGGGAAGACGTGGGCCAGCAACAGGTAGCCGAAATTGTGCAGCAGGCCGGCGAGGTACGTCAGCCCGGCTTCCGGGCGCTGGGCGCGGGGCATGGCGCGGGTCAGGCCTTCGATGACGGCAGCGGTGTAGATCGACTGGTGCCAGTACGGCGTGGCCTGTTGCGGGTGGTCCTTGGGCAGGCTCAAGGTCTTGCCCAGGGCCAGGCCGAGTGCGAGGTTGATCACCAGGTCAAAGCCCAGCACGCGCACGATGGCGTCTTCCACCGAGCGGATCTTGCCCGGCGAGGCGTAGTAGGGCGACGCGGCCCAACTCACCACCTGGGCGGCCAGGGCCGGGTCGGTTTCGACCACGCCGGTGATGTCGTCGATGGTGGCGTTGGGGTCGACCCGCAGCTTGATGATCTTTTGCGCGGTATCGGCCAGCGGTGGAATTTCGATGGTGGCTTCCAGGCGCTGCTGGATACGGCGGGCGGTGAACGCCTGCATCGCCTGGGTGATTTCCTCGCGGTCGTCATTGGGGCGATCCAGGTTTGGCCGGATGTTGCTCAGCGGCTCGCCGAAATGCGCGGCGCTGGCCTTGGTCAGCATGCTCTTGAACGCGTCGCTGGAAATCTCCAGCAGCAGCCCGGCTTCGCCCGAGTGCACCAGCACGGTCGGCTCACGCAACAGGCTTTCTTCGTACAGGCAGGGAGAACTGGTCAGCGGCGGCAGGCCGGGCAGCAGGCTCAGGCTGTGCTTGCCGAGCATGCGCTCCAGGCGCTCCGGCGACACGGCCGTGAGGCGCCGACCGGTGAGCTCGGCGAGGCGATTAAGGTCCAGCAACTGGTTCTGTGGAAACAGCACCATGAGTGCACCCACGGCATCATCGAGCAGTACGGCTTGAACCTTCTGCGCCGGGTTCAGGCCGGGGCGTTCGGCAACTTCCGTGTAGCTGATGGCGAGCTTTGCAAGCAGCGTCCGAATCACCGAGGGTGCAGTCGGTGGGGCTGTGGCGAGGGCAACTTCTGACATGGCCTGAATCCAATTTCCTACAGTCATTGGAGTATAACCAGCTTGATACAAGTGAGGGTTGTCTAAGTGAGTCAGCCGTCACACTTGGCCGTATTGCTGCCCATGTCTCAGCCAGCGATCCAGCAGCGGGCTGACGTGTTCCGGCCAACGCTCCAGTAACGCCTGGGCCGCGTCGCGCACGGCGGGCAGCAAGTCGGCATCGCGCATCAGGTCGGCGACCTTGAATTGCAGCAGGCCGGTCTGGCGGGTGCCGAGCATCTCGCCGGGGCCGCGCAGTTCGAGGTCTTTTTCGGCGATCACGAAGCCGTCGTTGGTTTCGCGCATGATCCCCAGGCGCTGGCGACCGATCTGCGACAGCGGCGGGTGGTACAGCAGCACACAGTGGCTGGCGGCGCTGCCCCGGCCGACGCGGCCGCGCAATTGATGCAGTTGCGCCAGGCCCAGGCGCTCGGGGTTCTCGATGATCATCAGGCTGGCGTTGGGGACGTCGACGCCGACTTCAATCACCGTGGTCGCCACCAGCAATTGCAGGTTGCCGGCCTTGAACTCGGCCATTACCGCGGCCTTTTCCACCGGCTTCATGCGACCGTGAATCAGCCCGACCTTGAGTTCACCCAAGGCGCTGGTGAGGTCTTCATAGGTTGTTTCGGCGGCCTGGCAGGTCAGCTCTTCGGATTCTTCGATCAGCGTGCACACCCAATACGCCTGACGGCCTTCGGCGCAGGCGCCGCGTACCCGTTCGATGACTTCGACGCGGCGGGTGTCGGTGACCAGCACGGTGTTGACCGGCGTTCGGCCCGGCGGCAGTTCGTCGAGGATCGAAGTGTCGAGGTCGGCGTAGGCGCTCATGGCCAGGGTGCGTGGGATCGGTGTGGCGGTCATGATCAACTGGTGCGGGCTCATGCGGCCGCCCACGCCTTTCTGGCGCAGGGCCAGGCGCTGCTGCACACCGAAGCGGTGCTGTTCGTCGATGATCACCAGCGCCAGATTCTTGAACTTCACTTCGTCCTGGAACAACGCGTGGGTGCCCACCACCATCGGGGCGCCGGCGGCGATCTGCTCCAGGGCGGCTACGCGGTTCTTGCCCTTGAGCTTGCCGGCCAGCCATGCGACTTCCAGGCCCAGCGGTTCGAGCCAGCGCTTGAAAGTGATGAAGTGCTGCTCGGCGAGAATCTCGGTGGGCGCCATCAGCGCCACCTGATAGCCGGCTTCGAGGGCCTGCAACGCGGCGAGGGCGGCGACCACGGTTTTACCCGCGCCCACGTCACCCTGGATCAGCCGCAGCATCGGTTCTTTCTGGCTCAGGTCGTAGGCGATTTCATTGCCGACCCGTTGCTGGGCGCCCGTCGGTGCAAACCCCAGGTTGGCCAGGTATTGCGCAGGCAGGCGCTTGGCCTTGGGCATGGCCGGCGCGCGCAGCGAACGCATGCTCTCGCGCAGGCGCTGCTGGGACAGTTGATGGGTCAGCAGTTCTTCGAACGCCAGGCGATGCTGGGCCCAGTGATGCCCGAGAGCCAACTCGTCGACGTCGGCATCGGCGGGTGGGTGATGCAGGTAGCGGATCGCATCATCCAGCGGCGCCAGTTGATAGTCGCGCGCCAGTTCCTGGGGCAGCCAGTCGGGCAGGCTTTTTGGCCCGAGCATCGTCAGAGTCTGCATGCACAGTTGGCGCAAGCGCTGCTGGGTCAGGCCTTCGGTGAGCGGGTAAATTGGCGTGAGGGTGGTGTCTACCGGCGGCGGTTCGTCGCCGGTAATCGCGCGGTATTCCGGGTGATAGATTTCCAGCCCCGAAGCACCGGGCCGGGCTTCGCCGTAGCAGCGCACGCGGGTACCACGCTTGAGGCCTTCCTTCTGGGCGTTGCTGAAGTGGTAGAAGCGCAGGCTCAGGCCACCGGTGCCGTCTTGCAGGCGCACCACCAAGCTGCGGCGCTTGCCCATCACCACATCGGCGCCGCTGACGGTGCCTTCAACCACGGCGTCCTGCCCAGGGCGCAAGTGGCCGATGGGCACCACGCGGGTGCGGTCCTGGTAACGCAGGGGCAGGTGGAACAGCACGTCCTGGAGATTTTCCAGCCCGACCTTGGCCAACTTCTCGGCCATGGCCTCCCCGACACCCTTGAGTGCCGTCACCGATACCTGCGACAGCTCAGTCATACCGTTACTTAGCTCGCAGCAGGCGGCTTGGCCACCGAACACAGGCGGATCGAGTCGGCGAGGATTTCAATCGCTTTCGGACGCGGGAAGCTCGCACGCCAGGCAATCGCCACGGTGCGGAACGGTACCGGCGGCGTCAGTGGGCGCACGGCGATTACGCCGGGGGCGTAGTGATGGCTGTCGACCGCCGACAGCGGCAGGATCGAGATACCCAGTCCGGAGGCGACCATATGGCGAATGGTTTCCAGGGAGCTGGACTCCACGGTGGTGTGCTTGGCGCCGTCGTTGCCCTTGGTCAGGGTCGGGCAGGCTTCCAGCACCTGGTCGCGGAAGCAATGGCCTTCGCCCAGCAACAGCAGGCTCTTGTCGTTGAGCAGGCCCGCGTCGATGGTGTCTTTCTGCGTCCATGGGTGGGACGCCGGCATCAGCACGTAGAACGGCTCATCGTAGAGCGGCAGCGTCAGCACATCCGCCTCGTTGAACGGTAGGGCGATGATGATCGCGTCCAGCTCGCCGTTGCGCAGTTTGTCGCGCAGCACGTGGGTGAAGTTTTCTTCGATATACAGCGGCATCTGCGGCGCGACGCGGTGCAGTTGCGGAATCAAGTGCGGGAACAGGTACGGGCCGACGGTGTAGATGGCGCCGACTTTCAGCGGGGCGGTCAGCTGGTTCTTGCCGGCCTGGGCCAGCTCGCGAATGCTTTGGGCCTGTTCCAGAACCTTCTGGGCCTGGGCGACGATGCCTTCGCCGACGGGCGTCAGGCGCACGGCGCTTTTGCTGCGCTCGAAAATCAGCACACCGAGTTCGTCTTCAAGCTTCTTCACACCCACCGACAGCGTCGGCTGGCTGACGTGGCAACGCTCGGCCGCGTGGCCGAAGTGCTGCTCTTGGGCGAGGGTAACGATGTAGCGTAATTCTGTAAGAGTCATAGCGGGCGTCCATGAGGTTGCGGGCCAAGCATACCGGCTGCAATCGATAGACGCACGTTATCAGACAGCGTAGGGGCCGCGACACCGGTTAATCGGGTATCGCCGCCCCGTATTTCACTTTTGCGGGTACTTGAAGGTGAAGGTTTCGGTGAAGGGAGCCCACCATTCAGGCACGCCGGTTTCCTTGTCTACATGGTGGAAGAAGCCCTTGATCTGTGGGCTTTCATAGCGCAGCACCACGGTGTAGGTGCCGGGGCCGTCCATTTTCACGTTGTTGGCGTAGTGGGCGCCGTCTTTGGCCACCATCGGCAACAGCGTGCCGATTTCCTTGTAGTCGGGCGAGCCCTCCTTGACCAGTGAGTAGCTGATGGTCAGGTAGGGCACCCACTCACCGTTGGACAGGCCGTATTTGTTGTCGGCCGTGGCGTGCACATCGGTCTCAAGGTGTACCGAGTCCTTGCTCATCACCATGCCTGGCGGCATGGGCGCCATTTCGATGCCCACCAGGTACGAGGAGGCGATCTCCATGTCATTGATCTGCACCGGTCCGCCAATCGGGTATTCGCGGGCTTGGGCGAGGGAGGAAGCGGCCACGGCGCTGACGAGCAGCAGTGCGGCGGCGAAGGGGTTGCGCGGGTGTTTCATGGTGGGGCTCCTGGGGCGGTTAATGTGATTGTGTCGGGCGTGAATGCAGTAAACGGTTACCCAGCACCAGGAGCGAGAGGGTGACAAGCCACGCCACCAATTGAACGCCCAGAGGTCGGTCGGTGTAGCCCACCAGCGCGGTCAATGCGCGGCCGGTGAGGCTGCCATCGGAGACCAGCCAGGAGGTGTCCCAGAGCTGGTAGCCCCAGGCGGGAATCAGGTCGATACCGGCGAGGATCGCGGCGGCCCGGCCAGCCATGCCGGCGGCAAGCAAGGCGATCATCCAGCCGGTAATCGAGAACAGGCGCTTGAGGCTGATGGCGACCAGGCCGCGGTACATCAGCCAGGACAGCGCGGCGCCGGCGACGATGCCGAGCACGCCGCCGGCCAGCATCGACAGTGGGTCTGTCTGGCTGGAGGCGGCGATGCCATAGAGGAACAGCACGATTTCCGAGCCTTCGCGCAGCACGGCCACGGTGATGACCACGGCCAGGGCCCAGAGTGATTTTTCACCCTTGAGTACTGAATTGCCTGCGCTGCGCAGTTGGGTCGCCAGCTCGCGACCATGACTGGCCATCCACAAGTTGTGCCAGCCCAGCATGACCACGGCGACCACCAGGATGGCTGCGTTGAAAATCTCCTGGCCAAAGCCCTGCAGCGCCTGGGTAATTGCGCCGGTAAATAGTGCGAGGATGCCGGCACCGAGTACGCCGGCTGCGATTCCGCCGCCAATGAACAGCCCACGTCTTGCCAGGCCCTGGGTGGCGGCCATCACGATGCCCACCACAATCCCGGCTTCCAGCACTTCACGAAACACGATCAACAGACAGGCCAGCATGGCTTACTCCTTGGCTGCGACGGCGGTGACCGTGCCTTTGGCCTGGTCGGGGTGGTAGTCATCGAAGAAGGTGTAGGTGCCGGGATGCAGCGGGCCGGCAAACACCGTGATGGTGTTGCCGGGGACGATGATTTTTTCGAATTTCATGTCGTAGCTTTCGAACTCGTCGACGCTTTCATCATGGCTGGTGAGTTGAATGCGAAAGCGTTCACCGGCCGGCACCTCGAACGTCGAGGGGCTGAAGGTGTGGTTCTGAATGACCAGGGTGACCAGCTGATCCGCCTGTGCAGCGGCGGGTAAAGCCAGTAGGAGGAGAGCCAGCCGGGCAAGGTTGGGCATGCCGAATGTCCGCTAATGAGAACGATTCGCGGATAATTAGCGCTGTCTTTAATTGTTACAAGTGAAGATCGAGTTAGGTGTCGATTCGTTCAAGCCTGGTTCAGGTTGCGGTGATGCGCGGGGGAGGGAACAGCAGCCGTGGGCACCCGAAAGTGCCCACGGTAGGGTTTAGCGGCGACGTTTTTCGATGTTGTAAACGAATGGTGCAACGATCTCGATGCTCCCGCCTTTCAACATGTCGGCCGGCGGCTTGGGCAGCGGCTGGGCACGACGGATCATGTCGAGGGTGGCGCGGTCCAGGTCGGCGTTGCCGGAGCGGCCCACCAGTTCGTAGGACAGCACGTTGCCATCGGCATCCACCACGAAACGCAGGCGGTTCAGGCCTTCCTTGCCACGCGCCTGGGCGCCCGGCGGGTACTTCTTGTACTTCTGCAGGTGGCCCAGCAGGGTACTTTCCCAAGTGGCCTTGGCCGCGATCTGCTGCGGTGAAGGGCCCGGTTGTGGCTGGGCGGATTTTTCCGTAGGCGCGTTGTTCTGCGGAGTTTCGCTCGGCGGCTCTTCGGAAGGTTTTTCCTTGGGCGGATCGGGCTTCTTCTCCACAGGCTTGGGCGGCTGTGGTTTTGGCTTGGGCTTGACCGGCTTTGGCACCTGGATCGTGGGCTTAGGTGCCTCGGCCAGTTTCGGCAATGGCAGCTCTTCGACTGGCGCAGGCGGCTGTGGCGGCGTGATCACCTTCGGCGGGGCCGGAGGTGGTGGCGCCGGCATCGGTGCCAGGTCGATGACCATGGCGGCCGGAGGCAGCTGGACCATATGTGGCGCCGACCACTGGAGCGCGATGATGATCGCGACGGCGTGGACGCCCAGCACGACGGCAAGGCTGGTGCCATAACGCGTCAGTTTGTGGCGCGTCGTGATCATTTCTTGGCTGCCGTCTCAAGTCCGACCAGGCCTACCTTGAGGTAGCCGGCTGCCCGCAGGGCATCCATCACGCTCATCAGGTCGCCGTAGTCCACGCCCTTGTCGGCCTGGAAGAAGATGGTCGTGTCTTTCTTGCCCTGGGTCTTGGCGTCGAGCACCGCGCCCAGGGTGTCGGATTTGACTTCTTCTTCGCCCAGGAACAGACGCTGGTCCGCCTTCACGCTGAGGAATATCGGTTTCTCCGGCCGCGGCGCAGGTTTCGCGCTGGAAGCGGGCAGGTCGACCTTGATATCCACGGTGGCCAACGGTGCAGCCACCATGAAGATGATCAGCAGCACCAGCATCACGTCGATAAACGGCGTGACGTTGATTTCGTGGTTCTCGACGAGCTCGTCGTCGCCTTGATTCAAATGCAGGCCCATGGCCGATTACCCCACTTTCACCATGTGCGGTTGCGAGCTGCGCTCGGTAGGCAGATGATCGAGGTCACGGCTGACCAGCAACAGGACTTCTGCCGAAGCGTCCGACACCTGCGCCTTGTAGCCGGCGATCGAACGGGCGAAGACGTTGTAGATCACCACCGCAGGAATCGCGGCAACCAGGCCCAGTGCGGTTGCCAGCAGGGCTTCGGCGATGCCGGGCGCCACGACGGCGAGGTTGGTGGTCTGGGTTTTGGCGATGCCGATGAAGCTGTTCATGATGCCCCATACGGTACCGAACAGGCCGACGAAGGGCGCGGTGGAACCGATGGTGGCCAGCACGCCGGTGCCGTTGCTCATGTTGCGACCGCAGGCGGCAACCAGGCGCTCAAGACGGAAACTGACGCGTTCCTTGATGCCTTCTTTTTCACGGGTGTTGGCAGACAGGCGCATCTCTTCGAGTGCGTCGTGAACCAGCAGGTGCGCCAGGGTGCCCTTCTTCGCCGCGCTTTCGCTGGCTTCTTTCAGGGTGGTGGCTTTTTTCAGGTGGACGATTTCAGTGCGCAGGCGACGCTTGGCGCCCAGCAGTTCGAAGCCCTTGGCGATCCAGATGGTCCAGGTGATGATCGAAGCGATGGCCAGGCCGATCATCACGATCTTCACGATGATATCAGCGTTCTGGTACATGCCCCACGGCGACAGGTCGTGGGCCATGCCCAGGCTGTTGTCTTCTTCCAGCACGACGCCGGATTCGTCAGCCGGTGCGCCTTCGGCGGCCAGGGCCGGGTCGGTCGCGGCCGGTGCGGCGGCTGGCGCAGGAGCGTTTTGCTCTGTAGCTGGCGCGCTCGCTGCAGGCGCGGTGTTGTCGGCGAACGCGGCGGTCGGTGCCAGCAGGACGCTGAACAGCACTGCAGCAATCGCACGCCAGGCGCGGGATGGGCTGTGAGGCTTGGTTGGCGAAGCGGGGGATGTATTGCGTGTCATGCTGGCCGGACCTGAGAGAAAAAATGAGTGAGCGTCCTTCCAGACCGTAACGGGTCGAGGACAAATGGGCGGTTATTATTGCAAGTAATTCTTGTTAACAGAAGTAATACAGTTACTTTATTTGTCGTTTTGCTGGCCGCCGGTCATCTGCGGGGGCTAACCTTGACCTTTAAGAACGGAGTTTTGTGATGTCTGCGCCTTCTGTGGTGATTGCCGGTTGCGGCGATGTCGGTAGCCGTCTGGCCACCCAATTGCTGGCCCAGGGCTGGGAGGTTCATGGCCTGCGGCGGGATATTTCGCGCCTTCCCAAGGGCGTTATCGGGATTGCCGGCGACCTGTTCAATGAAGACTGTCCCGATACCTGGCCGGTGGGCGGGGTGGATTACCTGGTGTATTGCGCGGCCGCCACTGATCACGACGAGGCGGGTTATCGTGCGGCATACGTGCAAGGGTTGCGGCATGTGCTGGAGTGGCTGAACGACTACGGCCAGGAGCCCAAGCACCTGCTGTTTGTGTCCAGCAGCAGTGTGTATGGGCAGCAGAACGGTGAGTGGGTCGACGAAAGCTCCGAGACCAAGGCAGGCGGTTATTCCGGACAAGTGATGCTGGAAGCCGAGCAAGTGGCGTTGAATAGCGGCATTCCCGCGAGCGTGGTGCGCCTCACCGGTATCTATGGCCCGGGCCGGGAATGGCTGCTGAGCCAGGTGCGCCAGGGTTATCGCGTGGCGATTGATCCGCCTTTATATGGCAACCGGATTCACGCCGATGACGCGGCGGGCTTGCTGGCGTTTTTGCTGCAGCACGTGGAGCAGGGCGGTGTGCTGGATAAGTGCTACATCGGCGTTGACGATGCTCCGGCCCCGCTGGCCGAGGTGGTTGCCTGGTTGCGCGAGTACCTTGGCGTGACCGAATGGGCCGAGAACGCCAGCGTGCGACGCGCCGGTAGCAAGCAGTGCAGCAACGCCCGGGCCAAGGCGTTGGGCTGGGTGCCGCGTTATCCGAGTTATCGCGAAGGGTATGCGGCGATCCTGGAGGGTTGATCGCGGCGTGAAGAAAAAGGAGCCTGAGGGCTCCTTTTTTGCGTCACTGTTTTTCCAGCAACCACTGTCGTGGCCCGGGGGTAAACGAGGGTACCTCGTCGGCCTGGGCGGTGTTGATCGCCTGGAAGATCTCCAGTTGCTTGCCCTTGCGCGCAAAGATCCACGGGTTGCCCTGGCCGTTCAACTGTAGCCAGATACTGTCGTAGCCGCCGCTCATGGAGGCGCAATCGCCCGCCAGGCACAGCGAGTACTGATCGGCGCCGGGCAAGCCGGTCACCTGGCCATTGGCCTGGAACTGTACGGTGGCGCCTTCGCCAGTGCCGCTGCTGATTTTCCAGGTGCCGCCCATGTAGGCGGCGTACAGGGTGCGTTCGAAGTTGGCACCCAGTGGCGCGCCTTCGGGAGCTGGATCCTTGGCACGGGCGAACAGTTGCTCGGGCTCGTTATCATTGGCCCCTTGCAGCAGCAGCTTGCCTTTACGCTTGAGTTCAGTGGCGGAGCTGCCGTAGAAATCGACACTCCAGGCGCCGGATTTTTCACCCAGCAATTTGCCTTCAGCTACTTCAAAACCGTTGTAGTAGCGGGCCTGGGACGCTTTGGTGTTCACCTCCCATTCGAGGTTCGGACCATAGCTCTGCAGGGCTTCACGCAAAGGGCCGCCCTTGGCTGCCGCGTCGATGGCGGCCTGGTTGATCCAGGTGCCGCTCACATCCAGGTCGGCGGGATTGCTGGCGCAGCCGCCGAGCAACAGGGCGAGCAACGAAGAGGCAACGAGCGCTTTGCGCATTACGAAATCCTTCCAAGAACCAATTCGGCGCAGCCTTCCCGTGGAAGCGCTGCGCCGGATGTTTTACTCGATGACCAGAATGGCGTCCATCTCAACCTGCGCGCCCTTTGGCAGGGCGGCAACGCCGATGGCGGCGCGGGCAGGGTACGGCTGTTCGAAGTATTTGCCCATGATCTCGTTGACCTTGGCGAAGTGGCTCAGGTCGGTGAGGAAGATGTTCAGTTTGACGATGTCCTTGAACGAACCGCCCGCAGCTTCGGCAACCGACTTCAGGTTTTCGAAGACCTGGATGGTCTGGGCTTCAAAGCCTTCAACCAGCTCCATGGTTTTTGGGTCCAGTGGAATCTGGCCGGACATGTAGACGGTATTGCCCGCCTTGATCGCCTGGGAATAAGTACCGATTGCTGCTGGTGCCTTGTCGCTGGTGATAACAGTCTTGGTCATGAATGACTCCTTGTAATGGATGGGCTAGGCGCGCATGCGGGTGATGCGGATGACCCCGGTCAGGGCGCGCAGTTTCTTGATCACGCGGGCCAGGTGCACGCGGTCGTGCACGCTGACCACCAGTTGGACCACGCTGATGCGGCCATCGCGTTCGTCCATGCTGATTTTCTCGATATTGCCGTCGGCCGCGTTCACGCTGCTGGCCAGCAGGGCAATCAGGCCGCGCTGGTGTTCCAGCTCGACCCGCAGCTCGACGTTGAATTCGCCAGTGACATCCTTTGCCCACGAAAGCTGGATGCATTTCTCGGGGTTGTGGCGGATTTCACTGATGTTGCGGCAGTTGTCCAGGTGCACCACCATGCCTTTGCCCGCAGACAAATGGCCGACAATCGGGTCGCCAGGGATCGGCGTGCAGCACTTGGCGTAGCTGAGCACCAGGCCTTCGGTGCCGCGAATCGCCAGCGGGCCTTCGGGGCTTGGCAACTGTTCGCCTTCGCCCAGCAGGCGGCGCGCGACCACATAGGCCATGCGGTTGCCCAGGCCGATGTCTTCCAGCAAGTCTTCGATCAGTTCCTGGCGGTACTCGTGCAACATCGCCTGCACGCGTTCGGCCGGGATCTTGTCCAGTGAGCTGTCGAAGCCGTTGAGCACCTTGTTCAGCAGGCGTTCGCCCAGGCTGATGGACTCGGAACGGCGTTGCAGTTTCAGGGCATGACGGATGTGGGTGCGAGCCTTGCCGGTGACCACAAAGTTGAGCCAGGCCGGGTTCGGGCGCGCACCCGGTGCGCTGACGATCTCCACCGTGGAGCCGCTTTGCAGCGGTTCCGACAGCGGGGCCAGTCGACGATTGATCCGACAGGCTATGCAGCTGTTACCCACGTCGGTGTGCACCGCGTAGGCAAAGTCGACCGCCGTGGAGCCTTTGGGCAGCTCCATGATCCGGCCTTTGGGCGTGAACACGTAGACCTCGTCCGGGAACAGGTCGATCTTCACGCTTTCGATAAATTCCAGGGAGTTGCCGGCACGTTGCTGCATTTCCAGCACGCCCTTGACCCACTGGCGGGCGCGGGCATGGGTGCCTTTTGGCTGCTCGTCGCCGGTGGATTTGTACAGCCAATGGGCGGCGATGCCGTTGTTGGCCATCTCTTCCATTTCGCGGGTGCGGATCTGGATCTCGATCGGCACCCCGTGCATACCGAACAGCGTGGTATGCAGCGACTGATAGCCGTTGGCCTTGGGAATCGCGATGTAATCCTTGAAGCGTCCCGGCAGGGGCTTGTACAAATTATGTACAGCACCCAGCACGCGGTAGCAGGTATCGACCTTGTCGACGATGATCCGGAACGCGTACACGTCCATGATCTCGTTGAAGGCCCGGCGCTTGCCGCGCATCTTCTTGTAGATGCCGTAGATGTGTTTCTGCCGGCCGCTGACTTCGCCCTCGATCTCATCGATCGCCAGGCAATGGCTCAGGGATTCTTCGATCTTGTTGACGATTTCCTTGCGATTGCCCCGGGCGCGTTTCACTGCCTGGTAGATGCGCGCGGAACGCATCGGGTGCATGGCCTTGAAGCCGAGGTCTTCGAACTCGATACGAATGGCGTGCATGCCCAGCCGGTTGGCGATGGGCGCGTAGATTTCCAGGGTTTCCTTGGCGATGCGCCGGCGTTTTTCACCGGACAGCACTTCCAGCGTGCGCATGTTGTGCAGCCGGTCGGCCAGCTTGACCAGGATCACCCGGATGTCCCGGGCCATGGCCATGGCCATCTTCTGGAAGTTTTCCGCCTGGGCTTCGGCCTTGGTCTCGAAGTTCATCTGGGTCAGTTTGCTGACCCCGTCGACCAGTTCGGCCACGGTTTCGCCAAATTGCGCACTGAGCGCTTCCTTGGCAATGCCGGTGTCTTCGATCACGTCATGCAGCATCGCGGCCATCAGGCTCTGATGGTCCATGTGCATGTCGGCAAGAATATTGGCCACGGCAAGAGGATGCGTGACATACGCCTCGCCACTGCGGCGGCGTTGGCCGTCGTGGGCTTGTTCGGCGTAGAAATACGCTCGGCGGACCAGGTTGACCTGGTCTGGACCGAGGTAGGTCGATAAGCGATCGGCGAGGGCGTCTATGCTCGGCAAAGTATTAACTCCTGCCGTTGGCTGTGACCCCGCGCCGTGCTACGTCGACCAGGCATAGGCTTAGACGGCCTCGTTGGACTCGTCCTCGAACGCTGCAAACAGCGGTTCGTCTTCAACGATTTCGGCGTTGGCGATGAACTCGTAGCTCATCAGGCCTTCAGCGATTTCACGCAGGGCTACAACGGTAGGCTTGTCGTTTTCCCACTGGACCAGGGGCTCTTTGCCGCCAGTGGCCAGTTGACGGGCACGCTTGGTAGAGAGCATGACCAGCTCAAAGCGGTTATCCACGTGTTCTAGGCAGTCTTCAACGGTTACGCGGGCCATGGTATTCCTCGGAGCGAATGCAATATGCGCGCTGCCCGGTTGGGCGAGCGGACTGAACAGTTTAAAAAATCACCAGCGTTTAGGGAAGCGCTGATTTTTCGCAGGCCATCGCAAACGCGCTACAAGTGCCAATGTAAAGCCCCTGCAGCGGTTTTGGGAAGAGCCAATCAGCCGAGCAGTTCGGCCAATAATTTGCCGAAACGCTGCTGCTGACGCTTTTGCTGGAGCTGATTGGCGCGGAAAATCGCCTTCAGATCGTCCAGTGCGTGGGCGAAATCGTCGTTGATGATCAGGTAGTCGTAGTCGACGTAGTGGCTCATTTCACTGACGGCTTCACGCATGCGACCTTCGATGATCTCGTCGCTGTCCTGGCCGCGATTGGTCAGGCGCTGGTGCAACGCTTCCAGCGAAGGCGGCAGGATGAAGATCGAGCGGGCTTTGGGCATCAGCTGGCGCACTTGCTCGGCGCCCTGCCAGTCGATTTCCAGGATCAGGTCGTGGCCTTCGTCCAGGGTCTGCTGCAGGTGGCTTTGCGAGGTGCCGTAGAGGTTGCCGAAGACCTCGGCGCGCTCCAGGAAATCACCGTGCTCGATCATCTTGACGAACTCGGTGCGCTCGACGAAGTGGTAGTGCACGCCGTTCACTTCACCCGGGCGCATGGCGCGGGTGGTGTGGGATACCGAGATGCGGATCTGCTCGTCAGCGTCGGTCAGGGCCTTGACCAGGCTGCTTTTGCCCGCGCCCGATGGGGCGGAAATGATGTACAGGGTGCCGGTGCTGTGGGTCATGTCAGGGTGCCTTACTCGATATTCTGTACTTGTTCGCGCATTTGCTCGATCAACACTTTGAGGTTGACCGCAGCCTGGGTGCTGCGCGGATCAAAGGCTTTGGAGCCCAGTGTATTGGCTTCGCGGTTGAGTTCCTGCATCAGGAAGTCCAGGCGCCGACCGGCGGCACCGGCAGACTTGAGCACGCGGCGCACTTCCAGGATGTGGGTGCTCAGGCGGTCGAGTTCTTCGGCCACGTCGCTTTTTTGCGCCAGCAGGACCATCTCTTGCTCCAGGCGCACCGGATCCAGTTCGGCCTGCATGTCGGCGAAGCGGTCCAGGACCTTCTGGCGCTGGGTGGCAAGCATCTGCGGCACCAGTTCGCGCAGGGTCACCACGTCTTCTTCAATGGAGGTCAGGCGGTCGCTGATCAGGCGGGCCAGTTCGGCCCCTTCACGCTCGCGGCCGGCCTTGAGTTCTTTCAAGCCCTGGTTGAACAGGGTCAGCGCCTCGGCGTTCAACGCCTGTGGGTCAGTGGCATCGGCCACCAGCACGCCGGGCCAGGCCAGGACTTCCAGCGGGTTGATGGCGGCAGGCTGCTTGATCAGGCCGGCGATGGTTTCGGCGGCGGCGATCAATTGCGCGGCGCGCTCGCGATCCACCTGCAACGGCTTGCCGGTGGTTTCCTCGGTAAAGCGCAGGGTACATTCCAGCTTGCCGCGGGAGATGCCCTGGCGCAGTGCCTCACGAACCGCGCCTTCGAGGTCGCGAAACGATTCCGGCAGGCGCAGGTGCGGCTCCAGGTAGCGGCTGTTGACCGAGCGCAATTCCCAGCTCAGGGTGCCTTGGACGCCGGCTTTTTCGACGCGGGCGAAGGCGGTCATGCTGTGCACCATGGAGGTACCTCGCGATGCAGTCCCGCAAACAGGCGGGCTGATGGGTAGATTGAAGCCGACAGGCTGCGAAGGCGCAGGATTGTAGCTCAAGGGGACGGGTGGCCCCAAACAGTGGCTTCGGTGCCCGGGTTTGTAACAGGATTTTTTAGCCGTGCCGATCAGGGCTGGCGGCTCTATAATGCTCGGCAGTTTTTCGTCCTCCGTACAGGTATCCCCTATGAAACGTCCAAGTGGTCGCGCTGCCGATCAGCTCCGCTCGATCCGCATCACCCGCAACTACACCAAACACGCCGAGGGATCTGTACTGGTCGAGTTTGGCGATACCAAGGTTATCTGCACCGTCAGCGTCGAAAACGGCGTGCCGCGTTTCCTCAAGGGCCAGGGCCAGGGTTGGTTGACCGCCGAATACGGCATGCTGCCGCGCGCCACCGGCGAGCGTAACCAGCGTGAAGCCAGCCGTGGCAAGCAAGGCGGCCGCACCCTGGAAATCCAGCGCCTGATCGGTCGCTCCCTGCGTGCAGCCCTGGACATGTCCAAGCTGGGCGACGTGACCCTGTACGTCGACTGCGACGTGATCCAGGCCGACGGTGGCACCCGTACTGCCTCCATCACCGGCGCCATGGTTGCCCTGGTCGACGCGCTCAAGGTCATCAAGAAACGTGGCGGCCTGAAAGGCGGCGATCCGCTCAAGCAGATGATCGCGGCTGTATCGGTCGGCATGTATCAGGGCGAGCCGGTGCTGGATCTGGACTATCTTGAAGATTCGGCTGCCGAGACCGACCTGAACGTGGTGATGACCAGTACCGGTGGTTTCATCGAAGTGCAGGGCACCGCCGAAGGCGCGCCATTCCAGCCGGCGGACCTGAATGCCATGCTGGCCCTGGCCCAGAAGGGCATGACCGAAATCTTCGAACTGCAGAACGCCGCATTGGCCGACTGATTCAATCCCAAGGAGCGACGCCATGAGTGACAGCCAACTTCCACTGCCGACACCGTCCAAGGAAGTTCGCCAGTGGGCGATGCTCTGTCATTTTGCGGCGTTCTTCGGGCTGATGTTCCCGTTCGGCAGCCTGCTGGGGCCCTTGATTCTTTGGCAGGTGAAGAAGGATGCAGACCCGTTCATTGATGACCAGGGCAAGGAAGCGCTGAATTTCCAGATCACCGTGGGCATTGCCTGGGCGGTCTGCTTCCTGCTGGGTTTTATCGTGATCGGCTTCGTGTTGATGACCGTGCTGGTGATCGGCGCGGTGGTGATGACGATCATTGCGGGCATCAAGGCCAACAAGGGCGTGGCTTATCGTTATCCGTGGACATTGCGGTTGATCAAATAACCACCGCCCACAAAAAAACCGACAGTGATGTCGGTTTTTTTGTGCCTGGAAAAAGACCTTAGATGGTCAAGGTCCAGTCGTAGTCCACGATCAGCGGCGCGTGCTGCGAGAAGCGCGGCTGGCGTGGCAGACGTGCGCTGCGCACGAAGCGACGCAAGCCTGGCGTCAGCAGCTGGTAGTCAAAACGCCAGCCGAGGTTGAGCATCTCGGCCTGTTCGTTATCCGGCCACCAGCTGTACTGGTCGCCTTCGCGGCTGACTTCCCGCAGGGCATCCACATAGCCCATGTTGCCGACAATCTCGTCCATCCAGGCCCGTTCCGGCGCCAGGAAGCCCGGGGATTGCTGGCTGTCGCGCCAGTTCTTGATATCCAGCTTCTGTTGCGCCACGTACAGCGAGCCACAGTAAATGTACTCGCGACGTTTGCGCCGCTGTTTATCCAGATAACGGGCGAAGTCGTCCATTAGCTTGAACTTCTGGTTCAAGTCTTCATCGCCATTCTGCCCTGATGGAAGCAGCAAGGTCGCAATGCTGACCTTGTCGAAATCGGCTTGCAGGTAGCGCCCGTAGCGGTCGGCTGTCTCGAAGCCGAGGCCGCTGATGACCGCCTTGGGTTGCAACCGCGAATACAAAGCCACGCCGCCTTGGGCGGGAACTTCGGCATCACAGGCATAAAGGAAGTAGCCATCCAGTTGGAAGGCTGGGTCGTCCAGTTCAAAGGCGGAGGCGCGGGTGTCCTGCAGGCAGATGACGTCGGCATTCTGGGCTTGCAGCCAACTGAGCAAACCACGCTCGACTGCAGCCTGAATACCATTGACGTTCACACTGATGATCCGCATAAATGGCCCCAAAAATCGCGTGCGTGTATGATACACGCCGTCTACCTAATTAGCTAAATCCGTGGTATCTGAGGCTTTTTTCATGCAGGCGTATCAACGCGATTTTATTCGTTTTGCCATCGATCGCGGCGTATTGCGCTTCGGTGAGTTCACTTTGAAGTCCGGGCGCACCAGCCCTTACTTCTTCAATGCCGGCCTTTTCAACTCGGGTTCTGCCCTGGCGCAGCTGGGTCGTTTCTATGCGGCCGCCATCGTTGAAAGCGGCATTTCCTTCGACGTGCTGTTCGGCCCTGCCTACAAAGGCATCCCCCTGGCGGCCGCGACCGCCGTGGCGTTGGCTGAACATCACGAGCTGGATCTGCCTTGGTGCTTCAACCGCAAGGAAGCCAAGGCCCACGGCGAAGGCGGTAGCCTCGTGGGGGCGCCGCTCAAGGGCGACGTGCTGATCATCGACGACGTGATCACTGCCGGTACGGCGATTCGCGAAGTGATGCAGATCATCGCTTCCCAGGACGGCGCCAAGGCGGCCGGCGTGTTGATCGCGCTGAACCGCCAGGAGCGCGGCAACGGTGAATTGTCGGCGATCCAGGAAGTGGAACGTGATTTCGCGATTCCGGTGGTGAGCATCGTGTCCCTGAACCAGGTGTTGCAGTTCCTGGAAGATGACCCGCAGCTCAAGCAGCATTTGCCGGCGGTCAAGGCTTATCGCGAGCAGTTCGGCGTTTAGAAGATCCATGTGGGAGCGGGCTTGCTCGCGAATACGGCTTGTCAGTTGATATATGTGTCGACTGACCCGCCGCTTTCGCGAGCAAGCCCGCTCCCACATTTTTAGACCGAGTACATAGAAAAGGCCCCGTTCAATCGAATTGAACGGGGCCTTTTTGTTTACCAGCGCTTAGGGGCGCTTGCGGTTGCTGATCAGGGTACCCACACCGGTATCGGTGAAGATTTCCAGCAGGATCGCATTCGGCACCCGGCCATCCAGGATCAACGAGCTGCCAACGCCGCCTTGCACCGCTTCCAGCGCGCAGCGGATCTTCGGCAGCATGCCGCCGTAGATGGTGCCGTCGGCGATCAGGTCGTCCACTTGCTGGGTCGTCAGGCCGGTCAAGACCTTGCCCTCCTTGTCCATCAAGCCGGCGATGTTGGTGAGCAGCATCAGCTTCTCGGCCTTCAGCGCCTCGGCCACCTTGCCGGCCACGAGGTCGGCGTTGATGTTGTAGGACTCACCGTTGGCACCGACACCGATCGGCGCGATCACCGGAATGAAATCGCCTTTCACCAGCAGGTTCAGCAGGTCGGTGTTGATGCCGATCACTTCGCCCACCTGGCCGATGTCGATGATTTCCGGCTGGGTCATCTCCGGGGTCTTGCGGGTCACGGTGAGCTTCTTCGCCCGGATCAGTTCGGCGTCCTTGCCGGTCAGGCCGATGGCGCTGCCGCCATGGCGGTTGATCAGGTTGACGATGTCTTTGTTCACCTGGCCGCCCAGGACCATCTCTACCACGTCCATGGTCTGGGCGTCGGTCACACGCATGCCGTCGATGAAGTGACTCTCGATGGACAGGCGCTTGAGCAGGTCACCGATTTGCGGGCCGCCACCGTGCACCACCACCGGGTTGATCCCGACGGCTTTCATCAACACGATGTCGCGGGCAAAGCCGGTTTTCAGCTCGTCGCTTTCCATGGCATTGCCGCCGTACTTGATCACCAGCGTCTTGCCGACGTAGCGTCGAATGTAAGGCAACGCTTCGGAAAGGACCTTGGCGGTATTGGCGGCGGCTTCGCGTTCGAGGGTCATTCAGGGCTCCGGTAAAAAATCAGAACGGTAATTGGAGATCAGGGGCAACACGTTTCAACTGGGCGTGGAACACGTCCTTGATGCGCTGCAACTCAGCCTCGGTATCCGCCTCGAAACGCAGCACCAGCACCGGTGTGGTGTTGGATGCGCGAACCAGGCCCCAGCCTTTGGCGTAATCGACTCGCACACCATCAATGCTGGTCAGGTCGGCGCCTTCGCCCCATTGCGCATCGTGCAGTGCGTCAATGATGCTGAATTTGCTCTCCTCGGTCACATGGATATTGATCTCTGGCGTAGAAATATCATTCGGGAAGGTCTGGAACAGCTCCTGCGCGGTCGATTTTTCCTTGCTGAGGATCTCCAGCAGACGAGCGGCGCTGTAAATGCCGTCGTCAAAGCCGAACCAGCGCTCCTTGAAGAACACATGGCCGCTCATTTCGCCGGCCAACAGCGCGCCGGTTTCTTTCATTTTCTTTTTGATCAACGAGTGGCCAGTCTTCCACATTAGCGGGCGACCGCCGTATTCCTTGATCAGCGGTGTGAGGCGGCGGGTGCACTTCACGTCGAAGATAATTTCGGCACCTGGGTTGCGCGCAACCACGTCGCGGGCAAACAGCATCAGCAGGCGGTCCGCAAACACGTTTTCGCCGGTGTCCGTCACCACGCCAACGCGGTCGCCGTCACCGTCGAAGGCCAGGCCGACGTCAGCCCCGGTCTCCTTGACCTTGGCGATCAGGTCCACCAGGTTCTCGGGCTTGCCTGGATCCGGGTGATGGTTCGGGAAGTTGCCGTCGACGTCACAGAACAGTGGGATCACTTCGCAGTTCAGGGCTTCGAGCAGTTGCGGGGCGATCACGCCGGCCGCGCCATTGCCGCAGTCCACCACCACTTTGAGGCGGCGCGCGAGTTTGACGTCGCCGGTGATTTGGTCAGAGTAGCGCTGCAGGATGTCGACTTTGGTGACGCTGCCTTCGCCGCTGGTCAGGTCGTTGGTCTTCAGGCGGGTGTGCAGGGCCTGGATCTGTTCGTTGGCGAGGGTATCGCCAGCGATGACGATCTTGAAGCCGTTGTAGTCCGACGGGTTATGGCTGCCGGTGAGCATCACGCCCGACTTGCCGGCCAGTACGTTGGCTGCGTAGTACAGCGCAGGCGTCGGCACCAGGCCCACGTCGCTGACGTGGCAACCGCTGTCGGCCAGGCCCTGGATCAGTTGCTCGACCAGCTCGGGGCCGGACAGGCGGCCATCACGGCCTACGGAAACGTTGGGCTCGCCCTGTGCCAGGCTCTGGGAGCCAATGGCGCGGCCGATCCAGTAGGCGGTCTCGGCGGTCAGGGTCTTGGGGACCACGCCACGAATGTCATAGGCGCGGAAAATGCTGTCGGGAAATGTCGGGGCGACTCGGGCTGGGTTGCTCATTGCGGGGGGGAACTCCATCGATAAGGGGCTGGGCTGGCCTCAAGGGTGCTGACCGGCAGGCTCAAACTGAAGGGTAAGACGGCGTTTTTGGCATAGAGTTCGTGGTGCAAAAGTGCCATCGGCGCCGAAGCTCCGCCCTTTTGCCCCCTTAATGCCCTGATTTCACTGGGGAAACCTTGCTGGTAAGTTCCGCGCATTCTTCATCCTGAAAGGCCATGCGTTGGCATCAGGCCGGGTGAGGCACCCGGCTTGTTCGGCTAAGTCAATTCAGCTTAGTCAGTGGCTGCCGGAATGCCCGAAGCCACCTGCGCCGCGTTGTGTTTCGTCGAACTCTTCGACCAGCTCGAAGTGCGCCTGCACCACCGGTACCAGCACGAGTTGGGCAATGCGCTCGCCGACGGCGATATTGAACGCGGTCTGGCCACGGTTCCAGCAGGACACCATCAACTCGCCCTGGTAGTCCGAGTCGATCAGCCCCACCAGGTTGCCGAGGACGATGCCGTGTTTGTGGCCCAGGCCGGAGCGCGGCAGGATCAGCGCCGCCAGGCCCGGGTCGCCCACGTAGATCGACAGGCCGGTCGGAATCAGAATGGTCTGGCCTGGCTCAAGCACGGTGTCCTGCTTGAGCATGGCGCGCAGGTCGAGGCCGGCGGAGCCTGGTGTGGCGTAGGCCGGCAGCGGGAATTCGTTGCCGATGCGGGGGTCGAGGATCTTGGCTTGCAAAGCGTGCATGGAAATTAAACCTGGTTCAGCCGTTGGGCGATAAAAGAGATCAGTTGGCGGGCAATCTTGCCCTTGCTGGTCTGGGCGAAAACGGTAGCGTGCAACTCGCGGTCGATCACGCTGATGGCATTTTCCTCACTGTTGAAGCCGATGCTCGGGTTGGCGACATCGTTGGCGACAATCAGGTCGAGGTTTTTGTCTTTCAATTTGCGTGCGGCATAGTCCAGCAAATGCTCGGTTTCGGCGGCAAAACCGACGCTGAACGGGCGGTCCTCACGGGTGGCGATGGTCGCCAGGATGTCCGGGTTACGGACCATTTGCAGGAGCAGGCCGTCGCCGCTTGTAGGGTCTTTCTTGAGTTTCTGCGGTGCAACCACCTCGGGGCGGTAGTCCGCTACCGCAGCCGAAGCGATGAACAGGTCGCAGGGAATCGCCGCTTCACAGGCCGCCAGCATGTCGCGGGCGCTGACTACGTCGATTCGGGTGACGCGATCCGGGGTCGGCAGATGCACCGGGCCGGTGATCAACGTCACACGGGCGCCTGCCTCGACCGCCGCTTCCGCCAGGGCAAAGCCCATTTTTCCTGAGCTATGGTTGGTGATGTAGCGCACCGGGTCGATGTTTTCCTGGGTCGGGCCGGCGGTGATCAGCACGTGCTTGCCGGTCAGGGCCAGGTGCTGGAAGCAGTCGGCGGCGCATTGGGCCAGGTCGGTGGCTTCGAGCATGCGGCCCATGCCCACGTCGCCGCAGGCCTGGCTGCCGGAGGCCGGGCCGAAAACCTTGAGGCCGCGGCTTTGCAGGAGTTGGGTGTTGGCCTGGGTGGCCGGGTCGCGCCACATGGCCTGGTTCATGGCCGGGGCGATCGCGACGGTGGCGTCGGTGGCCAGTACCAGGGTGGTCAGCAGGTCGTCGGCAATGCCTTGGGCCAGGCGGGCGATCAGGTCGGCGGTGGCCGGGGCGATCAGCACCAGGTCGGCCCACTTGGCCAGCTCGATGTGGCCCATGGCGGCTTCGGCCGCAGGGTCCAGCAGGTCGAGGTGAACCGGGTGGCCGGACAAGGCCTGCATGGTCAACGGGGTGATGAATTCACTGCCGCCACGGGTCATGACCACGCGCACTTCGGCGCCTTGGTCGAGAAGCCTGCGAACCAGCTCTGCGCTCTTGTAGGCGGCAATGCCGCCGCCGACGCCGAGAACGATGCGTTTCCGATACAGACGCTGCATTGGCTTGCCTTTCCAGTTCAGTGATGGCGTTGCGATGCCCCCTCCCCAGGTGAAATCGCACGCAAAAAGATGGCCTAAGATACCACAGCGTCCGCCATGCAACAGCGGCGCACATGCACACGGAGGTGCCATGAGTATTCGCGATTGGCCTGCGGCAGAGCGTCCGCGGGAGAAGCTGTTGGAGCTGGGAGCGGAGAACCTTTCCGACGCGGAATTGCTGGCGATTTTCCTGCGCACCGGGGTGTCAGGCAAAAGTGCCGTGGACCTGGCGCGCCATCTGCTGGCGCAATTTGGCAGCCTTCGGGCGCTGATGGAGGCGAGGCAGCCGGTGTTCAGCCAGCATTTGGGGTTGGGGCCGGCGAAGTTCGCCCAGCTTCAAGCCGTACTGGAGATGGCGCGCCGTCATTTGGCTGAACGCCTGCGCAACGATTCGGTGCTGGAAAGCCCGGAGGCCGTGCGCGACTACCTCAAGGCACTGCTGCGCCACGAGCCTCACGAGATATTCGGCTGCCTGTTTCTCGACGCCAAGCATCGAGTGCTGGGTTTCGAAAAGCTGTTTCAAGGCACCATCGACAACGCCATCGTCTACCCGCGACAAGTGGTGAAGCGCGCGCTGGACTACAACGCCGCGGCGCTGATCCTGTGCCACAACCATCCTTCCGGCAGCCCCGAGCCCAGCATCGCTGATCGAAAATTGACCAAGGTGCTGCAAAAGGCGCTGGAGATGGTGGACGTGCGTGTGCTGGACCACATCATTGTGGGGGAGGGTGACCCGCTGTCGATGGCGGAATTTGGGTGGATGTAGGGGCTGGCATGCCAGCCCCTGGCAGGGGTCAGGGCTTGACGCTGACCTTGGAGTAATCCTGGCGCCCGAACGGGCTCACCTGATACCCCTCGACATTCTTGCGGGTCAGCGCAAACGCGGTCGGGTGCGCCAGTGGCAGCCAGAGCGCCTGCTGCTGGATCTGCGCCTGTGCCTGCTGGTACAGCTTGCTGCGCACGCCTTGTTCGCTGGTGGTCTTGCCGGCGCTGATCAGCTTGTCCAGCGCCGGGTCGCAGTAGCGGGCGAAGTTGGTGCCGGACTTCACGGCCGCGCAGGAGAACTGCGGCGTCAGGAAGTTATCCGGGTCGCCGTTGTCACCGGCCCAGCCCATGAACAGCAAGTCGTGCTCGCCGGCCTTGGCGCGGCGGATCAGTTCGCCCCACTCGATCACACGGATTTCAGCCTGGATGCCGACCTTGGCCAGGTCCGCCTGCAGCAGTTGTGCGCCCAGGCTGGGGTTGGGGTTCAGCAGGCTGCCCGACGGCCGGGTCCAGATCGTGGTCTTGAAGCCATCCTTGAGCCCGGCGCGATCCAGCAGTTGCTTGGCCTTGGCAATGTCCTGCGGATAGCCCGGCAGGTCCTTGGCATAGCTCCAGGTATTGGGTGGGTAAGGGCCGTTGGCGGCTTCGGCGGTGCCTTCGAATACGGCCTTCAGATAGCTGGCCTTGTCGAAGGCCAGGTTGATCGCCTGGCGAACTTCCGGCTTGTCCAGTGGCGGATGCTGGCTGTTGATGGCGACAAACGCGGTCATGAAGGCCGCGGTTTTCTCGATCTTCAGGTCGGCGTCTTTCTGGGCGGCATCAATATCCAGGGGCTTGGGCGACAAGGCGATCTGGCACTCGTCGCGACGCAGTCTCTGCAGGCGCACGTTGGCGTCCGGGGTGATCGCAAAGATCAGGTTATCTACCGCAGGCTTGCCGGCGAAGTAATCCGGGTTGGCCTTGTAGCGAATCGTCGCGTCCTTCTGGAAGCGCCCGAAAATGAACGGCCCGGTGCCGATAGGCTGGCTGTTGAGCTTCTCCGGGGTGCCGGCCTTGAGCAGTTTGTCGGCATATTCCGCCGGGTAGATCGAGGCAAAGCCCATGCTCAAGGCGGCGAGGAAGGTCGAATCGGCGTGGTCCAGGGTGAAGCGCACGGTCAGCGGGTCGAGGGCGTCGATCTTCTTGATCAGCGTGGGCAACTGCAGCGACTGGGCGTGGGGGAAGCCGCTCTGGGCGATCTTGTGCCAGGGGTTGGCCGGGTCGAGCATGCGCTCGAAGCTGAAGCGCACGTCTTCGGCGGTCAGGCTGCGGCTTGGCGTGAAGTAGTCGGTACGGTGGAATTTAACGTCCGGGTGCAGCTTGAAGGTGTAGGTGAGGCCGTCCGGCGACACTTCCCAGCTGTCCGCGAGGCTCGGGACCAGCTTGCCGCTGGTGGCGTCGAAGTCCACCAGGCGGTTCATCAATACGTCTGCCGAGGCGTTGGTGGTGGTCAGCGAGTTGTATTGCACCACGTCGAAGCCTTCGGGGCTGGCTTCGGTGCAGACGCTCAGGGTAGTGGCCGCCTGGGCGTGTGCAGCAATAAAAAGAGGGGCTAGCAATAGCGGTAGGGCAGCGAGGCGCATATTCGGTTTCCTTTGCAGATCGAAGGCCCATCTGCGAGTGCAGTCTGGAAAAGTCCTACCGTAGTGGGCTGATTGACAAATGACTAGCCCATTTTTGCCTGTGCTTTTGCCGCAAATACTGTTTTGATGGCGCCTCAGGTCGTTTTGCCGAGCACTTTGCAGTGCGCGCGGGCGCTGTAAATCATTCTGTGCGACGAGCGGTTAGCTTCTATAGCGGCCCACCCTGGCAACGGTTCAGGCGTCCATGGCCTGGATTTACGCGTATAAAAGTACACGGCCTGTTGTTGCACTGGGGTCTTTCTGGTATAAAGCAGCGCTCTTTTCTAGGGGCCCGGTTCCTTCGCTAGTAGGTGTAGCCGGTAAGACCCTAAAGAAACGCGGCGCCTGGCGCCAAATGACTGAGAGATTAAGCGGCCAACCCATGCCGGGTTGGGCATGTGGTTTTAGAGGGCTGAGGCATGTCGAGAGTCTGTCAAGTTACCGGTAAGGGTCCGGTGACTGGGAATAACATTTCCCACGCAAACAACAAAACCCGTCGTCGTTTCCTGCCAAACCTGCAGCATCACCGCTTTTGGGTTGAAGAAGAGAAACGTTTTGTTCGTCTGCGCGTATCTGCCAAAGGCATGCGTGTTATCGACAAGCGCGGCATCACTGTCGTGCTGGCCGAACTGCGCCGCGACGGCAAAATCTAAGGAGCTAAATCATGCGTGAATTGATTCGAATGATCTCTAGCGCCGGTACTGGTCACTTCTACACTACCGACAAGAACAAGCGTACTACCCCGGACAAGCTCGAAAAGAAAATGTTCGACCCGCGCGTTCGCAAGCACGTGATCTACAAAGAAGGCAAAATCAAGTAATTGGTTTTCTTTCTTGTGAAAAAAAGCCCGTATCTCACGATGCGGGCTTTTTTTTGTGCCTGTTAAATGATCAGGCCTTTTCTTCGAACACCACGTAGATCTTGCGGCAGGGTTCCAGCACTTCCCAGGTGCCGCTGAAGCCGGCCGGAATGACGAAGCGATCACCGGCCCGCAAGGTCTTGGCGTTGCCGTCGGCATCGCGCAACACCGAAACACCCTGCACGATCTCGCAATACTCATGCTCGGTGTAGTTGACCTTCCACTGTCCGACTTCACCTTCCCAGACCCCGGCGCTCATCTGGCCGCACGGACTGTTGTAGTGGTTGTAGACGGTTTGCTCCGGGTCGCCCTTGAGGATTTTCTCCGCAGCCGGACGGTAGCGATCAGGCTCGGTCCTGGCCTGGCTGAAGTCGACGATATTCTGGATGTTCATGGGCGTGTCCCGTCTGGCCTGCGGTTGGAGAGCTCAAAGTCTATGTTTATTAAAATGAACATCGCAAGGGCGTTTGCTGCCGTTATGTCAAATATATTGAAACATCCATCGCCGCTGGTTTAGGGTGGCAGCTGCCTTGAGCCGAACAGCTGGCTGGCCGGGCAAGAATTCTTCGAAGGTGCCTGGGTACATCGCCCGGCCCTTGTATTCAATAAGAGGAGGACACTCGCATGACCACCCTGACCCGTGCCGACTGGGAACAACGCGCCAAGGATCTGAAGATCGAAGGCCGCGCCTACATCAATGGCGAATACACCGCCGCCGTTTCCGGCGACACGTTCGAATGCCTGAGCCCAGTCGATGGCCGCCTGCTGGCAACCGTTGCCAGCTGTGACGTCGCCGACGCCCAGCGTGCCGTAGAAAACGCCCGTGCCACGTTCAATTCCGGTGCCTGGTCGCGCCTGGCGCCAGCCAAGCGCAAAGCCACCATGATCCGTTTCGCCGGCCTGCTCAAGGCCAACGCCGAAGAGCTGGCACTGCTTGAAACTCTGGACATGGGCAAGCCGATCAGCGACTCCCTGAACATCGACGTCCCAGGCGCGGCGCAAGCGCTGAGCTGGAGCGGCGAGGCCATCGACAAGATCTACGATGAAGTCGCAGCCACCCCTCACGACCAGCTGGGCCTTGTGACCCGTGAGCCCGTCGGCGTTGTCGCGGCCATCGTGCCGTGGAACTTCCCGCTGATGATGGCCTGCTGGAAACTCGGGCCGGCGTTGTCCACCGGTAACTCGGTGATCCTCAAGCCATCTGAAAAATCACCGCTGACTGCCATCCGCATCGCTGCCCTCGCGGTTGAAGCCGGCATCCCGAAAGGCGTGTTCAACGTGCTGCCGGGTTATGGCCACACCGTGGGTAACGCCCTGGCGCTGCACATGGACGTCGACACCCTGGTGTTCACCGGTTCCACCAAGATCGCCAAGCAACTGCTGATTCGCTCCGGCGAGTCGAACATGAAGCGCGTCTGGCTGGAAGCTGGCGGCAAGAGCCCGAACATCGTGTTTGCCGATGCCCCGGACCTGCAAGCCGCCGCCGAGTCCGCGGCCGGCGCCATCGCCTTCAACCAGGGCGAAGTGTGCACCGCCGGTTCGCGCCTGCTGGTGGAGCGTTCGATCAAGGATAAATTCCTGCCGCTGGTGATCGAGGCCCTCAAGGCCTGGAAGCCGGGCAACCCGCTCGACCCGGCCACCACGGTCGGTGCGCTGGTGGATACCCAGCAGATGAACACCGTGCTGTCGTACATCGAAGCCGGGCATGCCGATGGCGCCAAGCTGGTGGCCGGCGGCAAGCGCACGCTGCAGGAAAGCGGTGGCACCTATGTCGAGCCGACGATTTTCGACGGCGTGACCAACGCCATGAAGATCGCCCAGGAAGAAATCTTCGGCCCGGTGCTGTCGGTAATTGCCTTCGACAGCGTGGAAGAAGCCATTGCGATCGCCAACGACACCCAATACGGCCTGGCCGCTGCGGTGTGGACGTCGAACATCTCCAAGGCACACCTGACCGCCAAGGCACTGCGTGCCGGCAGCGTGTGGGTTAACCAGTACGATGGCGGCGACATGACCGCACCGTTCGGTGGTTTCAAGCAGTCGGGTAACGGCCGCGACAAGTCGCTGCACGCGTTCGACAAGTACACCGAGCTGAAGGCGACCTGGATCAAGTTGTAAGCCTCCAGGAACACCGCTGTAAAAAATGTGGGAGCGGGCTTGCTCGCGAATGAGGTATCACAGTCGCTGATGTATTGACTGGTACACCGCATTCGCGAGCAAGCCCGCTCCCACACTGTTTTGTGTGATCTCCAAATCATCCACAGGAGCGTGGAAATGCGTTGGGCGACCTATTTCGCCGTGTTGGCGTCGGTCTTGAGCGTGGGCCTGGCCTTGGGCGTGAGCATGCCGCTGGTGTCCCTGCGCCTGGAAAGCTGGGGCTATGGCAGCTTCGCCATCGGAGTCATGGCGGCGATGCCGGCCTTCGGTGTGCTGCTGGGTGCCAAGGTCTCCAGCGGCCTGGCCTCGCGCCTGGGCACGGCGAACCTGATGCGCCTGTGCCTGTGGGCGGGGGCGATTTCCATCGGCTTGCTGGCGGTATTGCCCAGCTACCCGGTATGGCTGGTGTTGCGGCTGATGATCGGGGTGATCCTGACCATCGTGTTTATCCTCGGCGAAAGCTGGATCAACCAACTGGTGATCGAACGCTGGCGCGGCCGTCTGGTGGCGCTGTATGGCTGCAGCTATGCCTTGAGCCAGCTGTCGGGCCCGTTGCTGCTGGGCGCGCTGGGTACGGACAACGATATTGGCTTCTGGGTGGGTGTCGGCCTGCTGACGTGCTCGCCGATCCTGCTGCTGGGCCGTTCCGGTGCGCCGACTGCCGAGTCTTTCAGCGTGACCTTTGGCGACCTGCTGCGCTTCTGCCAGGGTTTGCCGGCGATTGCCTGGGCGGTGGCGTTGTTCGCCGCGTTCGAGGCGATGATTCTGACGCTGTTGCCGGTGTATTGCCTGCAACAGGGTTTCACCGCCGAGATTGCTCTGGCGATGGTCAGCACGGTGGTGGTCGGTGATGCGTTGCTGCAACTGCCGATTGGCGCGCTGGCGGACTACCTGCCTCGGCGCACGCTGTTTCTCGGCTGCGCGCTGATGCTGCTGGTGACGAGCCTGGCGATTCCGCTATTGCTCGATACGCTGCTGATCTGGCCGGTGTGGGTGCTGTTCGGGGCCAGCGCCGGCGGGTTGTTCACCCTGTCGCTGATCCTGATTGGCGAGCGCTACCGCGACGACGCGCTGGTGCGCGCCAATGCGCATATCGCGCAGCTGTGGGGCATTGGCTGCCTGATCGGCCCGCTGGTGGCCGGTGCCGGCAGCCAGTGGATCAGCGGGCATGCGTTGCCGTTGTTGATGGCGGCGGGGGCGTTGGGGTTGGTGATCCTGTTGCTGCGCCAAGGTGCATTCGGCGCCACACAACCCGCCTGAACTTGAAATGCGAT
The DNA here is from genome assembly GCF_013385695.1 of Pseudomonas sp. D8002. Taxonomy (NCBI): domain Bacteria; kingdom Pseudomonadati; phylum Pseudomonadota; class Gammaproteobacteria; order Pseudomonadales; family Pseudomonadaceae; genus Pseudomonas; species Pseudomonas sp. D8002. Next base: position 308,764 of record NZ_JACAPM010000032.1, read on the forward strand.
CACCTGTGGGAGCCGGGCTTGCCCGCGATGGCGGAGTGTCAGCACCGGATACGTAAACTGACACTCCGCCATCGCAGGCAAGCCAGCTCCCACAGGTCCCGTCGCTGTTCTTAAAGCATGCGTTCCAGCCCGACGGATGTAGCAAACCAGGCATTGAACCGGCGCCACCAACTGCCGGGTTCGCGGGTCAGGGTGTGCAGTTGGCCGTTGTCTTCGGTCACCCATACCACCTGGCCATCCTGCAGCTTCGCCTGATAGCTCAACGGGGGCGCCATGCCCTCCAGTGCCAGGTTGCGCACGTGTTCCGCCAGTTCGGGACTGTCCACCAGCACCCCGACTTCGGTGTTCCACAGCACCGAGCGCGGGTCGAAGTTGAATGAGCCGATGAAGGATTTCTCCCGATCAAAGATGATCGCCTTGCTGTGCAGGCTGGAATCCGAACCGTGGAATGTACCTTTGCGGAACAGATGAGGTCCGCTGCCGCCACCGTCTCCCGGCTGGCGACGCAACTCGTATAGCTTCACCCCGTGTTCCAGCAGCGCCTTGCGATAGGGCGCATAACCGCCGTGCACGGCCGGTACGTCGGTGGCTTCCAGGGAATTGGTCAGCAGGCTTACCGATACGCCGGCGTCCGCGCGACCGGTCAGGTACACCAGCCCGGGCTGCCCGGGCACGAAGTAAGCCGAAATCATCATCAGCTCATGGCTGACACCTTCCAACTCCGGCGCCAGTTGGGTCGTCAGCAGCAGCCGTGGATCCGGATCGGCCTTGGCCAGCACCTTGCTCGGCGCATCCCACAGTGCCTGGTTCCAGGCCCAGATCAGCTCACGGCGCCAGATGTCCATGCGCGGCTGGGTCTTGTAGGTGCGCAGGCGGTTGTACAGGGCATGGTTTTGTTGGCGAGACTCGGCAAGGGAATCTTCCAGGCGTACGCGGGCGCTGGCCAGGTCGCCTTTGGAAGCGCTGCTGACGAAGTCACCAATGGGTTTGCTCAGGGCACTGTTCCAGTACTGATCGAAACTGTGGCCCAGTTGCTCGGCCACCGGGCCCACGCTGAGCATGTCGATATCGGTGAAGTTGAGGTTGGGCTCGGCGTCGAAATACTCATCCCCCAGGTTGCGCCCGCCGACGATGGCCACGCTGTTGTCTGCCAGCCACAGCTTGTTGTGCATGCGCCGGTGTTGCAGCGACAGGTCGAACAGCCGCGCCATGGCCCGCGTCACGCCGGTGCTGCGGCCCAGGTGCAGCGGGTTGAACAGGCGAATCTGGATCTGCGGGTGGGCGGCGAGGGTGGCGATGATCTGGTCCAGGCCGTCGCTGGTGGTGTCGTCCAGCAGGATGCGCACGCGCACGCCACGGTCGGCGGCCTTGAGCAGTTCATCCACGAGCATGCGGGTGCTGATGCCGTCGTGGACGATGTAGTACTGCAAGTCGAGGCTGGTCTGGGCGTTGCGGATCAGTTCGGCGCGGGCCATGAAGGCTTCGCTGCTGTTGGGCAGCAGGCGGAACCCGGAGCGGCCTTTGTAGGGAGCGGCCTGGGCCTGGATCGAGCGGCCGAAGGAAGATTCGCTGGCCGGCAGCGCCTCGCTGGGTGTGCGTGGCGCGTCGATGGTGGCGCAGCCGCCCAGGGCCAGGATGCCCAGCAGGAAAAACGGTAATAGCCGGTGGGTCATCAATGACATGGGTTCCGAATCAGGGCGATTGTCGGCATATGACGGCTATTTCCCGTAAAAGGTCAGTCCATCGCTTCGGCCAGCAACCGGATGGCGGTCGCGCCGACCTTGCGTACAGCCTCTTCAATCTGCGGCGTTGGTTTGGCAGCGTAGTTCATGCGCAGGCAGTTCCTGTACTTGCCGGAGGCGGAAAAGATACTTCCCACTGCAATCTGTACACCTTCATCCACCAGCAGCCGGTTGAGTTTCAGGGTATCGAAGCCTTCCGGCAGTTCCACCCACAGCATGAAACTGCCCTGGGGGCGGCTGGCGCGGGTGCCCGCCGGGAAATAGCGGCTGACCCAATCGAGCATCAGGTCGCGATTGCGCTGGTATTGCGTGCGCATCCGCCGCAAATGTGGCTCGAAATGTCCACCTTTCAGAAACTCGGCAATTGCGATCTGCGGCTGGGTCGCGGTGGAGCCGGTGCTGATGTATTTCATGTGCAGCACACGCTCCAGATAGCGACCGGGTGCGACCCAGCCAATCCGCAGGCCGGGTGCGAGGGTCTTCGAGAAAGAGCTGCACAGTACGACGCGGCCATCTTCGTCGAAGGACTTGATGGTGCGTGGGCGCGGGTAGCTGTAGGCCAGTTCGCCATACACGTCGTCTTCGATGATCGCCACGTCAAAGCGCTGGGCCAGGGTCAGCAGTGCGCGTTTGCGCGACTCCGGCATGATGTAGCCCAGTGGGTTGTTGCAGTTGGGGGTCAACTGTATGACTTTGATCGGCCATTGTTCCAGTGCCAGTTCCAGCGCTTCCAGGCTGATACCGGTGAGTGGGTCGGTGGGGATTTCCAGGGCTTTCATGCCCAGGCCCTTCAGTGTTTGCATGGCGCCGTGGAAGCTTGGCGAGTCGACGGCAACGATGTCGCCGGGCTCGCAAATGGCGTGGATGCTGGCAGACAGGGCCTCGTGGCAGCCGGTGGTGATCACCAGGTCCTGGGGCGTCAGTTGGCAGCCTGAGTCGAGCATCAGGCGGGCAATCTGTTCACGCAGGTCCAGGTTGCCGTGGATAGTGTCGTAATACAGCCCCGGCATGTCCTGGCGCCGACTGATCCGAGCGAGGCTGCGTAGCAGGGGTTTCATGGTCGGCGACAATACATCCGGCATGCCCCGGCCCAACTGTATGGCGTCTTTGCGTGGCACCGCGCGGATCAGCTCCAGCACTTGGTCCCACTGGGAAATTTCCACCGGGCGCTGGGCCGGGCGGCCTACGGCGGGCAATGCCGGCAAGTCGCGGCCCACCGGTACGAAGTAGCCGGATTTGGGTTTGGGCATCGCCAGGCCGTTGTCTTCCAGTACGCGGTAGGCCTGCTGCACGGTGCTCAGGCTGACCCCATGCTCCACACTCAAGGCCCGAACTGACGGCAATCTGTCGCCCGGGCGATAGAAGCCCTGCTCGATGCGCGTGCCCAACAGTTCGGCGAGGTTGACGTATAGGGTCATGGCGGTGCTTCCCGGTTACCAGTACAGATAGGCTGAAAATACAGGATTCAGCGGCCGATAGGCAGTATCTGTATGGATTTAATACAGGGTGGTTGAATCTGTCATGGTTTTACGCGCCGGCTCATCCTACGTACTCATGGCAACACGTTAATGAGGGGCAGGAAAATGAGCGGTATGAGCGATGTGCGGTTGGCGTTACACAGTCAGGAACTGGAAGCCGGGCAGGAGCGGCGCATGGCGGCGCGTACCAAGGCCCCCACACTCAGTTCATGGGCGTTGTTCTGGCACCGCATGCATACGCGCAAAACCTTGCTGGAGCTGACCCCCGAGCAACTGCGAGACGTGGGCCTGAGTGCCGAGCAGGCGCGCCGGGAAGGCTTGAAGCCCTTCTGGCGCGGCTGATTCAGACCAGTTCTTTCAATCGGTGCCAGAGCATTCCCAGCGCCAGCAGCGGCGAGCGCAAATGCTTGCCGCCCGGGAAAGTGATGTGCGGCACCTTGGCAAACAGATCAAAGCGCCCGCTTTGCTGGCCGCTGATGGCTTCGCCCAACAGTTTGCCTGCCAGGTGGGTGGCGTTGAGGCCATGGCCGGCATAGGCCTGGGCGAAATACACATTGGGCTGGTCGGCCAGTCGGCCAATCTGCGGCAGGCGGTTGGCGCCAATGCCGATCATCCCGCCCCACTGGTAGTCGATTTTCACGTTGGCCAGTTGTGGGAACACCTGCAGCATTTTCGGACGCATATAGGCACCGATGTCCTTCGGATCCCGTCCGGAGTAATGGCAGGCACCGCCGAACAGCAAGCGTCGGTCGGCTGACAGCCGGAAGTAATCCACCGTCACCCGCTGGTCACACACCGCCATGTTTTGCGGCAGCAACTCGGCTGCCTGGGCTTCGCTCAAGGGCTCGGTGGCGATGATGTAGCTGCCGGCGGGCAGCACCTTGCCGCTCAGATGCGGGTTGAGGCCGTTCAAATAAGCATTGCAGCCCAGCACCAGGGTCTTGGCGCGCACATTGCCCTGGGCGGTGTGTACGTTGACCTCCGGGCCGTAATCGATCCGCACCGCCTCGGAATGCTCGAACAACTGGACGCCCAACTGCTGTGCAGCGGCTGCCTCGCCGAGAGCGAGGTTCAGCGGGTGCAGGTGGCCGGAGCCCATGTCGATCATGCCGCCAACATAGCGGTTGGAACCGATCACGCTGCGCATTTCACCCGCTTGCAGCAGGCGCACTTCGTGGCGATAACCGAGGCTTCGCAGCTCTTCGGCGTCGGCGGCCAGGTGTTCCAGGTCGCGGGGTTTGTTGGCCAGGTCGCAGTAGCCCCAGGTCAGGTCGCAGGCGATCTGCGAACGTTCGACCCGCTGCCGTACGATTTCCACGGCTTCCAGGCCCATCAATTTCATCTGGCGCACGCCCTCGGTGCCGATGACGTTGGTGAACTGATCCAGGCCATGACCGACGCCACGAATCAGTTGCCCGCCATTACGCCCGCTGGCGCCCCAGGCAATCTTGCGGGCTTCCAGCAGGACCACGCTGAAACCCCGTTCAGCCAGTTCCAGAGCGGTGTTGAGCCCCGAAAAGCCGCCGCCGACCACGCACACATCGGCCACGATTTCACCTGTCAGCACCGGATAATCAGGCTGCGGGAAACTGCTGGCGGCGTAGTAGGAATTGGCGTGCCGGGCGCTGGCGGTCATGGGGAGCATCCCTGTTTGGAAAATTTGACGCAGGATACAGCGGTCGGGCGAAGCTGTCTCACCGGGGGCTTTTAGGGCAGAATCCACGCCTATTCGCCGTTCGGTCCCTGTGTCGATGAGTTGCAACAGTCAGAAAGTCAACGCGCTGCGCCGGCAGATTCCCTCGTTCGAGTGTGTCCCGGGTTGCCACGACTGCTGTGGGCCGGTGACCACGTCCCCCGAGGAAATGTCGCGCCTGCCGCGCAAGACCGCTGCCGAGCAGGAAGCGGCGATGGACGAACTCAACTGCGTGCACCTTGGCCCCAATGGCTGCACCGTGTACGACGAGCGCCCGCTGATTTGCCGCTTGTTCGGCACCACGCCGACCTTGCCATGCCCCAACGACCGCCGCCCGGTGGAGCTGATCCACCCACGGGTGGAAAAGCAGATTCACGCGTACATGGCGTCGACGCGTCAGGTATTGGTCTAGCGGATGTCCCCGATCAACTAGTGTGGGAGCGGGCTTGCTCGCGAATGCGGTGGATCAGTCAATACAACAGGTGACTGACACTCCGCATTCGCGAGCAAGCCCGCTCTCACATTGGCCTGTGGTGCTGTGTTAATCCGGGATCGGCAGGTTCAGGCTCTCTTTCACCTCTTCCATCACGATATAGCTCTTGGATTCCCTTACGTGGGGCAGCTTGAGCAGGATATCGCCGAGCAATTTGCGGTACGACGCCATCTCCGAGATGCGCGCCTTCACCAGGTAGTCGAAGTCCCCTGACACCAGGTGGCACTCCAGCACGTGAGGCAGTTTCAGCACGGCGCGTCGGAATTCTTCAAAGGTGTCGCCGGACTTGTAGTCGAGGCTGATCTCGACAAACACCAGCAGGCTGCCCTTCAGATGCTGCGGGTTGAGCCGGGCGTTGTAGCCCATGATGATCCCTTCGCGCTCCAGGCGCCGGACCCGCTCGGTGCACGGCGTGGTCGACAGCCCGACCTTTTCCCCCAGTTCAGTAAACGAAATTCGCCCGTCGGCCTGCAGGATGCGCAGGATGTTGCGGTCGATCTTGTCCAGCTCCCGCTTGGTCTGAGTGTTGGTCCGCATAGGGGATGCTCCTCCGTGAAAAGGGTTTTTGCCGAGAATTGTCGCCAAATATAGGCAGTTATATAGTGAAATGCACTGGTGATTGCTTTTTATACTGCCCACATCTTTGTGCTGAACAACAAACGTCAGCGGTCAAGCCGTGATGAGGGAATAAAAATGCGCGTTCTGGTCTTGGGTAGCGGTGTCATTGGCGTGGCCAGTGCCTACTATTTGGCACGAGCTGGTTTTGAAGTGGTCGTGGTCGACCGTCAGCCGGCTGTGGCCATGGAGACCAGTTTCGCCAACGCCGGGCAGATCTCGCCAGGCTACGCCTCGCCATGGGCTGCGCCGGGTGTGCCGCTCAAGGCCATCAAGTGGCTGCTGGAGCGCCACGCGCCCCTGGCGATCAAGGCCACCGCCGATATCGACCAGTACCTGTGGATGGCGCAGATGCTGCGCAACTGCACCGCCAGCCGTTATGCGGTGAACAAGGAGCGTATGGTGCGCCTGTCCGAATACAGCCGCGATTGCATCGACGAGCTGCGTGCCGAGACCGGCATCGCCTACGAAGGGCGCACTTTGGGGACTACCCAACTGTTCCGTACGCAGGCTCAGCTGGACGGTGCTGCCAAGGACATCGCGGTATTGAAAGAGTCCGGTGTGCCTTACGAGCTGCTGGACCGCGCCGGGATTGCCCGCGTCGAGCCGGCCCTGGCGAGCGTCACCGATATTCTTGCCGGTGCCCTGCGCCTGCCGAACGACCAAACCGGCGACTGTCAGATGTTTACCACCCGCCTTGCCGACATGTGCAAGCAACTGGGTGTCGAATTCCGCTTCGAGCAAGATATCCAGCGCCTGGACTACGCCGGTGACCGGATCAACGGCGTGTGGATCGACGGCAAGCTGGAAACTGCCGACCGCTACGTGCTGGCCCTCGGCAGCTACTCGCCGAAATTGCTCAAGCCGCTGGGAATCAAGGCGCCGGTGTACCCGCTCAAGGGTTACTCGATGACCGTGCCGATCACCAACCCGGCGATGGCCCCGACCTCGACCATTCTCGATGAGACCTACAAGGTCGCGATCACCCGTTTCGACAACCGTATTCGCGTCGGTGGCATGGCTGAGATAGCCGGTTTTGACCTGTCGCTGAACCCGCGTCGGCGGGAAACCCTGGAGATGATCGTCAACGACCTTTATCCTCAGGGCGGTGATTTGAGCCAGGCCAGTTTCTGGACCGGCCTGCGGCCGACCACGCCAGACGGCACGCCGATTGTCGGTGCTACCCCGTTCAAAAACCTGTTCCTGAACACCGGCCACGGCACCCTCGGTTGGACCATGGCCTGTGGCTCTGGTCGTTTGCTGGCCGATTTGATGGCGAAGAAAACCCCGCAGATCAGTGCCGAAGGCCTCGATATTTCCCGTTATGGCAACCACCAGGAGTCCGCAAAACATGTCAATCCAGCGCCAGCTCACCAATGAGCGCATGAGCCAGATCGTTGTTCACAGCGGTACCGTGTATCTGGCAGGGCAGGTCGGCGACGACATGAGTGCCGGGATTGAACAGCAGACCCGCGAAACCCTCGTCAACATCGAGCGTTTGCTGGACCTGGCCGGTACCGACAAGACCAAGTTGCTGTCGGTGACCATCTACCTGAAAGACATTGACGCCGATTTCGCCGGGATGAACGCGGTATGGGACAAGTGGCTGCCAAAAGGCGTCGCGCCGGCCCGTGCCACGGTTGAAGCGAAACTCTGCGAACCGGAAATCCTGGTGGAGCTGTCGGTTGTGGCCGCTCTGCCGTAAGCAAAAAATCCTCTCCCGGTGCCTGCGTTGTCAGCGGGTACCGGTTTTTTCTTCCCACCGCCGCCTAGAAGCCTGCCGCCATGCGTCCTGCCCGTGCCCTGATCGACCTCCAAGCCCTGCGCCATAACTACCAACTGGCCCGTGAAGTCACGGGTGGGGCCAAGGCCCTCGCCGTGATCAAGGCCGATGCCTACGGCCACGGTGCCGTGCGTGTTGCCCAGGCGCTGGAAGCCGAGGCGGACGGGTTTGCCGTGGCCTGCATCGAGGAAGCGCTGGAGCTGCGGGCCGCCGGGATTCGCGGGCCGGTGCTGTTGCTCGAAGGTTTTTTCGAAGCCGACGAGCTGCCGCTGATCATCGAGCATGATTTCTGGTGCGTGGTGCATTCGCTGTGGCAGCTGGACGCGATTGAACAGGCGCAACTCAGCAAGCCGCTGACCGTCTGGCTCAAGCTTGATTCGGGCATGCACCGCGTTGGCTTGCACCCCAAGGATTATCACGACGCTTACCAGCGCCTGCTGGCCAGCGGCAAAGTCGCGAAGATCGTGCTGATGAGCCACTTCGCCCGCGCCGATGAGCTGGACAGCACCAGCAGCGAAGAGCAAGTAGCGGTGTTTGAAGCGGCGCGCCAGGGCTTGTCGGCCCAGGTCAGCCTGCGCAACTCGCCGTCGGTGCTGGGCTGGCCGAACGTTTCCAGTGACTGGGTACGCCCGGGCATCATGCTCTACGGCGCCACGCCGTTTGGCGAAGGCCAGGCCATCGCCGCGCGTTTGCAGCCGGTGATGACCCTCGAATCGAAAGTCATCTGCGTACGTGAACTGCCGGCCGGCGAACCTGTGGGCTACGGCGCCAGGTTCATTACCCCGAAACCGATGCGCATCGGGGTAGTTGCCATGGGCTACGCCGACGGCTACCCGCGCCACGCACCCACCGGCACCCCGGTGCTGGTGGCCGGCCAGCGCAGCCAGTTGCTGGGCCGTGTGTCGATGGACATGCTGTGTGTCGACCTGACCGACGTGCCCCAGGCCGGGCTCGGTTCCACCGTCGAATTGTGGGGCAAAAACATCCTCGCCAGTGACGTTGCCACCGCCGCCGACACCATTCCGTACCAGATCTTCTGCAACCTGCGCCGAGTGCCACGGCTCTATTCCGGCGCTTGAGCGGCACCCACGAATGGCAGATCCCGGGATTTAGGCCAAAGTGTTGTAAATACTGAACGCTGTCGCCATGATAACGCTCAATTACAACAACGCCTGAATCCTAGGAGGCTCCTGCATTGGACGTCGGCGAACGACTGCAATCCATCCGTAAACTGAAAGGTCTTTCCCAGCGTGAGCTAGCCAAGCGCGCGGGCGTCACCAACAGCACCATTTCGATGATCGAAAAAAACAGTGTCAGCCCCTCCATCAGCTCCTTGCGCAAGGTGCTGGGCGGCATTCCCATGTCGATGGTGGAGTTCTTTTCCGAGGAGATCCTCCAGGAAAAACCGACCCAGATCGTCTATAAAGCCAATGAGCTGATCGATATCTCCGACGGCGCCGTCACCATGAAACTGGTGGGCCGCGCGCATCCGAGCCGGGCGATTGCGTTCCTCAACGAGATCTACCCGCCAGGTGCTGATACCGGCGAAGAGATGCTCACCCACGAGGGCGAGGAAACCGGGATCCTGGTGGAAGGTCGCCTGGAGCTGGTGGTCGGCCTTGAAACTTTTGTGCTCGAAGCCGGCGATAGCTACTACTTTGAAAGCACCAAGCCGCACCGTTTTCGCAATCCGTTCGAAGTGCCGGCGCGACTAATCAGCGCAGCCACACCCGCGAACTTTTAAGAAAAGAGGCGTCCTGCCTATGTCGCAGAGACGCCCGTAGCAGCATTCTGCCTTGCTGAATCTCCCCTTGGTTAATAGGGTTGTTTCGGCGGGGCGGGCTAACCGTTATACTTTCGCCGCCTGCGAAACCGTGGCCGCAGGCGTGAATAGCCACCATTGAGGGTGAACGCGTGAACCTAATTATGAAAATGCTGGCTGCACCAGCAACCGTACTGGCCCTATGGGCTGTCAGCGCTCAAGCTGCGACCAATGATGAAATTGCCAAGCGCCTGGAGCCTGTAGGCCAGGTGTGCGTCCAGGGGCAAGAGTGCAAGGGGATGGAAGTGGCAGTGGCTGCGGGCGGCGGCGGCGGTGCGAAATCGCCGGATGACGTAATCGCCAAGCACTGCAACGCTTGCCACGGTACCGGCCTGTTGGGCGCACCGAAAATCGGTGACACCGCCGCCTGGAAAGACCGCGCGGACCATCAGGGTGGCCTCGATGGCCTGCTGGCCAAGGCCATTACCGGCTTGAACGCCATGCCGCCAAAAGGCACCTGCGCCGATTGCTCGGATGCCGAGCTTAAAGGCGCGATCGAGAAGATGTCGGGGCTGAAATAAACCGATCTTCGCCAAAAGAGCCGCTGACCAGCGGCTTTTTTGTGCCCGCGATTTGCCTTTTGAGGCTGTTCTTTGCAGCAAAGACCCGGCAAGCTCGGTCCAACCCCAATTCATGGAATGTTCGGGAGAAGTCGGATGGTGCAGTTGTGTTCAATCGAGCAAGCAGTCGACGACGTACTGGCACGGCTGCCGGCGCATATTCACATGGGCATGCCCCTGGGCCTGGGCAAACCCAACCGGTTCGTCAACGCGCTGTACCGGCGTATCGCCAAGCTGCCGGACCGGGCGCTGACCATCTACACAGCCCTGGCCCTGGGTCGCCCTACCTTGGGCGATGGTTTGCAGAAGCGCTTTCTCGAGCCCTTTATCGAACGGGTCTTCGGTGACTATCCCGAGCTGGACTTCCTCGCCGCACTGCGCAAGGACAGCCTGCCGTCGAACATTCACGTGCAGCAGTTCTTCATGCAGCCCGGCAGTTTGCTTCACAGCCTTTCGGCGCAGCAGAATTACGTCAGCAGCAACTACAGCCACGCTGCCCGTGATATCAATGCCGCCGGCCTGAACCTCGTCGCGCAATTGGTGGCCAGCAGCGCTGAACATCCGGATCGCCTGAGCCTGAGCTGCAACCCCGACATCACCCTCGACCTGTTGCCGATGATCGCCAAGCGCCGCGAGGCCGGTGAAACCATCCTGGTGGTGGGCCAGGTTCACAGTGATTTGCCCTACATGCCCGGCGACGCCGAGCTGGGCATGGATGAGTTCGACTTCCTGATCGACGAGAAGGACAGCACCACGCTGTTCTCCACCCCGAACATGCCGGTGGGTTTCCAGGATCACTTTATCGGTTTGCACGCCAGCACCCTGGTGCGCGACGGCGGTACCTTGCAGATCGGCATCGGCTCCATGGGCGATGCACTGACTGCGGCCTTGCTGGCGCGCCAGGCCGATAACGAGGCGTATCGCCTGTTGCTCACCGACCTGGATGTGTACCAATGGGCACCGCTGATCAGCCACGAAGGCGGAGTCGCGCCGTTTGCCCGTGGGCTGTACGGTTGCAGCGAAATGTTCGTCAATGGCCTGCTGGTGCTGGCCGATGCCGGGATTGTGCGGCGCAAGGTATACCCGGACGTCGCGACCCAGGAGCGGGCCAACGCCGGCACCCTGGACGAAGCGGCACAGACCGACGGCATCTCTGTGCATGGCGGCTTCTTCCTCGGGCCTCGTAGCTTTTACGAGCGTTTGCGGGACTTGCCACAGAGCAAGCGCCTGGAATTCAACATGACCCGCATCAGCTACATCAACGAGCTGTACGGCCAGGAAGAACTCAAGCGTTTGCAGCGCCTGGATGCGCGCTTCATCAACAGCGCGTTTACCGTGACCCTGTTGGGCGCGGGCGTGGCCGACCAGTTGGAAGATGGCCGCGTGCTCAGCGGTGTTGGCGGGCAATACAACTTTGTCGCCCAGGGCCATGCGCTGGAAGGCGCGCGCTCGATCCTGATCCTGCGCAGCTGGCGCGAATCGGGCGGCGAGGTCAGTTCCAATATCGTCTGGGAATACGGGCACTGTACGATTCCCCGGCACCTGCGAGATATCGTCATCACCGAATACGGCATCGCGGATTTACGCGGGCAGACTGATGCCAGGGTGATCGAGGCGCTGCTGAATATCACCGACTCACGGTTCCAGGAAGATTTGATCGAACAGGCGCAGAAGGCCGGGAAGTTGCCGAAGGATTTCCAGCTGAATCCGCGGTTTGCCGACAACACGCCGGAGCGTCTGCAGGGGATTCAGGCGCGGCATCCACGGCTGTTCCCGGAGTATCCGCTGGGCAGTGACTTCACCGATGAAGAGCGGGATTTGTTGCGGGCGTTGAACTGGCTCAAGAGCAAATTCAAGCTGACGGAGATTCTGGAGCTGGGCAAGGCGGCGCTGGATGCACCGGAGCCGGAAGCGTTTCCCGAGCATTTGGTACGGATGCGACTGGATAAGCCGGAGGGGTTGAAGGAGGACTTGTATCAGCGCCTGTTGCTAGCGGGCCTACAAGCTACCGCGCACTAACAAACACAGGAGATCAAATGTGGGAGCGGGCTTGCTCGCGAAAGCGGTGTGTCAGTCACCGGATAGGTCGACTGATCCACCGCTTTCGCGAGCAAGCCCGCTCCCACATGTTTAACCGTGCCCGCACCGATTACTCGATAAAGGTCACAACCCCACCCGCCAACGACTGCACCCGCGCCAGCGACTCAACCCGGTAACCCTGGGCATCCAGCTCCGCACGGCCACCCTGGAACGACTTCTCGATCACGATCCCCAAACCTGCAACGGTCGCGCCGGCCTGTTTGATGATCGAGATCAGCGCCTGGGACGCCTTACCGTTGGCCAGGAAGTCATCGATGATCAGCACGCGGTCGCTGCTGGTCAGGTGGCGCGGGGAAATCGCCACGGTGCTTTCGGTTTTCTTGGTGAAGGAATACACCGTCGCCGACAGCAGGTTTTCGGTCAGGGTCAGGGACTGTTGCTTGCGGGCGAAAATCACCGGCACGCCGAGGTTCAGGCCGGTCATGATCGCCGGTGCAATGCCCGAGGCTTCGATGGTGACGATCTTGGTGATCCCCGAATCCTTGAACAACGCAGCAAACTCGTCACCGATCAGTTTCATCAGCGCCGGGTCGATCTGGTGGTTCAGAAAGGCGTCGACCTTGAGTACCTGATCGGAAAGCACGATGCCTTCTTCGCGAATTTTCTTGTGCAGTGCTTCCACGAAAGCTTCCTCTGTTGGCGCAACACGCGCCGAAAGTAGATTAAAAAGTAGTCGATTCTAGCGCTTTAACATCGCGCGTATATCCGCCAGTGCGGTGTTGCCGCGAACGGCTTTGACTTCGGTCGGTGTGTCGTCGTTGCCTTCCCAGGCCAGGTCGTCCGGCGGCAGTTCGTCGAGGAACCGGCTGGGGGCACAATCGATGATCTCGCCGTACTGCTTGCGCTTGGCGGCAAAGGTGAAGGCCAATGTCTGACGCGCGCGGGTAATGCCCACGTAGGCCAGGCGCCGTTCTTCCTCGATGGTGTCGGCTTCGATGCTGGAGCGGTGCGGGAGGATTTCCTCTTCCATGCCCATGATGAACACGTAGGGGAATTCCAGGCCCTTGGACGCATGCAAGGTCATCATCTGCACGCCTTCGGCGCCGTCTTCCTCTTCCTGCTGGCGTTCAAGCATGTCCCGCAGCACCAGCTTGCCGATGGCGTCCTCGACGGTCATCTCGCCTTCTTCGTCCTTCTCCAGGGTATTTTTCAACGCCTCGATCAGGAACCACACGTTGCCCATGCGGTAATCGGCAGCCTTGTCGCTGGAGCTGTTGGTGCGCAGCCAGTTCTCGTAGTCGATGTCCATGACCATGCTGCGCAGGGCGCTGATCGGGTCTTCGCCGGCGCACTGCTCGCGCACCTTGTCCATGAAGCGCTTGAAGCGCGCCAGGCGGTCGGTGAAACGAGTGTCGAGGTGCTCGCCCAGGCCGATTTCGTCGGTGGCGGCGTACATCGAGATCTTGCGTTCGGTGGCGTAGTTGCCGAGCTTTTCCAGGGTAGTCGAACCGATTTCCCGGCGTGGGACGTTGATCACCCGCAGGAAGGCGTTGTCGTCGTCCGGGTTCACGATCAGCCGGAAGTAGGCCATCAGGTCTTTCACTTCCTGGCGTCCGAAAAAGCTGTTGCCGCCCGACAGGCGATAAGGAATCTGGTGGTGCTGCAGCTTCAGCTCGATCAGCTTGGCCTGGTAGTTGCCGCGGTACAGGATCGCGAAATCGCTGTAGGGCCGGTCGGTACGCAGGTGCAGCGTGAGCAGTTCGACGGCCACGCGCTCGGCTTCGGCGTCTTCGTTGCGGCAGCGGATCACGCGGATCTCGTCGCCGTGGCCCATCTCGCTCCACAGTTGCTTTTCAAACTCGTGGGGGTTGTTGGAGATCAGCACGTTGGCGCAACGCAGGATGCGGCTGGTGGAGCGGTAGTTCTGCTCCAGCATCACCACTTTCAGGGACGGGTAGTCGTCCTTGAGCAGCATCAGGTTTTCCGGGCGGGCGCCGCGCCAGGCGTAGATCGACTGGTCGTCATCGCCCACCACGGTGAACTGGTTGCGCTTGCCGATCAGCAGCTTCACCAGCAGGTATTGGCTGGCGTTGGTGTCCTGGTATTCGTCCACCAGCAGGTAGCGGACTTTGTTCTGCCACTTTTCGAGGATGTCGGCGTGTTCCTGGAACAGCTTCACCGGCAGCAGGATCAGGTCGTCGAAGTCCACTGCGTTGAACGCCTTGAGCGTGCGCTGGTAGTGGGTGTAGACAATGGCGGCAGTCTGCTCCTTGGGGTTGCGCGCAGCTTCCAGGGCTTCGGCGGGCAGGATCAGGTCGTTTTTCCACGAGCCGATCATGTTCTTGATCTCGTCGACGCCGTCGTCGCCCGCGTATTCCTTCTGCATGATGTCGGTCATCAGCGCCTTGACGTCTGTCTCGTCAAAGATCGAGAAGCCCGGCTTGTAGCCCAACCGCACGTGCTCCTTGCGGATGATGTTCAGCCCCAGGTTGTGGAAGGTACACACGGTGAGGCCACGGCCTTCGCCACCCTTGAGCAGGGTGCCGACGCGCTCTTTCATTTCCCGCGCCGCCTTGTTGGTAAAGGTCATGGCGACGATGTACTGGGCACGGATGCCACAGCTCTGGATCAGGTGCGCGATCTTGCGGGTGATCACGCTGGTCTTGCCGGAACCGGCACCGGCGAGCACCAATAGAGGGCCGCCGACGTAGTTCACGGCTTCTTGCTGCCGGGGATTGAGTCGGGACATACGAAATTCAGGAGGTCATTGATCAAAAGGGCGGGCATTTTAACAGGCTGGCAAGATTCTGCTGCCTCTGAACGACAGTGTGACGTACCACTCGATCTAAATTTGCCGGTTTTGTTACTTTGCCGCAGGATGTGCAGGGTATTTAGGACTATTGTTCGGTCTAGAGCTGCACAGTGCGCATTTGATAACCCATATCATTGGTCATTATCGGGGCGCACGTCATAATGCCCGCCGCCAACGAAATTTTGCAGAGTCTAGGGAGCTAGCTTGTCTACGCCTGTCGAACCCTTGCGTTTGCTGCTACTGGCCGATGAGCCAGCGTGGGCAGCGTTATTGCGCGAGTGCCTGGCGCCGATGGGCGACGGAGCTGTGCTGATCAGCGCGCCAAACTGGGAGTCTGTGAGCAACCTGTTCGACGACGATCACAGCGCGGTGCTGTTGACCACGGCCAACCTTCAGCCCGGCCCCGGTCGCTGCAGCTTGCCAACGGTATTGCTGTTGGAAGAGGAACCCCTGGTTTCACCCCTCGGCGTCAGCGACTGGCTGATCCTGAATGCATTGGATGTCGATACATTGCGCCGTTGCCTGCGGCATGTGCGCGAGCGCGGTGTACTGGAAAACACCCTGCAACGCCTGGCCGAACAGGACCCGCTGACCGGTATCGCCAACCGCCAGGGCTTCCAGACCCTGCTGACCGCCCGCCTGGCGGAAAACGAAGGCCGTGGCGTTGCCCTCGGCCACCTCGACCTGGACAACTTCCGTCACGCCAACGACGCCCTCGGCCACCAGGCCGGCGACCGGCTGATCCTGCAAGTGGTCTCGCGGCTCAAGAGCCAGTTGGAGGCCGGCGATCAACTGGCGCGCCTGGGCAGCGACGAATTCGCCCTGCTGATCGATACCCGCCGTGCGCCCCAGCGCGCCGAATGGATGGCCGAGCGCATCGTCGAAGCCATGGCCGAACCCTATTGGGTCGATGGCGAAAGCCTGCTGATCGGTTGCAGCCTCGGCGTGGCCCATGCCCGCGCCAAGGCTGGCGCCGACCCGTTGATGTGGCACGCCCACATCGCCATGCAGCAAGCCAAAAGCACCCAGGGCTGCACCTTTCATATCTTCAACGAACGCATCAACCGCAATGCCCGCAGCCTCGCCGACCTTGAAAGCGAGCTGCGCCGGGCGTTGCGTCGTGACGAACTGGAGCTGCATTACCAGCCCCGCCTGGACCTCGACGATGGGCATATCGTCGGCCTGGAAGCACTGGTGCGCTGGCGCCACGGTGAGCGCGGCCTGTTGCCGCCGAGCGAGTTCGTGCCGCTGGCCGAGCAGAGCGGCTTGATCGTGCCGCTGGGCTACTGGGTGATTTCCCGGGCCCTGCGCGACATGCAGGACCTGCGCGAACGCGGGATTGCGCCGTTGCACATGGCAGTCAACCTGTCGTTCCGCCAGTTTCAGGACAGCCAACTGCTCAGCACCCTCAGCCGGCTGATTGCCGAGCGCGGCGTGGAAGCCCAGTGGCTGGAATTTGAGCTGACGGAAACCGCCGTGATGCGCCGCAGCGACCTGGTCAAGCAGACCATGGATGCGCTGGGCCGCCTGGGTGTGCGCTTTTCCCTGGATGACTTTGGCACCGGCTTTTCGTCGTTCGTGCACCTCAACAGCCTGCCGATTGCCTTGCTGAAGATCGACAAGAGCTTTGTCGGCGGCATGGAAGAGCGCGAAGAGAATCGCAAGCTGGTGCACGCCATGATCAACCTGGCTCATAACCTGAACCTGGAAGTGGTCGCCGAGGGCGTGGAAACCGCCGAGCAACTGGCGTTGCTGCGGTTGTTCGGCTGCGATCAGGCCCAGGGCTACCTGATCAGCAAGCCGTTGCCGTTGGCGGAATTGGTGGACTACCTGACGTTTGGTGACAGCCAGGAACTGGTGGGCGGCGTGATCTGATGTTGTGAACCCGATCAAAAATGTGGGAGCGGGCTTGCTCGCGAATGCGGTATTTCAGCCAACCAATTCATGGCTGACCCACCGCATTCGCGAGCAAGCCCGCTCCCACATTTGACCGAGTACAGCCGTTACTCCGGCTGCGCGGCTTGAAATCCTTGGTGGGTTTCAGGCTCCTGGCGAATCATCCGCTTCATCTTCCGTTCAAACGCCCAGGTCAGGCTGACTGCCGCGCACGCCAGGCCCAGGGCCAGGCCCCACCAAACGCCCGTCGGCCCCCAGCCGAGATTGAACGCCATCAACCATGCGGCCGGTGCGCCGATCAGCCAGTAGCAACCCAGCCCGACCAGGAAGGTGGTCTTGGCATCCTTGAGTCCGCGAATACAGCCCATGGCGATGGTCTGCACGCCGTCGAACAGCTCAAACCATGCGGCCACCGCCAGCAGGCTGACGGCGAGGTTGATCACGTCGCGAAACGCCGGGTCATGCTGGTCGAGGAACAGGCTGATCAGTTGGTGCGAGAACAACCACAGCACCGCTGCAAAGCCCAGCATCACCACTGCGCCAAAGCCTATGCCAACTCGCCCGGCCAGCCGCGCTTCCAGCAACTGCCCGGCACCATAATGCTGGCCGATACGCATGGTGATCGCGTACGACATGCCCGCCGGCACCATGAACGCCACCGACACGATCTGCAGGGCGATCTGGTGCGCAGCCAGCTGCGTGCTGCCCATAGTGCCCATGCACAGCGCGGCGAACGCAAAGAGCCCGACTTCCACCGCATAGGTGCCACCAATCGGCAGGCCCAGGCGCCACAGTTCCCGCAGGTAGTGCAGGTTGGGCCGCAGCAAACCCTTGCGCAGCGGATACGCGTCGTAGGCACGGTTGTATTTGATGTACCAGATCAGCGCCAGGGCCATGCAGTTGGCAACGATGGCGGTGACCAGGCCAATGCCCACCAGCCCGAGTTTCGGCAGGCCGAACATGCCTTCGATCAACGCGTGGTTGAGCAGGTAGTTGATCACCGTGCCGCCCAGGCTGATCACCATCACCGGCGTGGCCTTGCCGATAGCACTGGTGAAGCCGCGCAGGGCCATGAACGTCAGGTAGCCGGGCAGGGCGAACGGCAGGATGGTCAGGAACTGGCCGGCGGACGCGACGTTGGTTTCGGTCTGGCCGAACATCAGCAGCACTGGCTTGAGGTTCCATAGCAGCAAACCAGCCACCAGCGCCATCAACCAGGCCAGCCATAGCCCGGCCTGGGTCAGGCGGGTGGCGCCTTCGATGTCGCCGGCGCCCTGGCGGATCGCGACCAGCGTGCCCACGGCAGCGATCACGCCGATGCAGAAAATCGACACGAACGAATAGCTCGCCGCCCCCAGGCCTCCGCCGGCCAGGGCCTCGGGGCTCAGGCGGGCCATCATCAGGGTGTCGGTCAGCACCATCAGCATGTGGGCCAACTGTGAGGCAATCAGCGGCCCTGACAGCCGCAGAATGGCCCAGAGTTCGGTACGTGCCGGATGCTGCATGATCATCACGCTCAAAAAGTCAGGGAAGGGTGGAAGGGTTGATTCTCGGCGCTCACAGCGCATTGCACAAAGGGATAAATCCGATGGTTCGCATGATTAAAACTCATGCCTGAATGATTCTGGTAGGGTTTCGATATTGCGCCGTCGGAGTTTTCGCCATGTCTCGTCGTCTTCCTCCTCTTTACGCCTTGCGCGCGTTTGAAGCTGCGTCCCGCTACAACTCGTTCACCCGGGCGGCGGAAGAGTTGTCGATCACCCAAAGTGCGGTGAGCCGGCACATTCGTACCCTGGAAGAGCATTTCGCCTGCCGCCTGTTCCAGCGCAGCGGCCGCACCTTGCAACTCACCGAGGCAGCGCGCCTGTTGCTGCCGGGCGTGCGTGAAGGCTTTGCGGCCCTGGAGCGCGCCTGCCATACCTTGAATGCCGAGGACGACATCTTGCGCATGAAGGCGCCGTCCACCCTGACCATGCGCTGGCTGCTGGCGCGCCTCAGTCGCTTCCGGCACCTGCAGCCGGGCAATGAAGTGCAACTGACCAGCGCCTGGATGAGCGTCGATGAGGTGGATTTCAACCAGGAACCATTCGATTGCGCGGTGTTGTTGAGCAACGGGCATTTCCCGCCGGACTGGGAAGCCAGCTACCTGTTTCCGGAGTTGCTGATTCCGGTGGGCGCGCCGAACCTGTTGAGCGACGGACCCTGGGACGTTGCACGCCTGGCCTCTGCCGAACTGCTGCACCCGACGCCGGACCGGCGTGACTGGCGCAACTGGCTGGAGCGCATGGGGCTGTCATCCCAGGTTTCGCTCAAGGGCGGGCAGGTGTTCGACACCTTGGAGTTGGGCATGATCGCCGCTGCCCGAGGGTACGGCGTGTCCATGGGCGACTTGCTGATGGTGGCCGAAGACGTGGCCCAGGGCCGCCTGAGTCTGCCATGGCCCACCGCTGTGGCCAGTGGGGAAAATTACTATCTGGTGTGGCCGAAGACCCGGCCGGGTGGCGAGCGTTTGCGACGGCTGGGTGACTTTCTCCAGGGCGAAGTGCAGGCCATGGAATTGCCCCAGGTCGAACGCCTCGACTGAGTGGATTGCGCACCGGCCAGCAATCGTTTGCGCGATACCCCTGTGATTCGCTCAAGTATTGAGCCTGCCCGCCGAAGTAGGGTTGTTGGAACTACCGTTCTGCAACGTTTCCCCTATTAGAATTTTGCCGAGCAGCGCTATGAGATCAGGATGATCCTGGCCTCGGCCAGGAGCCTTCATGTCTCAACCTCGCGCCCGGATTGCCTCTCAACTGGGGCTTGCCCTCGCCGTGATACTGGCTGTCGTCATCAGCGGCAGCACGGTATTCGCGTTGCGTTCGCTGGATTCCGCCAACCTCGACACCCGCGAGGAGCACCTGGCCAGCGAGGCCCGCTTGCTGGCCGACCAGCTCAATACCTTCCACAGCACCTTGCGCGAAAGTACCCAGCGTTTGAGCGGGCTGTTTGAAAAGCGCTTCAGCGCCGGCTTGAGTACGCGCCCTGAGCAACCGGTGACGGTGGCGGGCGTGCAGACGCCGGGCCTGTACCTGGGCGAGGAAGTGCTCAACAACAACTTCGCTGAAGTCGATGAGTTCAAGCAGATGTCCGGCGGCGTGGCGACCTTGTTCGTACGCAGCGGCGAGGACTTTATCCGCGTCAGCACCTCCCTGACCAAGCAGGATGGCAGCCGCGCCATCGGTACGGCGCTGGATCACCAGCATCCGGCCTATCAACGCTTGCTGGGCGGGCAGGGCTACGTTGGCCGTGCGGTATTGTTCGATCGCTCCTACATGACCCAGTACAGCCCGGTGCGGGACGCCAGCGGCAAAGTGATTGCGGTGCTGTTTGTCGGCTTCGACTACACCGATGCGCAGAACGCCCAGTTCGACAACCTCAAGCGTTTCCGCATCGGCCAGACCGGTTCCCTGGCGCTGCTGGACGAACAGAAGCACTGGCTGGTACCGCCCGCTGGCGTGCAGGCGCTGGATCAGTCGATTCCGGTGATGCTCGACCTGGCCGCCAAACCTGGAAAAGGCCGTTTCTGGAGCGACAAGAACGAAGATTTCTACAGCGTTGCCGTGCCGTTTGAAGGCGGCCCGTGGTCGGTGGTGGCGAGCATGCCGAAAGCCGAAATTCGCGCGGTGACCTGGTCGGTGGGGATTCGCCTGGCGATCGGCAGCTTGCTCGCGATGCTGCTGGCGGTGGGCGCGGCGGTCTGGCTGCTGCGCAGCAAGTTGCAGCCGTTGGGCGACCTGGTGCGTCAGGCAGAAGCCTTGGGGGCCGGTGATTTGAGCGCACGGCTGAACGTTTCCAGCCATGATGAAATCGGCCAACTAGCCCGCAGTTTCAACCAGATGGGCGAAGCGCTGTCGACCATGGTGTCGCATATCCGCAAGGCGGCTGAAGACGTGAACAGCCGCGCCCAGGCACTGTCGGGGTTGTCCGGCGGTGCGTATGAAGGCATGGAGCAACAGTCCGGCGAGATCACCAGCATGGCCGGCGCGGTGGAGGAGTTCAGCGCCACCTCGCTGAATATTGCCGACAACATGGGCAACACCGAACGCCTGGCCCAGGACAATGCCCAGCAAACCAGGATCGGCCGCACCTCGATGCAAGAAGCGTCGTCGTCCCTGGAACACATCGCCACCGCGCTGAACAGCACGGCCAAGGTGATCAACACTTTGGGCCAGCGCTCCCAGGAAATCGGCGGGATCGTCGGGGTGATCACCGCGATTGCCGAACAGACCAACCTGCTGGCGCTCAACGCAGCCATCGAAGCGGCGCGGGCCGGTGAGCAGGGGCGCGGGTTTGCGGTGGTGGCCGATGAAGTGCGCAACCTCGCATCGCGCACTCGTCAGGCCACGGATGAGATTTCCGGGATGATCCAGAGTATCCAGCAGGAAACCGGCAACGCCATCAGCACCATGGAACAAGGCAACGTGCTGATGCAGGAAGGCCTGGCTCGCAACGCTGACGTCGCCTCTGCGCTGGCGCGGATCGACGAGCAAAGCCGCTCGGCGGGCCAGCAGTTTGCGGCCATTACCACGGCGACCCAGGAGCAGAGCAGCACGGCGACCCTGCTGAGCAGCAACTTGCAGAGCATCGCCCTGGCCAACAGCGAGCAGCGTGAAGTGGTGTCCAACCTTGCGATCACCGCCAAGGAACTGGAGACCCTGGCGGCGGGCTTGCGGCATGAGGTTGACCGGTTTCGTTGATTGACTGTTCGGGCCTCATCGCGGGCAAGCCCGCTCCCACAGTTGACCGTGTTGTTCTGGAGTACGCGGTCCACTGTGGGAGCCGGGCTTGCCCGCGATGACGGCCGACCCGACGCGTCAAACGTCGGATCGGTCGCCCAGCCCCGGGTCCACACGCTTGCCAATGTCCTTGAGTCGCGCCAGTTGGTCGACCATCCCTGGCGCTTCATCCAGGCTGCTGACAAAGGTCCACAGGTAAGTCATCACCGCATACACATGGCCGGCCTTGACCGCCGGCGACAGCGCCAACTGGCTGATGGCGACCACAAACAACAGCGCCGCCAGCGTGCCGATAAACAGGAACGCTGCGGCCTCGCGGTCCGACAGCCAGATGCGCAGGCGTGACAGCACCTGGTAGTGGCGCTGCAAGGTCTGTGCGCCGACCTTTTCCACCAGGCCGATTTCCTTTTCCAGGCGGTCATTCAAGCGCTCATGCAGTTCCTGATTGCGCCGGGCGAAACGTGGCAACAAGGTAGTGCACAGCACCAGCGCGGTCAGGCACGCCAGGCCGATCCACGGCTCGATCACCAACAGCATCACTGCCGCACCGACGATGGAAACCAGCGCCGTCGCGATGATCGGCACGTGTTTTTCGAAGAAATCCACAAAGTCCCGCGCCAACACCACCCGCGCAGCCGCCCGTGAGGTGCTGTGGTTTTGCAGGCGCTGGTTGAGAATCACCGGCACCGCAAGGTCCGCGTAGATACGGGTGAAGGTGCGCGTATCCAGCGCCCGTCGCGCCGCCCCGACCACCCAGAACGCCAGCACCACGGCGGCGTAGAACAGCGCGCTGCCGGCATCGCCGCGGATGATCGAGTCCACCGCGAACCCCGCAAACAGTGGGTAGGCCAGCAGCAATGCGTTCTCCAGGGCCACCAGCGACAAGGTGCAGAACAACTTGCCGGGATAGGCCTTGGCGATCGCCTTGAGGGTTTGGCTGGCGGATTGTTGCCCGATCTTTTTGCTTTCTTCGATCAGGATCTGGGGTGTTACGGATGACATGGGGTGCACCGAGAGTGAGATAAACGCTATTATTGAGCGACTGCTCAAGTATCCTTGAGCGAACGCTCAAAAAGCAAGCGCCGTCGATCTGCCGGTGCCTGAAGGAAAAGCCTCATGTCGCGTATCGACCGTAAAGACCAGATCATCGCCGCCGCCCTGGAGCTGTTTCGCAGCAAAGGGTTTGCCGATGTTTCCACCCGCGACCTGGCGGAGCATGCCGGGCTGTCCCGCAGCCACGTCTATCACTACTTCAGCGACTGGAAAGAGCTGCGCCGCGAAGCGTTCGTGCGGTTCGCCAACGAGCAACTGGACGAGGTGAGGGCGCCGCTGGTGGATCTGCCGCCATTGGAAGCCCTCGAAGGGTTCCTGCGTGACTGCCTGCCCTCCACGGCAGACGCCGGTTGGGCGCTATGGCTGGATGCCTGGGACGAAGCCATGCATGACGAGCCATTGGCCCAGGCCTACCTGGTGATCAACGCCCAATGGCAAGCCATGCTCGCCGAGATCATCGAGCAAGGTGTGGCGGCCAAAGTGTTCCGCTGTGAGTCGCCCAAGCGCTCTGCGCGACAACTCTTTGCCGTAGCGATGGGCTATGCCGATGACTTGTTGCTCAAACCCTCCGTTGAGTCAGCTGAAGCGGTGATGGATGAGGTGATGGAAGTGGCGGGGCTGCTCCTGGCGTTGCCTAGGACGCGCTAGCAGGGCGGTACTGCAAGGCCTCCGCCAGATGATGGCGGGCGATGGCTTCCACCTGTTCCAGGTCGGCCAGGGTGCGGGCGACCTTGAGCAGGCGATGGGCCGCCCGCAACGACAGCGTCAGCCGTTCGCAGGCGCTTTCCAGCCAGCCTTCATCAGCCTTTTTCAGTTTGCAGTGCTGGCGTAGCCCCGGCAGGTCGAGAAACGCATTGGCGCAGCCCTGGCGCCGTTGTTGGCGGTCCCGGGCATCGGCGACGAGGACGGAGGCGCTGGCGGTGTCATCACCGGACTGTATGCCCGGGTTCAGCGCGGTGCTTTCCCGGGCGACGGTCACGTGCAGGTCAATCCGGTCCAGCAGCGGCCCCGAGAGTTTGTTGCGATAGCGCTGAATCTGCTCCGGCGTGCAGCGACAGCGCCCACTGGGCTCGCCCACATAGCCGCAAGGGCAGGGGTTCATTGCCGCCACCAACTGAAAGCGCGCCGGGAAACGCACCCGGTCGCGAGCGCGGGAAATCACGATATGCCCGGACTCCAGCGGCTCACGTAGCACCTCCAGGACCTTGCGATCAAACTCCGGCATTTTGCTTAATTCCCGCCAGGTCGTTCATTTGAAGTGTTCGGTGATCCCCCGCCAAATCTCACCGAGTGGACATAGCCTTTGCCGGCTGGCTTTTTTTCACCTTTAGAAAGACAAGGCTCTATCCGATAGGGAGTGCGCCTGGACAAATCCATCTGTGCCACCTCTGTCTCTGACATATCCCTTTATTCGATCCCCCTAAGCTCCCGTCTCGCCATCTTTTGCCTTCAAATACTTGATATGGACAGTATCAACCTCGCGATGTACCGTCTGCTTGCTTGGGCGAAGCGCCATTATGGATAGTTATCTTGAGGGATTTAGGGTGCATGTTAAGTCGATCAAACTCATCAATTTCAAAAAATTCCGGGACGATCATCTCGAATTCAACGATGACGTGAATATTTTTGTTGGCGACAACAATGCCGGCAAAAGTACGATTCTCGAAGCGCTTGAGATCGTGCTTAACTTTAGTCACCGTGGTCGCCCCTTCAGTGGCGAGTTTTCTCCTGATCTATTTAACCAAGAAGCAGTCACGCAGTTTTTGGATACCGATCTAAGCGCCCAGCATCTGCCCAAGCTAATCATTGAGGCCTACATTGAGGGGGTGCCAGAGTACCGAGGTTCGAATAACAGCCACCAAGCCGATGCTCAGGGTGTTTTGGTGCAGGCTTGTTTCGATCCTGCACTTGCCGAAGTCTATGAACTTCGCCGACAAGCCAAGCCGTCTTTCACAAGCATTCCCGTTGAATTTTACAAGGTCGAATGGCTAGATTTTGGATGGAATCCCATAAAGCCAATTGCTAAAAAATTCAAGGCGCTTTACATCGACCCGACTCGAATTCACCCCACGTTAGGCAAGAATCAGTACATTTCCAATATCCTCAATACAGCTCTAGAAAAGGAGGAGCTTGTTAAGCTGACGCTCAATTATCGCGAGAACCTTCAAGTATTCAACACCTCAGGCGAGGTGATGGCGGTTAATGCAAATCTTGATGCAGGCCATCTGATAACTGATAGCAAGCTGTCTATAGCTGCCAGTACCTTACCCGTGGGATCCATCCAAACCGGCCTGCAGCTTGAGGTAAATGATGTTCCCTTTCACTTTATTGGAAAGGGTGAGCAGAGCAATGTGCAGATCAAACTCGCTATCCAGAACAAAGCCCATGACATTGATTTGGTGATGATGGAGGAACCGGAAAATCATCTGTCACATACCAACCTGAACAAACTTGTGCACTATATTGAAACTCAGCGTCGTTCCAAGCAGCTGTTCCTCACTACGCACAGCTCCTACGTGCTGAATAAGTTAAGTATCGACAAAATCTGCCTTGTGCAGTCTGGCTACAAGAGGCTACATACTCTAGATCCTGATGTTGTAAAGACGCTGAAGCGTCTACCTGGATACGACACGCTGCGGGTAGCACTGTCTAGAAAAGTCATCTTGGTTGAGGGGCCTTCTGACGAGCTTGTGCTGAAAAAAATCTACCTGCGTAAATATCACCATCTTCCGGAGAAAGATGGGATCGACATTATTGTTGTAAGAGGTGTGGGCTTCAAAACCTTTATCGAGGTTGGAAAGGAGATTGGTACTCGCATTCACGTACTTAGAGACAACGACAAGGACTACTTCCAGAACGTCGTGCCTGCTCAGGCGGAGTACAAGGACTATGCAAACGTAAAAATCTTCTCGTCAAAAAACGACCTGGAGTTCTCACTAGAACCGGCGATGATATATGCAAATTCAGTTGATCAGGCGTCTCTAGCTGCTTTCGCGAAGGAAATTCTATCGGCTCAGACATATAAACTTTATGGGGCCGAGGCTTCCTTGGATGACCGAAGAGAGTTTTTGATCGAGTGGTTCAGAAGTGTGAAGGGCAATGGAAAGGGAGCACGCAAGGTAGACTCAGCTATCCGATTGTTTGATGGCGACCTTGATTTCAAATATCCAGTATTTTTGGATGAGGTGCTCGATTTTGGCGAATGAGCTATGGATAGCGGGGGCAGGTTCGGGTAAGACGCATAAGATTATCAGCGATGCCGTGGACATCGTTAAGGCTGGTGGGCGGGTTCTCGTCGTCACCTACACCACCAATAATCAAGCAGAATTACGAGCGCGTTTTGTTGAACTCAACGACGGGAAAAACAGTGAGGATTTCGTCGTAAAAGGGCTGTTTTCATTCTACTTGGAAGACATGATCCGGCCTTACCAGAGCGTGGTTTTCCCAAGTCGAATTGCTGCCCATTTCTTCACTGAAAATAACCCCCATCACCTCCCAGGTGTTTTCGTAAAGGGGAGGCCTGTATACATCAAAGGGAGAGCCGAAAAACTCACTGGAGGGGCGGTCAACCCCCTGCATTATTTGACTCCTTGTAAGACTATGGCTTATTCAGGCTACCTCGCTAAACTGGTCGCTCTCGTAGGAAAACGATCCAAAAATGCACCCGCCACTCGGCTATCTAGTATTTATCAAAAGGTTTATTTCGATGAGGTGCAGGATCTGGTCGGCTGGGACTATGAGGTTATCAAGTCGCTCAATAAGATAATGCCTGATGGGATCTGGTGTGTAGGCGATTTCCGGCAGACGATCTACAGCACGACATTTGGGCACAAGGCACCGTTGACGTCTCAAGAAAAGATCGATTATTTCGTTGGTCAGCTGGGTTTCGTGGAAAAGACCATGCCCACCAATCAGCGATGTATCCAAGAAATTTGCGATCTATCCGATACGATCAATCCTGGGGTTTACGAGAAAACAATCTCTGCAGTGAAAGACGTTCCAGCCGAGATGTCTGATCACCTCGGCAGCTTCGTTGTCAGGCAATCTCAAGTTGATGACTACATATCCGCATTTCACCCGAGCGTGCTTCGGTGGAACGCCCGAACGGGTGCCGGTTACCTGCCGCCAAACCTCGTTTGTTATAATTTCGGTTCTTGCAAAGGACTAGGGTTTGACCGTGTGCTTGTGATCCCTGCGGAAAACCATCTTAAGTTTTTGGCGGGAGACGGCAAGGCGTTTGATAAGGATAAGACCGGAGAGTCCCGGAACAAGCTCTACGTTGCAATCACCCGTGCTCGCTACAGCTTGGCATTTTTGGTTGAGGACAAGAAAGTGAATGAGCTGCCGTTTCCCGTGTGGCCGGGTGTAGCCCGAGCAGTCATATGATAATAAAGCCTTATCTCAGATAGTGATGCGCGGGCCATAGTCATCATGTCGAAGCTTCGGCGTGTCTAGACTGGCTTAATTGAGCAGGGGTCAGAATCAAGTCGAACCTCATGGTTCTGGTCGGGGCCATTCCCTGCCTTTCAGCATCGGCAAAGAGATCGTCTGCCGTGGTGAGATCAATTGCGCCCATACGGCCCGTAATCTTTAGCGGGTTCAGGATACAGCGGCCCTTGATCTGGATTCTCGCGATGCCATCTTCCAGCGTCTCTGTAGCGTCGTAACCTGCCTGCCTTGCAGGATGTAGTAACATGCCGAGTCTAGTAGCAGCTTCGTACTCTGCGACCTCGCCTGTCACGCCCAGCGGCTTGCCGGTCAGGCGATAGAATCTACGCGCGAGCACCTTGGCTTCTTTCAGATCTCTAGGATTTCATCCTGGATCAGTGCAGCCTGCTGAGGTTCGTTGCCATGACTGAGTTCAGTCATCTGCAAAAGCCTCGAGCGCAGCGAGCAGCTTGGCTAGCTCAGCAAGGTTGGCAGTGACGATGTCATATTCTCCTCGACTGCTCAGCCGATACACATCGCGCGCTTTTTTAACGCGGTCGAGAAGAGGGACGACGATGCCGGATGCCCGCTCTAGGAAGTCGTTGATGTCCGCACGTGTCTGGGGGATTTTGTAACCCTTCGCCGCACTTGTGATGATGACGTCCGCATCGCGGAGTTTGGCAATGCCACTGGAGCGGACTCTCTGGCCGTTGACCTCTCCCAGTCCGCTATCTTTTAGATGGGCCATGATCTCCGTAGTCAGCACGTAATCCTTGGTGACGAATTCGCTCTGGAATCTCAAGAACCTCAAGATGCTTAGCTGCAGTCGCTCATCTTCATCGGGGTGCTTACCAACGCGCTCGCTAAAGCGGTCGGCCTGGCGGAGAGCTTCTTGGTGTACCTGGTAGTCTGCATACCCAGATTCATCCGTCGGCGGCGGCAGAAGAGACTGGTACTTGGATGGCCACTCAAGCATTCCAAGAGTCAGGCTGCGGAGGATTTTCTTGTAGGCAAGAACAGCTTCTTCCGAAGCTTTCTCTTCGTAGATCTGAGCGACTGAGCCAGCGAAGAAATCTGCAACCTGAACCAAAACGTTGTCCTTACTGGCCATCGTCTGGAAGGCATCCTTATCGCCAAATAGGTCGTCCACGAATCGTTCTGCAACGTAGCTTTTGAGGCTCTCCTGAAATTCCTGGCCACCATGCTCGTCAACGATCATCTGGAGGTCAGGGTATGCGCGGAACAAGCGTTCATAGAGCAACCCGTTCACGTATTTTATGAACGAGGTCTTGATACGGAGGCCGCCGTCTTTGTGAATTCGGGACTTATCAACGACGGTGAAATAGAGCTTGAATGGCAGCTCGGCTAGCTCGTTTAGGATCCGGGCGCGGCGATCTGAATCCTTGGGCTTCAGATTGCTAGATTTGATCTCGCCTGTTTGAAAATGCCGCTTGCGGAGCGCTTCAGCTTGGGCATAAGCAGCCTCCAGGTCTTTCTCTGCCACTAGAATGGAGCACACGATGAAGAAGTCCGAGCTTCCAGCTTTCGACGTATCTAGGTCGGAATTCCCGGACTCATCCACGAAGGCATATGTTCTGTCCATGAGCTTGCTCCATCAACAACGTACTGAGCGCGGTGGGGCGCCCAATGGCAAGGTGGCGAACTTAGTTCGTCGCAGTGGTACTGCCTGGAGCGGGGCCTTCGCTGAACGTGTAGTTGATGACCACGTCATTTCGGATCAAGACGTCGAGCGTTTTCTGAGTGCCCGTAGTCGTCACCTTCATAGTGACCACGTAGCTTTGAGCATGGGCTGAGCCGTTGGTGTAGGTGTAGATCCACTTCTCGTCAGTCTCGCTGACGGCGCTCTTGGCGTAGGGCTCGCCAAATAGCGACTTCAGTTCTGAAGTGGTGGTTTTGCCTTTGGTGATGCTCGCTACACTGGCTGACGGAAAGTCTCGTCCTGCGGTGTAGTGGGACGTAGCGCAACCGCCTAGTGCGACACAGATCCCCATTACTGCGATGAGCTTTTTCATATCCTTCCTTGATCGTAGAAAGCTCCAAATCTAGCTGGCATCGAGGCTAAAAGCCATCATCAAGGTGATCAGCTACTTTCGTGCATTCGCAGATAAGGCCTTGCACATGTAGCAAGCCGATCCAGGGCAAAGCCCCCTGAACTGCTCCGTCTGAGAAATCAGAGGCGGCGCAGAATCTCGTTGATTTACTGCATAGCCCTGTTGTTCAAAAAAGCCTGAAGCAGTTGTTGTCAGCAAATGAAATCGAGCGATTCCCTGCTCGGCGGCTTTCGCTTCAATGATCTTAAGCACCGTGACACCGACCCCTTTCGATCTGTATGTCGAGACTACGACCAGGGAACGCAGCAACCCGTCCGTACCATGCGTTTCGAAACCTCCCCATGCGACCGTCTCACTATCCTGTGTGAACTCAAAAAAGGTTCGGCCTGGAAGATCAATATCGTCTGCTGGAAGGTCAGCAAATTTCAGCGCATCGCGAAAGCGCTGCGACTGCCCTCCGGCTATTTCCGTTGCCTGGATCATCATATCCACCTCCATCCTCTCATCTCCGTTATGCCGACACGCATGGAACGTTAGGGCACATGCCGAAACAGCAGCCATCATATTCGCTTTACCGGATATTCGCCAAAGCGTATATTCGATTTTCCGTATGCATCGAGTTCCACCATGAGCCCTGCTATCAAAGTGCTTTTCGTGTGCGTTGCCAACTCAGCCCGCTCCCTGCTTGCAGAGGCTTTGCTGCGGCACACCGACCCGCGCTTCGAGGCCTTCAGTGCAGGATCTGAACCGTCTGAGGTTGATCCGCGCACCACTCAGGCATTGGAGGCAGTTGGAGTCGATGCAACGGGCCTGCGCAGCAAGTCCCTCAGCGAGTTTCAAGCTGATCGATTCGATTACGTAATCACTCTTTGTGATAAATCCGCAAGCGAGTGCCTACCAATGCCCAGTGCAGGTGAAGTCATTGCCTGGGATTTTCCTGACCCAGTAACTAGCGATGATCCTGGCGCATTTCGCCATACGCTCCACGACATCCACGAGCGCATCAAGCTCTTCGTTTTGGTCAAGACCAAACACCTGGAGGATCTATGACAGAACCCATGAACCCCACCACCTTATTCAAGTGCCTGGCGGATGACACCCGAGCAAAAATTTCGCTGCTTGTCGTGAGTGAAGGTGAGCTGTGTGTATGCGAGCTAACGGCAGCACTCGACCTGAGTCAGCCTAAGATTTCTCGTCATCTGGCCCTGCTGCGCTCTGCCGGTTTGCTTTTGGATCGTCGCCAAGGCCAGTGGGTGTATTACCGCCTGAATCCTGATTTACCCGCGTGGGTGACTGCAGTTTTGAAGGAAGTGGTAGACGCCAATCAGCAATGGCTGGAAACCGAGGCTAAGCGCCTCTGCGGCATGAACGACCGTCCGATCAACCAAACCGTGTGTAGCTGAGTCACGCCTAACCGGATTAATGAAATGCTGATTGCCGTATTGATCTTTATCGCCACCATCGTCCTTGTCATCTGGCAACCCAAGGGGCTTGGGGTTGGCTGGAGTGCGATGTTCGGTGCCATCGTGGCGTTGCTGGCAGGTGTCGTTACCCTTGCCGACATACCAGAGGTTTGGCGCATTGTCTGGAATGCCACTGGGACTTTCATCGCGGTCATCATCATTAGTCTGCTGCTTGATGAGGCAGGTTTTTTCAAGTGGGCTGCGCTGCATGTGGCCCGATGGGGAGGCGGGAGCACGCGCAAGCTGTTCGCATTTATCGTCCTGTTGGGCGCAGCGGTGTCGGCCCTGTTCGCCAATGACGGAGCAGCATTGATCCTCACACCCATTGTGATCGCGATGTTGCTGGCGTTGCGTTTTTCTCCTGCGGCTACGTTGGCATTCGTCATGGCAGCCGGTTTTATCGCTGATACGGCGAGCTTACCGCTGGTGGTTTCCAACCTGGTAAACATCGTTTCTGCCGACTACTTCGATATCGGCTTCAACGAATATGCTTCGATCATGGTGCCGGTAAACATCGTCAGCGTGGCGGCGACATTAGCCATGCTGCTGTGGTTTTTCCGCAAAGATCTACCAAAGACCTATGACCTCAACCAACTGGACAATCCGGACGAGGCGATCCACGACCGGGCCACTTTTGTAGCCGGTTGGTGGGTGCTGGCACTACTGCTGATCGGCTTCTTTGTCATTGAGCCATTAGGGGTGCCAATCAGCGCCATTGCAGCGGTCTGTGCATTCATTCTTTACGTCATCGCGGCTCGTGGCCACGCCATCAACACAGGCAAGGTGCTCAAAGAGGCGCCATGGCAGGTGGTGATTTTTTCTTTGGGTATGTACCTGGTTGTTTATGGCCTGAAGAACGCCGGCCTGACCGACCACATCGCGCAGTTCCTGAACGTGTTCGCCGGTTATGGCGTTTGGGGCGCGTCCCTTGGTACAGGGCTGCTAACAGCGTTGCTGTCTTCGATCATGAACAACATGCCCACCGTTCTGGTAGGCGCCTTATCCATTCATGCCGCTGAAGTCGATGGTGTAGTCCAGCAAGCGATGGTTTACGCCAACATCATCGGCTGCGATTTGGGCCCGAAGATCACCCCAATTGGGAGCTTGGCAACTCTGTTGTGGCTGCACGTGCTCGCCCGGAAAAACATAACGATCAGTTGGGGTTATTACTTCAAGACCGGGATCGTGCTGACCGTGCCCATCCTCGTCGCCACATTGTCCGCCCTGGCACTGCGCCTCAGTTTCTGAATCAAGGAATCTTCTGATGAAAGTCTTGTTCATGTGCACCCACAACAGCTGCCGCAGCATTCTGTCCGAGGCGCTTTTCAACCACTTGGCGCCCGAGGGTGTAGAAGCCGTCAGCTCAGGAAGCTTTCCCAGTGGCCGGGTGAATCAACGGGCATTGCAAACGCTGGAGGCGGCGAGTATCTCCACGGCGGGCTTGAGCAGCAAGGCTTCGGATGCTTTTGAAGGCTCGCCTCCAGACATCGTGATCACTGTCTGTGACCGGGCTGCGGGTGAGGCATGCCCAATCTTCTTCGGGCCCGCTTTGAAAGCGCATTGGGGGCTGGCCGACCCGTCTGAGGCTAGCGGGTCGGAAGCCGAGATCACCGCAGCGTTTGAAGCCACACTGGCCAAAATTCACGAGCGCGTGAGCGCATTTCTTGCGCTGCCACTGAAGATCATCAGCGCTGAACAGTTGAAAGCTGAACTGGATCGCATCGGTTCGCTTTAAAGATCAACCGAGGGGGTGTCCAACCTGGCGCCGCCGTAGGAGTTTTTATGCAAGACACATTGCCGAACGTACACGCCGACCTGATCGACATTCCGTCGCTGGAGCAACTGTCGCCTCGCACGCCTTCGCTCCATAAACCTCGCATTCTTCTGCTGTATGGATCAACGCGAGAGCGCTCATTCAGCCGGTTAGTCACGCAAGAGGCGGCACGCCTGCTGAATGAGTTTGGCGCTGAAACCAAGATCTTTGACCCATCGGGTCTGCCGCTTCCGGATGACGCTGCCGATACACATCCCAAGGTCGCTGAGCTGCGCGAGCTGATGCAATGGTCTGAGGGGCAGGTGTGGTGCTCCCCTGAGCGTCACGGCTCCATGAGTGCAGTATTCAAAGCCCAAATTGACTGGGTTCCGCTGGCGATAGGTGCTGTACGACCTACGCAAGGAAAGACCCTTGCAGTGATGCAGGTCTGCGGTGGCTCGCAATCTTTCAACGTGGTTAATCAGCTGCGCGTACTGGGCCGATGGATGCGGATGTTCACCATCCCAAACCAATCTTCGGTTGCCAAGGCATTTACCGAGTTCGACGAGGCAGGTCGTATGAAGCCGTCCTCGTACTACGACCGTCTCGTGGACGTGATGGAAGAGCTGATGAAGTTCACCCTGCTGTTGCGGGATCGCCAGGATTATTTGGTTGATCGGTACTCCGAGCGTAAAGAGTCCGCCGAAGAGCTTTCCAAACGCGTCAACCAGCGCTCCATCTAACGTCAGTACGAGGAAGCGATATGAGCCAGATCACGATCTACCACAACCCCGAATGCGGCACCTCTCGCAACACCTTGGAGTTGATCCGTAACAGCGGGGAAGAACCGACGGTTATCGAGTACCTGAAGAACCCGCCTGATCGCACCACACTTGTCAGACTCATAGAGGATATGGGTATCGGAGTGCGGGCTCTTTTGCGTATCAAAGGCACTCCGTACGAAGAGCTGGGATTGGGCGATGCATCGCTGACGAACGAACAGCTCATCGATGCCATGATGGCTCACCCTATCCTCATCAATCGCCCCATCGTCGTGACGCCCTTGGGTACACGCTTGTGTCGTCCGTCAGAGGCAGTCCTCGACCTTCTACCGCAGGAGCAGCGCGGCAGCTTCGTCAAAGAAGACGGACAAGTCGTCATTGATGAGCACGGTCGCAGAGTCTGATACGACAACGGTGAGGTGCCGCGATTGAGCCTGGAGGATGCTGGTGAGTCAGAATTCGAAACTTGATGTTGTGGTCATTGGCGGTGGTCAATCAGCGCTGACAGTCGCCTATTTTTTGAAGCGGTCAGGCTTGTCTTACGTGCTGCTCGATGCGGAGTCGGCACCAGGAGGAGCCTGGCGGCATGGCTGGGACTCGCTGCGACTCTTCTCTCCATCGGCATGGAGCTCGATTGCGGGCTGGCCGATGCCTGCCGTATCAGAAGAAACGCCTCACCGTGATGATGTTATCGACTATCTGACTCTGTACGAGCGTCGATATGACTTCCCCATCATCCGATCCACCAGGGTGACCCGTGTCGAAAAAATCGAAGAAGGATTACGGGTTGTCTCCGGGGATAGAAACTGGGATGCCAAGGCGGTTATCAGTGCAACAGGCACCTGGAGCCGCCCATTTACCCCTAGCTATGCCGGACAGGAGTTGTTCGTACGGCAGCAGCTTCATTCCGCTCATTACGTTGGGCCGAATGAGTTTGAGGGGAAAACCGTCCTTGTCGTGGGTGGTGGCAACTCGGGAGCCCAGATTTACGCCGAGGTTTCTAAAGTGGCTCAGGCAATCTGGGTAACTCAAAAGGCTCCAAAGTTTCTACCTGATGAGGTTGATGGGCGCGTCCTGTTCGAACGAGCTACTGCTCGATTGAAGGCGCAACAGGAAGGTGTGGAGCCTGAACAACCCGCTGGGGGGCTGGGCGACATCGTAATGGTGCCATCGGTGAAGGACGCTCGTGAACGCGGTGTATTGAGCGCAGTACGGCCATTCACGCACTTCACTTCAACAGGCGTTGTTTGGTCATCAGGAGACGAAACAGCGGTGGATGTCGTCATCTGGTGCACTGGGTTTTCTCCAGCGCTCGACCACCTGGGCAACCTGGGTATCGTTGACGATGACGGTAAAGTCGCCGTGAATGAAAACCGGAGTGTTGCTTCACCTAATCTGTGGCTGGTGGGCTACGGCGATTGGACGGGGCTAGCCTCCGCTACATTGATCGGAGTGACCCGCTCCGCTCGAGATGTAGTCAACCAAGTCCAAAGCTATCTCACAAGCGAAGCCTGATGGCTCGCGAAGCAAATCGAGTGCGCCTACTGTTTATACGACTTCAAGATCGGGGAAGAGAATAGGCTCCAGTGGCGGAGTTGCCTGGCACAGTCCGAGCCGCCAGTAGCCGACGTCGTGCCATTTCCCAAGCTTGAAGCCAACCTCCGGATATGTACCGATGTGGACGAATCCCAGCGACTCGTGCAGACCCACACTGCCTTCATTGGGCTGAGCAATTCCGGCGTAAGCTGCACGAAAGCACTGTTTTTCAAGGATCGGAAGCAAAGTCTCATAGAGCTCACGGCCAACGCCCTGACGGCGAGCCGATTCAGCTACGTACACCGTCACGTCCACCGCCCACCGGTAGGCTGGACGTGCGCGGTGCTGGCTGGCATAGGCGTAGCCCTCGATCTCCCCACCTTCTTCGGCCACTAGGTAGGGATACGTCTGAAGTGTCGTCGCTATCCGCTGAGCAATCTCCTCACCGCTTGGCGGGGTCTCTTCGAATGAGATCGCCGTGTTCGAAACTATGGGAGCATAAATGCGCTGGATTGCCTGTGCATCTGTAACCACTGCAGCTCGAATTCTGACAGGCATGTGAGTCGTCCCTGAATAAAAGTTTGAAAATTACCTTTCCCGGATCAGTTTCGCCATTAGCCCATTTGAAAAAAACGAGCTGTGTGAAATCTAAAATTCAGGTCGCAATGCATGTTCTCAGTTCTGCACCTTCGGCTCATCAAATTCATCGGCTGCATCAACAACGCAGAACACTGTAAGCGTGCGCTAAGCGACCCGTCCTGACGGCATCGCTTAGCCGACCTCAAAATAAAATGCTGAGTAACCATCCGATAAGACCTCCCGCCAGGACGACCAACCATGTAGGAACCTTCCAGAACATCAAAGCCACAAGCGCTATCAGCGCCAAGCCAAAATCTGTAGGAATCAATATGGCGCTCGTCCAGACTGGGTTATACAAGGCTGCCAGGAGAAGGCCTACAACTGCTGCGTTTACGCCTGAAAGTGCGGCTTGGGTGCGTAAGCTTTTCCGCAGTTGCTCCCAAAATGGCAACACGCCGATTACGAGCAAGAACGAAGGAGCAAAAATTGCAACGACGCACGCGGTAGCCCCGAGCCAACCAGAAGGTTGGGCATTCATGGACGCGCCAAGAAATGCTGCGAAGGTAAAAAGTGGGCCTGGTACGGCCTGTGCTAAGCCAT
Organism: Pseudomonas sp. D8002; assembly: GCF_013385695.1. Lineage (NCBI taxonomy): Bacteria > Pseudomonadati > Pseudomonadota > Gammaproteobacteria > Pseudomonadales > Pseudomonadaceae > Pseudomonas > Pseudomonas sp. D8002. The sequence continues at coordinate 344,742 of NZ_JACAPM010000032.1, forward strand.
ATCCGGCAAGAAACGTGTCATTGGCTACCCATCCGTTCGGCACGGTCGCCGACTGAAGCAACGGCAGCACAACATGCCCACCTCCGAAAACTAATGACCCGGCGCGGAAAAAGGCGTTTACCACAGCTAACGCTTGTGAGGGCCACAACTGAACCAGCAATGGCAGGCCAGCTAACAGGCCGAAGAACAGCAGCAACGACACCACACCGACTTTCCTGCTCACCGGTATCGGCAAAGACTCAGTAGTCTGGCTTTGATCGGTTTTGAAGAGCATTAGTCCTATGACGGCACCGAAGAAAATCACGCCGATCTGCCCCCAAGCATGTGGCCAAAGCATTGCAGCATAAGCCGCAAACACGGCGACGGTTATTCGAGGGGCATCAGTGCAAAGACTACGGCCCATTCCCCAGACGGCTTGAGCAACGACAGCCACCGCGACAATTTTAAGACCGTGCAAAAGACCGCTCGGAAACGCGCCTCCCCACGCGGACATACCCTGAGCGAATAAAACCAAGATTATTGCCGAAGGCAATGTGAAACCTGCCCACGCAGCGACTGCTCCTGGAAATCCGGCACGAGAAAGTCCTATACCTATGCCAACCTGGCTACTGGCGGGCCCCGGCAAGAATTGGCACAGGGCAATCAAATCCCCATAACTGCGCTCGCTCAGCCATTGGCGTCGGGCAACGAATTCTTCGCGAAAGTAAGCTAGATGTGCAATCGGGCCTCCGAAAGAAGTGAGACCTAGGCGCAGGAATACCAGAAATACCATCCATGGGGACTCAGTCGTAACACCCTTTGAACGTCCCTCGGCTGACAAGATTCGTTACTCCCCACATGACTGCTATAGAACACCAAATACGACGGCCTCCCTCACCGGCATATCTCGGCTTCGATATGCCGTCGCACACTGTATCGTGATCCTAACGACAAAATGATGGCACTTCGTTAGACGGTGCTCCTACAGCAGAAATTCTGATGGAGAGAAATTCTGCTGTCAGCTCATTTTCTAATCACCTCGATAGAGTGGCTGTGGCAACGGCAGGCGCAGCGCTGCGACGCAAAATCAGGACTCCACCGATTGCAGCCAAGGTCGAACCGATCAACACGCCGACTTTTACCTCGTCAATCAGGTGAGCTGATCCAGCAAACGCCAAGTTGCCAATGAACAGGCTCATGGTGAAGCCGATGCCACACAGGAGCGCAACGCCGTAAAGCTGTGCCCAATTGCTGCCTTCTGGTAGTTTGGCCAGGCCCATACGAATGGCAAGAGCAGCCAATAGGAAGATGCCAATCTGCTTGCCCACCAACAAGCCCAGCGCAACACCCAGAGGAACCGGATCGACTAGGTTCTCCATGGAAATACCTGCCAGTGAAACGCCCGCATTGGCGAAGCCGAAAATCGGCACCACAGCGAACGCAACCCACATGTGCAGCTTTTCCTCCAGGAATAGCAGTGGAGACCGGGCTTCCTCTTCAGGCTTGCCCATTGGGACGCACAGAGCTACAGCGACACCCGCAAGGGTGGCATGCACTCCCGACTGCAGCACGAAGAACCACAGCACACCGCCGACCAGCAAATAAGGGAATAATCGTCTGACGCCCAATCGATTCATTGCGATCAGAATGACCAGGGTTACGAGCGATGCCAGCAACATCGGCATGGAAAGACCGGTGGTGTAGAAAAAGGCGATGATGACTACAGCACCCAGGTCGTCAATGATCGCCAAGGCGGCGAGGAAGACCTTCAGCGACGTAGGGACTCGCTTACCTAGGAGCGACAAGACGCCCAGGGCGAACGCGATGTCGGTAGCGGCAGGGATAGCCCACCCCTTCAAGGTCTCAGAATTCCCCCAGTTGATTGCGATGTAGATCAGCGCAGGCACCACCATGCCGCCTATAGCACCAAATCCCGGCAAGGCACGCTGGCCCCAAGTGGATAGCCCGCCTGCCAGAACCTCCCTTTTGATCTCAAGGCCGACCATCAGGAAGAAGATAGCCATCAGGCCATCATTGACCCAATGCTCCACAGACATGCCCAGCCAGACACTGTGCAAGGCGGCAAAATAACCTTGCGAGAGAGGCGAGTTAGCCACAATTAAGGCCGCGAGTGCTGCGCCCATCAGTACGAGACCGCCAGCGGATTCCGACGATAGGAAGCGAGCCAGGATCGCGGCTGCTCTAGGGGTTTCTGCGGGAGTTCTGCTGTGAGTCATCAGTGTCCTTACGCTTTGATCCAAAGCGATTATTTTAACATCCGAGGTTTACCAACGCGGCAGGGCACATAGCCTGTAACGATTTACACCAAGCCCTAATCAGCCTCCAGCCTGTTCCCCGGCAGAGGCTCGCTCACGAAACTCAGGAGCACGCTCCAAGCGCATATCCTCAATAGGCGAGCGAACATTGATCATTCCTTACAGGCGTGTGGTTCCCCGGATATTTGATGATTGAAGCAACTGAAACCCACCATAAATGCCCGCACCTCAGCGCGATCCTCCGACTGTGGCATTTCAATCTGGAGTAAGCCTATTTGGGGATATACGCTGCTACCGACTTGCGAATTTCTTCCCGCGCTTCATCCGCGCTCCCCCAACGCCCCATCTTCACCCACTTACCCGGCTCCAGTGCCTTGTAGTTTTCGAAAAAATGCTGGATCTGTGCGAGGAGTAACGCAGGGAGGTCTGAGCACTCCTTTACATCGCTGTACATTGAGCTGAGTTTTTCATGAGGCACTGCGATCACCTTGGCATCCGCACCAGCTTCGTCCGTCATGTACATCACACCCACCGGGCGACTGCGGATGACAACGCCAGGTGAGACGGGATAAGGGCAAACCACCAGGACGTCCAGCGGATCACCATCGTCGCTCAGCGTGTTCGGGATAAACCCGTAGTTGGCCGGATAGAACATCGGTGTGCTGAGGAAGCGGTCAACGAAGATCTGCCCACTTGGCTTGTCCACTTCGTACTTGATCGGAGTGTGGTTTGCAGGAATCTCGATAACGGTGAAAAAGTCATCGGGGATGGCTTTGCCAGCTGGGATGTCCGCGTAGCTCATGTTCATAGCTCCGAAGTTGTGGAGGGGGCTGCGCTGGAAGGCGTTTTTCCAAGGGTGCCCATCTCGATTGGCGTCTTAGTGAAAAACACCGATATCTCCTCGGAGTCCAGTCGTGTGAACAACCGTTCTGCCTCATCTTCCGTGATTGCCAAGCGAATCTCCGTGGGTTGATCCGCCAGCTCAAAAAAGTGCGATGAATGCAGTTTTCCGGTGTGCCCAAACCCTTCGATTCCAGTGCAGAGCGTGGCGCCTCGCAAACCCATTTCTTTAGCCACGTCGACGATCCATTCGCCTAGCATCTTTCCCTGATAGCGACGGTTTTGTTGAGTAAAGAAAACGACCATAAAGCCTTTCATTTCGATCTCCTCAGCGAGTACCAATCATTTGGTAGGACAGAAGCCCGGCAGCAGTCATCGCTAACGAACCTACGACGTGCAACGAAATTGAGCCGAGCGCCCAGAGCAGTCTGCCTTCCTGAATCAAGGCAACCGTTTCGGCTGAAAATGTGGAAAAGGTGGTAAGCCCACCACAGAAGCCCGTGATGATCAGGAGACGCCACTCTGGGCTTAGGGTCGGAGATGCGGCCAAGAAGGCGATGGCCAAGCCGATGATGTAACCCCCAACCATGTTCGCGACCACAGTACCTGGAGGAATCGTTGGGAACAGAGCATTCAGCTTCATCCCCAAGAGCCAACGCAACCAAGCTCCAAGTGAAGCGCCAACAGCGATGACGATTAATGACTTCAGCATGGCGAGCCCACCTCATCAGACCTGAATGGAATAACAGGCGGAGGGCAGGTGCAGAGAAGAAATCGAGACTCGAAGGGTAAGATCATATCCTGTCCTAAATTGGAGGACAGGGAGGCACACCTACGCACCCTGTCCAGGGTTCACGTAGGCATCATCAGCACGAAGGCGGTTAAAGGAGGAATGCCATCTCCTGTTCTGATCCTATAGCATCAGCGCCAATGGCATCAAGAGCAGTTACACGCGAGCGATCTGAAGGCCCCTTCGGCCAGGCAAGATGGTTGATCAATGATCCAGGCAGGGGTCGACCCTTCGCCCAACCAGATTAGTTGGCGCGTCTACATCGATTTAACCGATACCACTTCCACATACTTGTACTTTTTCCTAGCAGCCTTCACAGCCTCCTGCTCAGCAAGCAACGAGCTCAACGTGTCGGCCTCGTGGATAAACTCATGCATCTTCCCCTCGAATTCGTTTCCAACCCGAAGCGTGACCTTCAGCCTAGGCGTAAATGCTTTTGCCACTTTCTTCTTCGCTGCTGGAGCGACCAGCGGTTTGGCGAGCACAACTTCTTCCACGGGCTCCGGCACTAGCGACGTAGAAACTTGCTCCTCTGGCTGAGGTGTGCCGAAAAGGGCATGACGCATTTCTTCTTCAGTTAAATCAGAGCTCATAGAACATCTCAAAGGGACGCATTTCGCTGGGCAAGTTCTAATAGGATTGTTGCTGACCGGTGTTCGGGGAGCCTGCGGAGACGTCAAATCCCCAATTCGATTTCAATACAAGAGCCTCGCAAGGCTCGCGAAAGCTGCGCCTTTGGCAGCAGTGTAATGAGCCCATCAACTAAGTTGCTAGCGTGACGAGCGTACAGCGTGACTGTGCCTGCATCAGGCGTTCGACCTGGCACGATGGCACCTACCCGCTGCTGGGCAATTTTCAGTATGCTCAAGACGTCCTGACTCACCTCATTGGTGGACAGGTGTTCAACCAATGGTCTGGGTGGAGGGGCGGCGCGGCTCCACATTTCTATGACCGCTTGGAGGAGTCCGTCTGAGCCAAGATGCTCGAGGGCCATTTCCCATAGCTGACCTTCCTGCGCCATATCCAGGCGAGCCCTAGTCATTACGGAGTTCTAGCAAGTGAGGCTCTTTCTTGATTGCGAGTTTTCCCAGCTCTCGGCGGCTGCGAAGCTGATATCACTCGCATTGGTGGCTGAGGATGGGCGCGAATTCTACGTGGAATTGCTCGATGCTTGGCAAGAAGAAGACTGCAGTGATTTCGTTAAGGAAATCGTGCTTCCGCAGCTGTGGGGTGGGAGCTACGCATTGCCCATTGTTGAAGCCAGGATGTCGCTGCTCAGGTTTCTGACGTCGTTCAAAAAGGAGGTCGAGATCGTCACTGATGCTCCCCAGTACGACTGGGAGCTTTTTTGCGATCTAGTCTATGACGGCGGGCGATGGCCCAGAATCGTTCGTAACTTTCCTACTGACGCAACGACACTTACTCCGACTAGCGAGGGTGAGGAACTGCCTCACCACGCCTTGCTCGACGCCAGGATTATTGCCGGCATGTTTGCGCCAATGTACCGAGGGAACGGGTTATCCTGATCAGAGCACGGATCAACCATTTGGATTGGGCTGAAGAGTGGGGCGAAGCATGAAATGGAAAGCGCGCACGACAGAGCAAGTCGCGGAGCTAATCTGCGGGGACAACACAGAAGGCTATTTCCGCTACCTCACCGGCCCCAATTTGACTCGGTTCTTCAGGGACGCCGACACAGATTTCGTCCATGACGGCTCAACGCGCCGATTCTGGGTTGCGGATGTCCTTCAAAAAATCCTGGATTTTCCAAGCTCAAATCCGTCGATGCCACCAGATGCAATGCTCCGTGTGATTCGCCTTCTCATGGATAATGAAGATGCCTTCAACGAGAAGCCGCCCCGCTTGAACGCGCTCATGGCAATAAACGGAGCGATCAAGCGCGAGGGCTTTGAGGCATTCTTTGCAGATGACGACCAGTGCTATCTGCGTCACTGCCGCACCGGCGCAATAGGAAATGAATCCGCGAGCCCCCACCGTCCTCTTTCTGCCGCAGAAATTGAGAAGAAAAATCAGCTGATCTTGTACCTTGATCAGTGCTCAGAGGACGATCTGATTGAGCATGTCCTGCTTCCTCTGTTCAGGCAGTTAGGATTCGCTCGGATCACATCTACAGGGCACAAAGACAAAGCCTTGGAGTATGGGAAAGACATCTGGATGAAGTTCACGCTTCCCACCCAGCACGTCATCTACTTTGGCATCCAAGTGAAGAAGGGAAAACTAGATTCCTCCGGAGTGACGAAGGGAGGACAAGCCAACGTCGCCGAGATCCATAACCAGGTGCTGATGATGTTGGGCCACGAAATCTTTGATTCAGAGCTCAGCAAACGCGTCTTGGTCGATCACGCTTTCATCGTCGCGGGTGGAGAAATCACCAAGGCTGCTAGAAACTGGATCGGTGGCAAGCTCGATCAATCCAAGCGGAGTCAGATCCTCTTCATGGATAGAGAGGACATCGTCAATCTCTTCGTGGTGTCGCCCTTGATCGTTCCGCAAGTGCCGAGAAAAGCATCTGTACTATTCGACGACCCAATCCCCTTTTAGATGGGTATGGCTAGTCGCCTATCGTGGAATTACATCCCTAGTTCCAAATCGATCTATAAAGATGCCCTACGACCAAGGATGATCGCCAATGCCTTCTATGCGCCCCTCTCAATACGCCATGCAGCAGCGCACCGACGGAGGGCCTTTCCTTCGTATTGATCTTAGTGACGCAGTGGTGCTGACCGAGGAGGAGCTTAAGGCCGTCGAATTAGGAGAGGAGTATGAGTCGATTAGCGACGAGATCTATGGGACGTCTCGTGTCTACTACAGCGATGTCGCTCTGTTAGATGATGCGCCTGGTTGGCATCTGATTTTGGAGGTGGCTCCGGAGTATCTGACTCTTTATCCCATCAATGCTCGGTTTGAACATCCTGAATACGCTCAGCCCAAGTACGAAGCCATCACTTCGATCATCATTACCAGACCCGTTTACCAGCCTTATACACATCCGACCGATGAGTACGAAGTCGATGAGCTGCTTAGCGGTATACCAGCTGGGTTATCAAAGGATTGGCGATACGGCCTAGGTTTTCATTACGAATACCGATACCTAGTAAACGCGCTGAGTCCGTTGGAGGGAGTGGACACGCTCATCCTGCACGGCGGTACTGGTAGCAACGCTGCAAAGGTTAAGGGCAACGAGTTCTACATTGGAGTTGATCTTCTTGACCGTCTGAAGAAGAGCTTGGATCGATTGACGCAGCGACATCAGCGAGAGACTGCAGCGGACAAAAAACTCGTCTGTTACACCAGCTTGCTGCATCAGGCAGCGCCGGAGCTGTACCCAGCCAAGGCACGAAAGCTACCTCCGGATCTGCTTGCTAGCTTAGTTTCATTGGGGTCGGCGACGCCTACTCTTTCATCTAATGATCAGCAGCAGGCAGTCAAGCTGGCGCAACAGAGCGTCCCTACCCTGGCGAAATCCGCACCACACACTCTCTACAACCTGAAGGCGGAGATTGAACTGGTCACCCTTGGCCAGCTCATTGACGTCTATAAAAAAATGATGGAAAGCAACGTTGCGGAGCCGAAATGGCAGAGCTTCCTCAGCGGAAACCCATTTATTCTCGACATGGCCTTCGGATACCCCGTTAAGAAAATTGCCGACCAACCCTACGTAGGCGGTAAGAATTTTAGTGGTCGGGGTGGGCAGTATTCCGACTTCCTAATGGCAGCCAAGGCTACCGGCAACCTTGCGTTGATCGAGATCAAACATCCCCAGCATGATCTATTGGGGAGACAGTACCGGCAAACCTATATCCCGTCCTTCGAACTGAGTGGATCGGTCGCCCAGATCGTCAGTCAGCGAAGCAACGTACAGCGCGAGATAGATAGCCGTATCCGTCCGGCAAAGTCATC